>CANRHV010000046.1 GCA_947630505.1 uncultured Monoglobus sp. | reverse complement strand
TGGCCCACTGCTTAGAAGGCAGTTGCTCTATCCAGCTGAGCTACAGGCGCACGACAGCATAATAAAAGTTATAACCGGCTGTGATGCGGTTATAACAGTGGAGCGGGTGATGGGAATCGAACCCACGCAATCAGCTTGGAAGGCTGAGATTCTACCATTGAACTACACCCGCGTATAGATCCTCCGCATTTGCGACTTTAACAGTATAGCAATTCTTGGGCTGTTTGTCAAGACTTTTTTTAAAAATTTTATTATTATTTTTTGAGTTTGCGAAAATATAATAAGATCCGATGTATCGTTTAGCACGATTTTTCCGTAGCCGTATTACGCCGTCAAATTTTATTTAAAAAAAACTTGTGTCACAACGGTAATGTATGGTGACACCGGATTGACAACAAAACGGGATTTGTGTTATATTATTAAGGAATACGAGAATTACGGAGCTGTTGAAATATGACGATCGGAGAGTATTTGAGACAAATTATCGCTCAAAGAGGCATAAGCGTTACACAGCTTTCAAGCGAGCTCGGTCTGAAAAGCAGAAATGTTTTGTACCGCTTGTTCGGGAACTATTACAGCGTTCAAAAGACAAGCGAGCTGATCGAGCAGATTGATAGAAAAATAGTTTTTTCGAATGCCGAGAAAGCTAAAATTGGTGAGTTTTTAAATAAAGGCATGATCAGCCGCAAGGCCGCCGAGTCGCGCGATATACTGAGCAGTATATACAGAGGCGCGTCGGGCGGCGGGTTCGGCGTCTCGATAAACGGAAAGCGTCTGCGTTTTTCGGACGCGCTCAAGCGCGCCGCCGAAACCGAGTCGGTTGTTTTTATGTCGGGCATCAGCGACAGCAGATTGATCGGTGATATTGACTGCTTTCTCGGCAATTCCGAAAAAACCGAGGTGTTCAACTATCTGCAGTTCTCGCAGCAGCTCATGACCTGTCATGAGATAAACGCGCTGCTTGTTTTAAAACCGCACAAGAATTACACGCCCTTGCTCGCGCAGCATGTAGGTTTTAAGGGCGTGTTTATTTTGTGCAAAAGCGGCGCGGAGCATTACGCTTTCAAGCTCGAGCATTTTCGGGATGATTATATTTATCTGGAAGCGCCGATATCCGAGGAGATCTACGATCACATTATCTACAAAAAAGACAAATTCAACGAGACCTGCGCGCCGATAAAGGAGCACGGGAGTCGCGTGTCGGATTATATAGACATTATGAACGACAGCGCGCTTTTTGACAGCGGCGTCACATACTACAGCGAGGGCGCGCCCTGCTTCGGCAATCTCCCTTATGATATCGTGTATGATATGTTTAAGGACATAAACTATTTCGGATTTCCCAAAGACCATCCCTATGTGCAAAAGCTCATTAACGCTTTTGTCGAGCGTCAGAGGGGCTTTATGAAAAACGACGCGGCTAAAAAGCGCTATTTGTTTGACCATGAGTCAATAAAGCATATGATGCAGACCGGCCTGTCGTTCGACCATGCCGAGCGTTTCAATCCCATGACGCCCGCCCAGCTTAGAAAATTTTTTGATATTCTTATACAATACGCCAGGGAGATACCGGAGAAGATAAGTTTCCGCTTTACAAAGGAGCCGCTTAGGTACCCGTTCGTTTACGGAATAGACACCATGCTCTACAGTTATGTTTCGGACACGGGCTACATGGACGGATTTGTTATTAATCTTAAAAACAAAGCGATATTCGACGTGATGAACGACTTTATGCCGTATGTTTGGGATAATTACACAATATCCGAAGCGGACAGCATAAAAATACTTGAGAATATGAGCGAAAAATACATAAAATAAAGGCGTCGAGGGGGCGGTGTCAGATGAAACGTTAAGATAAATTTCGAGTGGAATGACACAGCTTAAGCTATGCCATTTCTTTGCAGAAACGGTAAAACCGCAGTTTACCACGTTTTTCCGTCAATAGCTTTGTTTGATGTATAAGTCGTGGATTAGCAGCGTCAGAAAAGTCAGAAAAATATTAAATTTTATATTTTTACAATCGTGCCATATTGTGGTAAATTAAGTATAGCCATATATTTAACAGGGAATTTTATATACGCAGTTTGTGCTTGTTAAATGGTGCAGGTGTTGGTTATCATACTGTGTATATAAAATTAAATCGTGTGAATGCATGGCTGCATCATAAATCAAGGCTGTGTTTTTTGATATGTGGCTTTGAAATGAACTACACATTTAATATATGAGAAATTTATTTATATGAGAAATTTATTTTTAGGAGGGAAAGGTTATGAGTATATTCTACATAAAAAGTAAAATAAATGATAGAACCTGTTTAGATACAGAAGCTACAAGTATGCTTAGGGATATTTTAGTAATATATGGAATATTCGATGATTTCAAAAAAAGAACAAACGATATTAATATATATAATTTTGGAGCTCATTATAAGCAGATTATAAGTCAAAAATCGTCAAGAGCACAATGTAGTTTCGTGGGAGAGCTTCACTACTGTAATTGTGGAATAAAAGCACTAAGGAGTCGGGCAGAACGACAAAATATTGCAACATCAGGGATAAAAATTAAAAAATTATGTCAAACTCGCCGTAATCATCAGATTAAACTTCCACTAAACACCAGTAAACTATTATATATTTTATTTGAATTATTGTATGATAATCAAATATTAAGCACTATATTTGAAATGGAATTACTAAAAAAGTGTACTCAGTATACACCGGAAATAAGAAATTATCCTAATGATTGCTCTTATAATATACTTGGATTTATCAGTTTGTTCGTGAATAATATACAAATGTTAAATTACTCAAAAAGGCATAAAAAGTTTGCTGCATCTATAATTACGGCTATAACAAATATTGTGAAGAAATATGAAATAAAAGACTCCTGCGGAAAGCGTATACTGGAAGGGGGCAAAAATGATGAGATTTAGTTTATCGAAAATGCAAAAACTAAATGTAACATCATATTTTTATTCAAAATTTTTTGCTGTAGCTTTCTCTGCAATAATTTCTGCACTAACAAATATTGCTCGAGAAAGTACCGGTTTAATCTATAAGTTTGGTGAATGGGTATTTGCTTGCTTATCGACCCACTTCAATACATCAACAAATTTATGGGACTTTATAAAAAATAATATGAGTATATTAGCACGCTGCGCAGATGTTACATTTAATGTAATATTTGTATTTGTAGTAGTTTTCTTTGTTATCAGATTTTTACAGCGTGTAATATATAGCAAAGTATTTCCCGGGAGACGCAAATTTTTAAAAGAATTGCTATGGGAGGATATTATATCGAATATACTGGAAATCGGCGAAACACAAAAGAATTTAATCTCTCAAATCGGAAAAATGTCCCCCGAGGAAATTGAGTGTTGGTATATGGTTTTAGCAAATATGTATAAGATACAAAAAGAAATAATATTTTTAATTGAAAAAGAGGGAATTTTTGAGCATGTTGGTAACAAAAGCAAATATTACGTTAGATATCTTAATGATATAAACTTTCCTTTAGTGTATATTATATTTAAAGAAGAAGAAAGCTTACTTCGAAAAGTTGACGATGCTATTAGAAATATGCCTAAAAGTACAATACAAAAAAAACTATCGGATCAATCAGAAAAAATCTGTGACGAATTTCATTTAATTATAAATACTTTAAATACTAATATATCCTGAAAAAAGGCTTCGATATGTTTTCTTTATGGAGGCTTTTTGTATAATTAATTCCAAAAGCATAGTCTGTGTATCGGCTATGTTTTTCGTATTTATCTGAATGAAATTTCGGATAAACAAAAATGTATAACCGCCAGGGTGTATTAAATATAACATATATTAAAAAATAGTCAATAAATAAATCGGAGTTTTACCGTTTTATTTAGCGGCCGCAGAGGACGCGGGATTTTAGGAGGGCTATGTTTTCGGGGGTGGTTCCGGCGTAGCCTGCAACTATGGCGTTTGAGGGGTTCTCGCGTGGGGTGAAATAATAGTCGTCGAGACTGTACAGCTTTATGTTGTTTTCGGCGGCTTTTTTTAATATTTCGGAGGCGGCGGGTGATTTTAAAACCAGGTGCAGGCCCGCCTTTTCGCCGCTGAACTCAATTGGAAAATCCGATGACAAGGCCGCCTCGATCAGCATGTCGCGGCGCTTTCTGTATATGTTTTTCACGCGGTTTAGGTGCCGCGAAAGATAATTTTCCGATATGAACCGCGCCAGTGTGCGCTGCTCGAAACGCGGCACCGTGGAGGCGTAGCGGCTGAATTTTTTCTCAAAGAGGCGGAGGAGGAGCGGCGGCAGCACCATGTACGCGATCCTGACCGACGGCGCCAGCACCCTTGAAAACGTGTTGAGGTATATCACCTTCTCGCTTCCGTATATGCCTTGCACCGCCGTGTGTGGACGTTTCAGAAAGCAGAACTCGCAGTTTATGTCGTCCTCTATAATGTAGCGTTCGGGCTTTTCGTCCGCCCAGCGCAGCAGCTCCTCGCGCCTGTCTATCGGCATGACGGTGCCGCTCGGGAATTGGTGCGACGGTGTTATGTACACCGTGTCGGCGCCCGATCTTTCAAGCTCTTTGACCGATATTCCCTTTTCGTCAAGCGGAACATAGCGGACCTTTCGACCGCTGTTTTTCAGTATCAGATCAATTTTTCCGTAGCCCGGGTCCTCTATGGCAAAGACCCTTTCACTCCCCGACAGTCCGCAGAGCAGCATCACGAGATATTCCATCCCCGCGCCCGTTATGATCTGAGACGCCGAGCAGTGCACACCGCGGAACTCCCTCAGATATTTGGCGATGCTGTCTCTCAGCTCAACGTCGCCCTTGAATCCGCCGTGATTTAAAAGCTCGGGATTTTGGTACATCACCTCTTTGGAAAGCTTTATCCAGGTCGAGTACGGAAACGAGCTCACGTCCGCGCCCGCGGTCCTGAAATCCGCCGCAAAGCTTTCGGTCGGCTTTTCTTCAAATACTGTCGGGGCCGAACTCAGCTGCGGAGCGATAACGCGCCTTGCGTAATATCCGCTTCTGGGCACCGGCCGCAGGTATCCCTCCTGCGCGAGTATCTCATAGGCGGTCTCGACCGTGTTCACGCTGACTCCCAAATGCGCCGAAAGCGCTTTTTTTGACGGAACGCGCTCGTTTTCCTCGAGCCGCCCGTTTCGTATCTCGTCGGCTATGTGTTCGTATATTTGCGTGTACAGCGGCTTTTTGCCGGTTTGCTCAAGCTCGATCGTGAAGTTATACATAAATTTGACCTCATAAAATATTTATAATTTGACACTTTAAAAGGTGTCAGATGGTGGTATAATTATACATGTTTTAAAATTATATGTCAAGAAGGACAGGAGGAAATTTTTTATGAAAAACGAGAGATTCGAGCTTAACAAGAATTTGGCGCAGATGCTCAAGGGCGGCGTTATTATGGACGTGACCACGCCCGAGCAGGCGAAGATCGCCGAGGCGGCGGGAGCCTGCGCGGTAATGGCGCTTGAGCGCATACCAGCGGACATCAGAGCGGCGGGCGGCGTTTCGCGCATGAGCGACCCGAAAATGATAAAGGGCATACAAAACGCGGTCACGATACCGGTCATGGCAAAGTGCCGCATCGGCCATTTCGCCGAGGCGCAGATACTTCAGGCTATAGAAATAGATTATATAGACGAGAGCGAGGTGCTCTCTCCGGCGGACGACAAATATCATATAGACAAAACGGCGTTCCGCGTTCCGTTTGTCTGCGGCGCGAGAGACCTGGGCGAGGCGCTGCGGCGCATAAACGAGGGAGCCGCGATGATCCGCACCAAGGGCGAGCCCGGCACGGGCGACGTGGTGCAGGCCGTGCGCCACATGAGGATCATGCAGTCGGAGATCAGACGTTTCGGCTCGATGAGCGCCGACGAGCTGTACGAGGCCGCCAAGGAGCTTGCTGTGCCGTACGATCTGGCCGTTTACGTTCACGAGAACAAAAAGCTGCCGGTGGTTAACTTCGCGGCGGGAGGCGTGGCGACACCGGCCGACGCGGCGCTGATGATGCAGCTGGGCGCCGAGGGCGTGTTTGTCGGCTCGGGCATATTCAAGTCGGGCGATCCCGAAAAGAGAGCCGCGGCGATAGTCAAGGCGGTCACGAACTACGAGGACGCCGATATGCTGGCGGAGCTGTCGGAGGACCTGGGCGAGGCCATGGTCGGCATAAACGAGCACGAGATCGAGCTTATTATGGAAGAGCGCGGAAAATAATTATATAAATTACTATAGAAGAAAGAGGAAAATAATCATCATGAAAATCGGAATATTGGCGCTGCAGGGCGCGTTCGCCGAGCACGAAAAAATGCTCGGCGGCCTCGGCGCCGAGACATTTGAGATCAGACAATTGAGAGATACAGAGATCGCTTTTGACGGACTGATAATTCCCGGCGGCGAAAGCACGGTGCAGGGCAAGCTGCTGGCGGAGCTGGGCATGGCGGACAAAATCAAGGCGCTGATAAAAGGCGGTCTGCCCGTGTTCGGCACCTGCGCGGGACTTCTGCTGCTGGCGAAGCGTATCGAAAACGACGAGCATGTGTACCTCGGTACAATGGACATAACCGCGGTGCGCAACGCGTACGGGCGGCAGCTCGGCAGCTTTTCGGCCGCCGCGGAGTTCGGGGATATGGGCGAGGTGCCTATGACCTTTATCAGGGCGCCGTATATAAGCGGCGTCGGAGACGGGGTCGAGATCCTGTCCCGTGTCGGCGGAAGAATAGTCGCGGCGAGGCAGGACAATATGCTTGTCACCGCGTTTCACCCCGAGCTGAACGATAACAAAACGGTCCACTCCGCGTTTTTGGATATGGTGAGGGCCTCGTAAAATTTATGAATTTTGTTCTCCCAAATTATTGAAATATTGATCGAATTATGTTAAAATCAAAAATGCCGCGGGCGCGCGGCATTGCGATTATTCGGGGAATATTATTTGGGGAGAGGGATTTTGTGATAAAATATGTGATAAGAGGCCTGAGACACAGCGATATTGACGGGATCTACAGACTTGTCAACTGGGAGGTCGGGAGATTCGTTTCGCGCGCCGATCTGGTGGAAAGGCTGAATATGATTGACAGCGACGAAGATTACCGCGTATATGTGGCGGGCAGCGGAGAGCGCGTGCTCGGATACATCGTGCTGCAAAAGGGCATAACCCTTGAGTATCCGGGGCGAATTGTGCGCGTCGTTTCCATGTCGGTGGACATCAGCTGCCAGAACAAAGGCATAGGCGCGGATTTTCTGGATATGGCCGAAAAATTCGCCCGCGAGCGCGGCGCGGGCCTTGTCGCCTTGAACTGCGGATTTGCCAGATACGGCGCCAACGCTTTTTACGAAAAGCGGGGCTATACCAAATTGGGCTATAATTTTTACAAGAGAGTGTAAGGTCGGGCGCCCGATATTTCTTGACATTTTAATAATAATATAATATAATTTACGATATAAATTTTTAATTAAAAGGGGGTGAAATCATGAGAGTATTGTCAATCATTCTCGGAATTATTTTGATAATCGGAGGCATCGCGTGTATGTCGACGCCGATCCGCACCTTTGTTGACGGCGGATATTTTCTCGCCGCCATGCTGCTTGTCTGGGGTATATACGGAATAATCGCCGGAATCTCGAAAAAGAGATACGGATTCCTGTTTGTGTTCAGCATCATATCAACGATCATGGGATTTGTGGTACTGTTTGTGCCGAGCTTCAAGTTTGTCGCGGATATCGTTATTCTTATCGCCATGGCGTGCTGGTTTGTTGTTCGCGGCGTGACGGCGATATGCACCTCGATAAAGCTTAAGGACATAAGCGGCTCGTGGGGCTGGGGCGTGTTCCTGGGAGTGCTCGATGTGATCGTGGGCATATATTCCTTTGTGCGCCCGTTCGCTCTGGCGATCGGCATCGGAATAATGCTGGGAATATACTTCATAATCTCGGGCATAAATCTGATCGCTATGAAATACGACTAAATTTTAAAGGCGCGGACATTTATAATGTCCACGCCTGGATCATGCGTTTGGCCGCCTCGCTTATGGCGGCTTTTTTTAGTTCGCCGAAGCCCAGAATAAAAGAGCATGGCGGCATATTGTCGTTCATCGCGATCAGGCAGGCCGAAAGCGGGATCAGCTTCACGCCGTGGCGGTTCGCAGCGCTTTTCAGCTCCTGCTCGCTCATGCCGTTTTTGACTTCGATTATAAAATACGTGCCGCTGTCCGCGCCGTGCAGCTTTATATGCGGCGCCAGCGGAGAATCAAGCAGAGCCGTTTTTAATATGCTCCTCTTTTCTTTGTACAGCTTGCGCAGCTTTTCGGTGTGGCTGCGGTATTTGCCGCTTTTTATGAACTCCGCCACCACCTGCTGTTCGAGCCGCGATTTGAGATTGATGTAATATGGCAGCCGACGGTCATACACTCGCTTCAGCTCGTCGGGCAGTACCAGAAAGGCGCCGCTGAAGGCGGGAGCTATGCTGCGGTAAAACGTGCCTAGAAATATGACCTTGTCGGGGCATTTTGATATTAAAGTATAGCCGGGATTTTCGGCAAAGTCCAGGTCAAAATCAGCTTCTATTATATAATTGTCGGGCGCTGATTCCGCCCAGTCGATAAGCTCCTTACGCTGCCTGTCCGAAAGTCTGCGCCCGGTCGGAAAGTGCATGTCGGCCGAGACATACATCACGTTAATGGAGCTCTTTTTAAGCTCGTCTGTCGGAAAGCTGTCCATGCGCGCGTTTATCAGCTCGGTCCTCGCGGCGATGTTTTTTATCGGCACATAGCTCCTGGCGAAGCACGGGTTTTCAAAGCCGAAAACCGCGCTCTCGCCCATAACGCACCCTATCTGCTGCAGCAGATAGTCTATGCCCGCGCCTATTATTATTCTGTCCGGAGTGCAGGTTATCCCGTGCAGGTCGTAAAGATTGTGCGAGATCGCCTTGCGGAGCGAGCTCTCGCCGTATTTGTGGCCGTAGCCCAAAAGCTCGGGATTGTCGTAGCTTATGTCGCGGCGCAGCTTGGTGAGTGCCTGAGTGGGCACCGCGCCCAGGTCGGTGCCGTTCTGGCTCATAACATAGGTGATGCCCGGATTGCCGTAAAAATCGGGCTCGGAAATATCGGTGTTTATCGGGCTGGTGCGTCTGGCGTAGTATCCGCTTCTGGAGCGGGCCACCGCGTAGCCCTCGTCGATCAGCTTGTGGTAAGCCAGCTCGACCGTGTTTTTCGAAAGCTTCAGATCCTCGGCGAGAGCTCTGCGCGACGGCAGCCTCTCGCCGTCGGGGATCCTGCCAGATATGATGTCGGCTTTTATGTTTTCAAAAAGCTGAATGTAAAGAGGCGAGGCGGAGCTCTTGCTTAAACTGTATTTCAGATTTTTCATAAAAAATTCCTCTTATGTCTTGTTATTTCCGAAGTTATGTATTATTATATATACTATCACGAGTTTGGCGGATAGTCAAGCAAATAAATCAAACTGGCCCCATAAAATTTAACGCAATTGGAGCTTTTATTTTGGATGATATTACCGTATAATCATTTAGGTGAGCGCAAAGTGAAGCGCTTGCTTGAGGAGGAAAAGAATGAAACACGGATTTAACCCCGAAACGGTCATATGGACCGACAGAATGACAGAAAATGTATTGGCGGAAGCCGGGGTTTACGAAAACTTAGCTTTGATCGACCCCAACGCCGATAAGAACACATATGTCAGAGACAAAAACGGGAATTTGATTCAAAAGCCTTACATGGATGAGGGAACAGGATTTTCGGGCTGGTCGTATTCCGAGTATTTGTGGACGCGTTTTTATCCGATAGGCTGCGGCAGACTGGCGGCAATGGCCGCCGGAGGTATCGACAGAGACGTTATACAGATAAATGAGGACACCTGCTGGGACGGCTCGCCCTACGCCGATATGATAAACGAAAACGGCGAGAGGATAACCACTCGGAAGCAAGCGTTCGCGGCGCGGAAGATCACGGCCGAAAACCCGACGGGCGGCAGCGTGAAAGGCGGATGGAAATACCTGAGAGGCTCGGACAGCGAAGGAGCGCCCGCTCCGATAGGCGCGGAGGGCGTTTTGGTCGGGGATGAGGAGTTCAGAGAAAAATATCCCGAGTTCGCGAATAAAAGCATATCAAACATGTCGCTCAGCATCAACAACGCCCGCGAGCGCTCGGCGGTTCAAGAAAGATACGGCCTTCACAGACTTGTCGAGACAAGGTTCCTCGGAAAGCCCAAAAAGCAGAGGGCCTATAAATCCTTTGTCGAGGTTTATCTCGACTTCGGTCACAGTTACAAAGAGGCCGAAAATTACGTGAAAAGTCTTGATCTTGAGACGGGCGTCGCGACGGTCGAGTACGACCATGGCGGACATCATTTCAAGCGCGAGTATTTCGCGAGCTATCCCGATCAGGCGATAGTTATCCGCGCGGGCTCCGACGCGGAGTTTGACATGACGGCCGAGCTGCATACATATCATAATGACAAAAACTATCTCAAATACGAAAAAATAAGCGACCACGAGATAAGGCTGGTGTCCGCTGTGACTGACGGCGGCCGCGACGGGCGTTTGGCCGAGACAAACGCGATAAGGTTCGAGGCGAGAATGATACTCGGCGGCGACGGCCGTTTTGAGGTGAGCGGCGATCAAAAAAGCGTGACGGTCAGCGGCTGCAAAAACACCGCGGTCTATATCGTCGGCGCCACCAACTATGTGAATCGGCTTGAGCTTGACAACTCAAAGCCCGAGCGCGACTGCGAGATCTACTCGGCGAATATCAAAAAGCGGAGCTGCGAGCAAATAAAATCGCGGCACATCAAGGACTTTACAGAGCGTTTTTCGAGATCGAGCCTTACGATAGACAACAAAGAGGGCTTCAAGCGCGCCGAAATCCCCACCGAAAAGAGGGTGCGCAAGGACATAAACGGCAAGTCCGGTTACAGTGTGGGATCGGGCTCGGATTTGGCTGCGGCAGATTCGGCGGGAGTGGAAACGACCTACACCGACGGCGACTACAAGCTGGCCGCGCTCGAGTTTAATTTTGGAAAATATTTGATACTGTCGGGCTCTCGACCGGGCAGAGAGGCGGACGGAGACAACATTGCCGTGCCCGAGAGCCAGCCCCTTAATCTTACGGGAAAGTGGAACGCGGCGATGACCGCAGGCTGGAACGGAAAATATACAATAAATATAAACACCGAGATGAATTACTGGGCGGCACAGCCCCTGAACCTCGCGGAGTGTGAAAAGCCTTTTATCGACACCTTCAAGGAGCTGGCGCGGAGCGGAAGCATAACCGCCGACTATCAGTACGGCATAGGCGACAGCTCGACATATAGGCCCGGCGACCCGTGGGTTATGCACCATAACTTTGACCTGTGGCGCGGCACCCAGCCCATAGACAACGCGACCGCGGGCCTGTGGCCCACCGGCGGAGCGTGGCTTATGGAGCACGCGTGGCAGTATTATAAATTTGGCAGAGACGAGAAATATCTTGCCGAGGTCTATCCGTACATGGTCGGAGCGGCAAGGTTTTTCACCGAGTATTTGGTACTTGACCCAAAGACCGGATATCTGGTAACGGCGGCCTCCTGCTCGCCCGAGCAGGGTGGAGTTCAGCCGGGCGCGGCGATGGACACCCAGCTTGTGAGAAACCTCTATGATGTGGTTCGCCGGGCGTGCAAAATACTTGGCAGAGAGAAAGAGGACGCCGATTTGCTGGCGAAAATCGACGGGCAGATGCCCTCAAGCTATTTTGCCGATGAGAAGGGCAGGCTCGCGCCCGATTTGATCGACGATTCGGGACTTATAAAGGAGTGGGCGCGGGGCGACGTTTTGTTTGATCTGAAAGACAGCGGCGACCCGAACAGCGGCGACTACAATAATATAACAGACCCGTTTGGCGGCGGAGAGGTCGGCATAGAGGAGCATAAGGCGAGAGCCGAGCACAGGCACTGCTCGCATCTTTGGGAATTGTATCCGGGAACGCATCTTGATCCCTACAGCGCGGACGCGGACGAGAAAAAGCTGTTTGACGCGTTTTGCAGATCTGCCGCCGCCAAGGACAACGCTGACGGCAAGGGCTGGAGCCTGGCCTGGAGAATGAACCTGAATGCCAGAGCCCTGCGTGGCGACAAGGCGGAAAGAATGTTGATTCAGATTCTTCGGTGCCGAACCGCGCCAAATCTTTTCGACCAGCACCCCGACTTTCAGATCGATGGGAATCTGGGTGTCGCGGCGGGGATAGCGGAAATGCTGCTCCGGAGCCACAGCGGAACCGCGGATATTCTGCCCGCGCTGCCCGAAAACTGGCAAAGCGGCAGTTTCAGCGGATTCAGGACAAGAGAAAACGCCGAGATCTCGGCGGCGTGGAAGGACGGCCGAGTGACCGAGATCTCGCTGAAAGCTCAAAAAGACGGGATCATTAAGATACGCGCCGATTTTTCGAAGCCGCCCGAGGTTTTTGACTCATCGGGAGCCGCGGCAAAATTTGATTTTGAACCGAAAACCGGCGTTCTCTCGATAGACGCGAGAGAGGGCGAAACATATATAATAAAAGCGGGATAGCCTCTCGCTTTTTATTTTATCAAAAATCTTCTGGCCCCATAAAAATTGATATCAACTGGCTCTTTTTGAGTCCAAAAATATAATGTAAAATATAAGCATAAAGATATAAATTCGGTGATTTAGCGGAGCGTAGTTCGGCACCTCATCCGAGCATCTCGGGACGCCGAGGTCGTCGTCCCCTACGACAATAGTTTGTAAAATGCCGTAGGGGCGGACGACCCCGGCCGCCCGTCAGGCTCGCCCCTTGGGGAGAGCTGTCAGCGAAGCTAACTGAGAGGGGTATCCTAATCACTATTCGCTAATCGCTAATCACTACGTTAGGAGGAATTTTTATGTTAAAAAGATTGTTGTCGGCGGCTCTGTCGGCGGTCATGGTTCTGACGGCGGCTCCCGCGGTTTTCGCCGAGACCGAAAGCGTTGATTACGCCGCGGCGGAAACAGCGGCGGCGAACTTCGACCCCGAGACCACAATGTGGACAAACAGAACCATCGAGGATGTGCTGGCTCAGACCGGCAAGTACAAGACCGTGCAGGAGGTTGACCCCAACGCGGCCAAGAGCGAGGACGCTCTCAAGATCCAGAATCCCTACGGCAAGCCCGGCGAGAATTATGAGAGCTGGGATTATTCCGAGTTTGTGTGGACCAATTTCTATCCCATCGGCAACGGCCGCATGGCGGGCATGGTAGCCGGAGGAATCGACGACGAGGTAATTCAGATCAACGAGGACACCTGCTGGGACGGCTCGCCCTACGGAACCGTGGTTGACGAGAGCGGAAACACGATCAGCACCGTAAAGCAGGCCTACGAGGCGAAAGGTAAGCTCACCGTCAAGGACGGCACATTCACGAGCGGCAGCAAGCCTGAAAACTGGAGATATTTCCGCGGCGCGGACGAGAACGGCAATCCCGCCGAGATAGGCGCGGAGAATGTTCTGGTCGGCGATGAGGCGTTCAGAACAAAGTACCCCGATTTCGCCGGCAAGAGCATAGCGAATCAGGCGCTCAACATCAACAATGCCAAGGACCAGGCGGCTGTTCAGGACCGCTGGAGCATGGAGAAAATGGTCGAGGCGACCTTCCTCGGCACTCCCTCAAAGCAGAGAGCGTATAAGTCGTTCGCCGAGGTGTTCCTCAATTTCGGACACAAGAGCAGCGACGCTTCGAACTACGCAAAGAGCCTTGACATGGAGACAGGTATCGTCACGGTCGAGTATGACCTGGGCGGCGCGCACTATAAGCGCGAGAGCTTTGCCAGCTATCCCGATCAGGTAGTCGCCACTCATGTGGAGTCGAGCGAGCCTCTCAACTTTACCGCGCAGCTTCACACATATCACGAGCAGGACGGATATTATACATATGAAAAGATAAGCGACAAAGAGGTAAAGGTGCGCGCGGCCGTCTATAACGGCAACAAGGACAACAATATAGCGCAGACTAACATGATAAACTTTGAGGCGCGCATGCTGCTCGACGGCGACGGCAATTTCTCGGTTGGTGAGGACAACAAGACCGTTTCGGTCAGCGGCGGCAACCAGGCGACTATATACGTTGTCGGCGCGACCAACTATGTGGACTATAAGACCCTCGACAACGACAAGCCCGCGAGAGACTGCGAGTATTATATGAATAACGTGAAGTCCAAGACCTACGAGCAGATCAAGTCGCGTCACCTTGCCGATTTCACCGAGCAGTTCTCAAAGACAGACCTGACTCTCGACAACGCCGAGGGCAAGGACTATTCGGACACTCCCACCGAGGAGCGCGTGCGCGAGCCCAAGGACGGCAAGTCGGGCTTCCTGATCGGAGCGGCTTCAAAAACGGCCGACGCCAACAAGAACGGCGTGAGATCGACATACTCCGACGGCGACAACCAGCTGGCGGCGCTTGAGTTCAACTACGGCAAATATCTGATACTCAGCGGCTCGCGCGACGGCAGAGCGGCGAGCGGAGAGGGCGAGATCAATATCCCCGAGAGTCAACCCCTTAACCTGACCGGAAAGTGGAACGCGGCGTTCTCGGCCTCATGGAACGGAAAATATACGATAAATATCAACACCGAGATGAACTACTGGGCGGCTCAGCCCCTTAACATAGGCGACAGCGAGCGTCCGTTCATCGACACATTCAAAGAGCTGGCGGAGAGCGGAAGCTATACCGCCGAATATCAGTACGGCATAGGCGACAGCTCCACATATCAGCCCGGCGACCCGTGGGTAATGCACCACAACTACGACCTGTGGCGCGGCACTCAGCCCATAGACAACGCCACTGCGGGTCTGTGGCCGACAGGCGGCGCGTGGCTGCTCGACCACGCTTGGCAGTACTATAAATTCAACAAGGACGAGGCTTATCTCGCCGAGGTATATCCCTACATGGTGGGCGCGGCCAAGTTCTTCACGCAGTTCCTGGTTGTTGACCCCAAGACCGGCTATCTTATCACGGCCGCGTCATGCTCGCCCGAGCAGGGCGGCGTTCAGCCCGGTCCCGCTATGGACACCCAGCTTGTGAGAAACCTCTATGATATGGTTCGGCAGGCGAGCGAGATATTGGGCAAAGAGCAGGAGAACGCCGATCTGCTGGCGAAGATCGATGAGCAGATGCCCTCAAGCTATCTCGCCGACGAGCAGGGCAAGGTCGCTCCCAACGTTATCGACAAAGCGGGCCTCATAAGCGAGTGGGTTCGCGGCGACGTAAGCTTTGATATTTCAAAGAGAGACAGCGGTCAGTGGAGTGTTACTAATCCGTTTAAGAACAACGAGAAAACGCAGGTATACGACCACGGCGCAAGCAACACCACAAATCACAGACACTGCTCGCACCTTTGGGAGATATTCCCCGGCACGCATCTGAGCGGCTACAGCGAGGACCCCAACGAGCAGGCGATATTCAAGGCGTACCAGAAATCGGTATCGGCCAGAAGCACCGGCAGCGGCCAGGGCTGGGGCCTTGCGTGGAGAATCAACTTAAACGCCAGAGCGCTGGACGGCAACGCGGCCTCGACAATGCTCGAGCAGCTGTTTACCACCAGAACCTCGCCTAACCTGTTCGACCAGCACCCCAATTTCCAGATCGACGGAAACTACGGCGCGACATCGGGTATAATCGAGATGCTCATTCAGAGCCACGACGGCGCTATAACTCTGCTTCCCGCTCTGCCCGACAAGTGGACCGGCGGCGAGTATAAGGGCTTCAAGACCCGCGAGGGAGCGACGATCGACCTCAAATGGAGCGGCTCAAAGCCGACAGAGGCCAAGATCCACGCGACCGAGACAAAGGATATCAGCGTGCGCTCAAAGTACATGTCCGCGGCGCAGATCACCGACGAGAGCGGAAACGCGGTATCTGCGACGCTGAACGACGACAGAACCATGGCGACCTTCCCCGTTGAGGCGGGTAAGACATATACCATCACAAACTTCGGCTCAAACGTTACCGAGGGAAGCAAGGTATATAAGGCAAGTGACGTAAAAGAATTCTATTCAAGCAACGGGAACAAAAACAAACCCAGTCCTTCAAGCTCCGGTATAGGTTCTCTCAGAAACCTTGACGGCGTAAAAGTGGGCTACGCGGTGAACGACGTTGACTTTGACGGCCTCAAGAGCCTTACCCTCAATATGGCGTCCGTTAGATACGACAACACATATATCGCCGTAATGCTTGACACAGTGGACGGAACCGAGATCGCGAAGCAGTTAATAACGACCGGAGACAACGTGCTTGATCTTAAAAATACCGCAAATATAGCGGGAACCCATAAGATATGGCTGCTGTTCTGGCAGGACCCGTTTGACGGCGGAGAGACGATAAACCACAAATATCTCGGCGATTCAAGCGACCTGACCGGATTCTACAGCAAGACCACCGGCGGAGACACAAATCCGACCGCGGCTCCTAAGCCCACGGCAACGGCGGCTCCCACGGCCACGCCGACAAGCGCTCCAACGGCCGAGCCCGTTCCTCCCGAGGACTATGATTACATGATCACAGACGCATCATACGGCGCGGACGGAACTCTCGACGTTACAGTTAAATATAACGGCAGCGGCGCGGCCCAAAAGGCTAGCCTGATGATAGGCGTATACGACGAGAGCGACGAAAAAGTCATGCTCGATTCGGCCATATACGAAATAGAGGGCGAGGGAGTTAAAAATACAGACTTCAAAAAACCCGAAAGCGGCAAAGTAAAGCTGTACATATGGGACGGCGCGGACACGATCGAGCCGAAAAGCGCAGTATACGAGGTAGGAACTGATGTTCCTGCCTCGACTCCTACAATGGCGCCGACTGCCGAGCCCACGAATGAACCTACGCTTGCGCCCACGAATGAGCCCACGCAAAAGCCCGCGACTGAGCCGACAGACGAGCCCTCGCAGGCACCCACGCTTAAGCCGTCTGAGGACCCGACGGGCAAAGGCGCTTATATAGGTGACACGAAATACGACACCATATCCGAGGCGGTAGCCGCGGCCGCGGCAAAAGATCCCAAATCGGAAGCTGACCGAGTATATATCGACATAGCTCCCGGCACATATCGCGAGCAGATCGTTGTAAAAACACCCTATATAACGCTACGCAAAAAGGCGGACAGCGAGGGAGACGCGCTTTTGACATGGTACTACGGATTGGGCTCGCTTTATGACAGCTGCAACGAAAGCGGTTACTATGACCCGCAAGCGATAGGCGACGGTAAGAGTTACGGCCCGAAGGACTGGGGTCCGGCGCTTAAAGTTGACAAGACCGCGACGGGATTCACAGCCGAGAATCTGATACTGGAAAATTCATACAACAGATACTATACCGAGGAAGAACTCACCGATATCACAGGTGTTGATCCGGACACAAACAACGGAAATTTCCACAGAGTGGAATGGATAAATGAGCAGAAAGCGGCAGGCAAGAGCGATGACGAGATAAACGCGTATTTGCAGTCCCGCGACAATATAACATACAAGGGCGTTGACGGCAGTCCCAGAGAGCGCTGCGCCGCGCTTCACTGCTCGGCGGATAAGGCTGTGTTCTTAAACTGCGAGATCATATCAACTCAGGACACGATAGGCATAAACAGCGGCAGAATGTACTTCAAGAACTGTAAGCTCGGCGGCACAACCGACTATATCTGCGGCAGCGCTACAGCCGTGTTCGATAACTGCGAGCTTTACGTCAACGCGGGCGGAAAAGGCGAATCCGCCACCGTAACGGCTCCCAGCAATACCAAAGAGTCGGAAGGCTATTTGTTCTATAACTGCTATGTCACCGGCTCAAGCGCGGCCCAGCCCGGAAATATGGGCAGACCGTGGGGCGCGCCTCCGGGACCCGCCGCGGCGTATATCAACACAAGAATCGGAAACGCGGCAAAAGGCTCAAGCAGTGATCCGTATCTGATCTCAAGCTCCGGCTGGACTGACATGAGCGGCAACAAGCCCGAGGAAGCAAGATTTTATGAGTATGGCAGCGTCGATGATTCCGGCAAGGCTGTAGACGTTTCAAAGCGCCGCGGACAGCTGCTTGACGAGTGGACAATGCTTCGATACAATCCCTACACCTTCACAAAGGGCTCGGATGATTGGGACCCCGCCGGAGTTAAAAGCAAATATGACGGCGTTGACGGCGTGATAAATTCCGCGAATATTGACACGAGCAACCAGACGGTAAGCGAGATCGACCTCCCCGCCGCCCCGAGCGGATATGAGTTTAAGTGGGAGAGCGACAGCGAGTTCGCGACGGTTAACGGAAACAAGCTGAGCCTTATCCGTCCCGCAAACGGCGAGCAGCCGATAGACGCGACCGTAAAGCTGTATGTGAGAGACGCGTCCGATAAGAGCATAGGAGCAGAAAAATCAATATCGTTTGAGATCCAGCCTACAGCGGATACGACAAATGTTTTCTCGATCGGCGGCACAATTTCGGTGGGAGAAACCCCCGCGGGCGAGGATGTTCCTGTCAGGATCAGAGTTATGAAAAACAACGCTGTTATCAAAAGTCAAACCGTTACCGTGCCTCAGGGACAAACTTCGGCGGCGTATACCGTTTCGAATATACCTCTCGGAACATATGACGTTTTGATCGACAGCCGGACAAGCGGCTACAGAGTATTTACGCCCGACGAGGGCGCGGCTACGGCGGCGGCCGATACGGCGGGACAGAGCGTGGCGATAGATATATCGCTTAAAGGTCTGATCCCTGTGAGCAAGGCGGTAACAACGGTGCCGACCGCTATAGGAAGTGGAGCAACGGTGACCGACATGGGAGACGGCAAGTTTAATATCAAAGCTACGAGCGGTGTTGATGGCGGCGCGTATTGGGATTTGGTAGGCATTGCCGGAGCGGGGCTTGCTGAAGCCGAGACCGTGATGCTCAAATACACGCTCGAGATACCGAAAGTTCTCGCCAATAAAGACGGCAAAAAAGGCGCGTCAATTGACTTTACGGCAAATACGCCCGGTAAATTTTCAGACGGCATAAACGATGCCAGAATTACCAGAACCCTGTTCGGAAGATGGGATCAGGTCAATATGTTTGACGCGGGCCAAGCGGGACAGAACACCTCGGCACAGGGTGAGCACCAATGGCTCAACTGCACGGGTGACCAGTTCAAGACCGACGCCGATTGCCCGATAGCGTATGATTTTGAGATCGAGGCGGACTTTAAAAACGGCAAGGTGACGCCGCGCGTTAAAACGGTTGTTCAGAAAGGTGAACCGGTGGAAAAGGATTGGTTCACCAAGGATGATTTCACGGCATTTCCGACCAATATAGACAGGAACAAGCTGTCTATGGCGATCTACACCGGCACGGGCGGCGCCGCGGAATACAACATTTCAAATATAAGCGTGAACTACACGGAGTTCGCAGACTAATTTTGAATAATAATTTTAAAAATTATTATAGATGTCTTCCCAATTGATCCAAAAGAGCGGGCGCGCCTCGCTCTTTTGCTTTTTCCGAAACTCCTGTGTTGACAACATGAAAATATTGGGATATAATAAATTAGAAAAAATAAAAAATTTTTGCCGCGGGGTGATCTTATGAGTGACGTTATACTTGAAAGACAGGAAATCGAAAGCAAGCTTAAAAAAATGGCAAAACAGATAGCGGAGAGAAACGAGTTTGAAAAAAGCATTTGTCTGATCGGAATCGTGCGCCGCGGCGCTGTCTTGGCCGACGCTCTGGCGGATCATATCAAGGAGCTTGAAGGCCCGGACACCGAGGTGGGCGCGCTTGACATCACGCTGTACGGCGCGGACCATAATCTTATCGCTAAATTTCCGGTTCTAAACGGAACCAAGATAGATTTTTCGATAGACAACAAGACTGTAGTTCTGATCGACGACATTTTGTACACCGGAAAGACGATACACACCGCGATAGACGCGCTGCTCAAGTTGGGCTCGCCCGCCGAGATACAGCTGGCCTGCTTCATAGACCGCGGACGGCGCACGTTCCCAATAAGCGCCGACTACACCGGGGTCAAGATCAAGGGCACGGGCCTCGACCGCGTGGCGCTCCACGTCGACGAGGTGGACGGAAGATCAGAGGTCATAATCGAAAAGCGCAAATCACCGGCAAAATATTTGGGAAAATAATAACAA
>CANRHV010000045.1 GCA_947630505.1 uncultured Monoglobus sp. | reverse complement strand
CGCCGTTCCGTCACATAGATAGTCGCAGTCGGCGGTCGTGTGTCCCGACTGTGTTGTGCCGACGACTTTTGTAGCGGTTGCGCTAATCATATTTCTGTTATTATATATTAGGTTTCGTGTCTCGCCGCCGTATAATTTTATTTGGCCGTCGTCATAGTTGTCTGCACGTATTTGAACATCACTGTATCCTTGAAGTGTGAAAAGTCCACTTGCACTAGACATGATATAACTGCAAACGAGTGGTTGTCCGAGTGCTATCTGAGAGCTTGAGTTTGTATGAGAATTAATTATTTCAAGATTACCCGTGAGCGTACCGCCCGTGAGTGATAATTTATCGTTCGCCAAATCGTATGCCGCCTTTACCGCCGTTGGAGTAGCCGCCACGCCGCTGCTCGCCCCCGATGTTGTCGAGGTGCTGTCGGACAGCTTTACATGACCGTAGTAGCTACCGGTGCCCATTCCATACGTTGTACCCGATGAAGCGTGCGATGTCGGAGCTTTGCCGTTCACAGTGATTTGACCATTCGATATAGTCACATCCCCGCCCGTTTTCACCAGTCCAAGATTTGTTCCCGCCGCACTGTATGTGGTGTTTGTATCGGTCGAAGATACTGTGATAACACCACTCGAATCGGTTGTAACAGATGTGGCACCGCTGCCCTTTATAGTTACGGAATCCGTGGTGCTATTGCTACCCGTCAAATTCATCTTAACACTACCGTTTGACGACGACTTCGTGGCAGCCAAGTCGTAGGTTGTGTTGGTATTGGTATCGGTCGAGCTTATGGTTACAACTCCGCTGCTGTCGGTACTCACCGACGTTGCGCCCGAGCCTTTGATTGAAACATTGACTGCTTTTGAACTTGGCGTCAAAGCCTTATCATTTTGTTCACTTACATAAATGGATTCTACAATTCTGTCAGACCACACTCTCATAATGACGGTCTGACACCAAATCAGAAAGAGGCGATGTTTATGCGTGTATAATTCTTCGCTTTTTTCTGTCTACTTTATTGACATTGATCCATTCTCGCTTTTTACATATTCGCTTTTTTCTGTCTACTTTTTTAGTATACATCCAACATGACGCATATCAATGTAACGCCACATGTCTTGCGACATACCTTTGCAACGAGATGTTTTGACGCAGGGATTGATGCTAAAATTATTCAGGCGTATTTAGGACATAGCGATATACAAACAACCTTAAACATCTATACTCATGTTGACAACCAGATGCTAAAAAATAATATTGACAAACTTCAATTTGGCGTAAAAATGGCGTAAACACAACGATCACTAAAACTGCACACCTCAGAAACAACGTATTTTCGGTACATATATCCGGCTCAAAATCAAATTCACAAAAAGTTAAAAATATTTTTCAAAAAAGGTATTGACAAATATTTAAGGGGGTGCTATTATAATACAGGATTAGCACTCGGATGTGTTGAGTGCTAACAAAAACAAAAGAGGTGGTATTATGGCAGAGCTTGACGACAGAAAAAAGCTGATACTTCGGGCTGTTGTCGAGGATTATATCAAGAATGCCGAGCCTGTGGGCTCAAGGACCATCGCCAAAAAGACGGGGCTCAATCTGAGCGCGGCCACGATACGCAACGAGATGGGCGACCTTGAGGAGATGGGCCTGCTGGTCCAGCCGCACACCTCCGCGGGGCGAATACCGTCAAACGCGGGACTTCGGTTCTATGTTGACAATCTGATGGACAGGTACCAGATGACCGCTCTTGAGATACAGAGGCTCAAAAGCGCGATGCTTGGAAAGTTTATCGAGCTTGACAATATAATTAAAGGAGTGTCCTCGGCGTTTTCGGCGGTGACGAGCATGCCGACCTTCGCCATAAGCCCGATCAGCCGTCTCGGCGGCTCAAAGAGCGTGAAGCTCGCGAACATTGACGGCAGGAACATCATGGTTATCGTCTCGAACTCTTCGGGCATAATCAAGAACAAGCTGCTCAGGCTGCGCAAATCGGTGACCGACGACGAGGTCGACCGCATGAACCGCATAATCAGCGAGCATATTTCGGGCATAGGGATGGGCGGATACGCCAATCTGGACAGCCTGATCGGAGCGCTCGGGGCGGTCGGCGAGAATACGGAGATCTTCGCCTCGGTGCTTGAGCTGATTCACGAGGCGGAACGCGAGATCGACAGCAAGCAGGTGTTTGTCGAGGGCGCGGCGAATATTCTTCGGTTCCCGGAGTATAAAGATGTGGAAAAAATTAAAAATATACTTGAGTTCTTTGACGACAAGAGCGTGATAAGCGAGGCTATCGACGCGATCGAGATCGCGCCCGACGGCGAGGGAGTGAGCATTTACATAGGCGACGAGCTTCCCCTGCCGCAGCTTAAAGAGAACAGCATAATCGTGTCGCGCTACAGCGTCGGAGACGATCTGGTCGGCATTGTCGGCGTTATCGGCCCGCAGCGCATGGACTACGCCAAGGTGGTGTCGGGTATCAAATATTTGTCCGACACGCTGAGCTCAATGCTCAATGACAGGCTCGGGCCCGGCAATGGATCTGATGAAGAAGGAGATGGTTAAATTTGAAATCAAAAGATAAGAATAAGGAAAAAGAGAAGGACCGGGAAGTGACCGAAAAAGAAGAGATCAAGGACGAGGCCGCGGAGCCCGAAAAGCAAAGCGAGCCTGAGCCCGAGGAGTCGGCGGAGGAAAAGCTGACCGCGCTTTTGGAGGAGGCCAAGGACAAATTTTTGCGCAAGGTTGCGGAGTTCGACAACTTCAAAAAGCGCACAGCCAAGGAAAAGACCGAGAACTTCACTCTGGGGCTGTGCGAGGCGGTCGACAAGCTGCTGCCCGTGCTCGACAATCTTGACAGGGCCATAGCCGCGGCCGAGACCAACGACGATAAGGAAGCCATGCTCAGCGGCATAAAAATGGTGCGGAGCCAGTTTATCGAGGCGCTGGGTGCGCTGAACGTCAACGAGATCGAGGCGGTCGGCAAGGAGTTTGACCCCGAACTGCACAACGCGGTAATGACCGGAGAGAGCGACGAGCCGAGCAACACGATAACCGACGAGTTCGCCAAAGGATATATCTATAAATCGGGCGACAGCGAGCGCGTGATCCGCCATTCGATGGTAAAGGTGGCAACGTAGGTACTGGGGAATAGGCTCGCCCCTTGGGGAGAGCTGTCACCGAAGGTGACTGAGAGGGGTTTCTAGTCCCTAGTCACTAGTCTCTAGTCCCTATGTTAACCCCTCTCCGCCCGCAAGCGGGCACCTCTCCCCAAGGGGCGAGGCAAAAATCTGAAAATTATAAAAAGCGAATTCTATTCACTATTCGCTAATCACTAATCACTACGTTAGGAGGTAATATTTATGAGTAAAATAATAGGTATTGATTTAGGAACAACAAATTCGTGCGTGGCGGTCATGGAGGGCGGCGAGCCCACCGTTATCCCCAATCCCGAAGGCGCGAGAACTACCCCGTCGGTAGTGGCGTTCACAAAGGACGGCGAGCGTCTGGTGGGTCAGGTCGCCAAGAGACAGGCGATCACCAACCCCGATAAGACGATCAGCTCGATAAAGCGCGACATGGGCACCGACAGAAAGGTTTCGATCGACGGCAAGCAGTACACGCCGCAGGAGATCTCGGCGATGATCCTGCAAAAGCTCAAGAGCGACGCCGAGGCCTATCTGGGTGAAAAAGTAACCCAGGCGGTCATCACGGTTCCCGCGTATTTCAGCGATTCTCAGAGACAGGCCACCAAGGACGCGGGCAAGATCGCGGGTCTTGACGTAAAGAGGATCATCAACGAGCCCACGGCCGCGTCGCTGGCGTACGGCCTCGCGAAGGACGTTGACCAGAAGATAATGGTATACGACCTGGGCGGCGGCACGTTCGACGTTTCGATACTCGAGATCGGCGACGGCGTGTTTGAGGTATTGGCGACCAGCGGAAACAACCGTCTGGGCGGCGACGACTTTGACGAGAAGGTCCTGAACTACCTCGCCGACGAGTTCAAAAAGGAGAACGGCATTGACCTCAGAGAGGACAAAATGGCGCTCCAGAGGCTGAAAGAGGCGGCCGAGAAGGCCAAGATCGAGCTGTCGGGCATGACGAGCACAAACGTGAATCTGCCCTTTATCACAGCCGACGCGACAGGCCCCAAGCACCTTGACATAACGCTGACGAGAGCCAAGTTCGACGAGCTTACAGCCGATCTGGTCGAAAAGACAATGGGCCCCTCGAGAGACGCGATGAGCGAGGCGGGTCTGACCGCAAGCCAGATAGACAAAGTCCTGCTGGTTGGCGGCTCGTCCAGGATCCCCGCGGTGCAGGAGGCAGTAAAGCGTCTGACGGGCAAGGAGCCCCACAAGGGCATCAACCCCGACGAGTGCGTCGCTATAGGCGCGGCTGTGCAGGCGGGCGTTCTCACGGGCGACGTTGAGGACCTGGTTCTGCTCGACGTAACACCGCTGTCTCTCGGTATCGAGACGATGGGCGGCGTGTTCACCAAGCTAATCGACAGAAACACCACGATCCCCACAAACAAGAGCCAGATATTCAGCACGGCGGCCGACGGCCAGACCAGCGTTGAGGTTCACGTGCTCCAGGGCGAGCGTGAGATGGCGGCTTATAACAAGACCCTCGGAAGATTTAATTTGAACAACATACCCCCGGCGCCCAGAGGCGTGCCTCAGATCGAGGTAAGCTTTGATATCGACGCCAACGGAATCGTTAACGTAAAGGCGAAGGACCTGGGCACGGGCAAGGAGCAGGCCATAACGATAACGGCAAGCAGCAATTTGTCCGACGCGGATATCGAAAAGGCCGTCAAAGAGGCCGAGCAGTACGCCGAGCAGGACAAGAAGGCGAAAGAGGAAGTTGACGTTCGCAATCAGGCCGACAGCATGGTATACCAGACCGAAAAGACGCTGGGCGAGCTGGGCGACAAGATAAGCGAGAGCGAGAAGAGCGCCATTCAGGCCGAGGTCGACAAGCTCAAAGAAATGCTCAAGGCGAGCCCGATCGACGTGGCGGGCGTGAAGGCTCAGACCGAGACGGTTTCGCAGAAGTTCTATGCTGCGAGCGAGCAGCTTTACAAAGAGGCGGCGGCTCAGGCTCAGGCCCAGCAGCAGGCTCAGGGCGGCCCCGAGCAGAATGCGCAGCCTAATGACAACAACGTAGTCGACGCCGACTACACCGAGGCGGATTAATAATAATTAAGCGTGATAGGTAAGGCTTGTAGGGGCGGATATTATCCGCCCGCGGGACTGCCTCGCCCCTTGGGGAGAGGTGGATTTCCGCCGGAGGCGGAAAGACGGAGAGGGGTCAACGTAGGTACTAGAGATTAGTGACCGGGGACTGGGAACCCCTCTCAGTCGCCTTCGGCGCCAGCTCTCCCCAAGGGGCGAGCCTAGTACCTAGATCCTATTCCCTAGTCCCTACGTGGAGGAAACAAATGGCAGATAAAAGAGATTATTACGAGGTGCTCGGGGTTGACAAAAACGCCTCGGCCGATGAGATCAAAAAAGCATACAGAAAACTGGCGAAAAAATATCATCCCGACCTGAACCCGGATGACAAGGAAGGCGCGGAGGCGAAGTTCAAAGAGGCCAGCGAGGCCTACGAGGTGCTGAGCGACGCCGATAAAAAAGCGCGGTACGACCAGTTCGGACACGCGGGCGTTGACCCGAACGCAGCGGCCGGATACGGCGGCGGAGGCTTCGGCGGTTTTGGAGGATTTGAGGACTTCGATTTGGGCGACATATTCGGCAGCTTTTTCGGAGGCGGCGCGTCAAGGCGGAACCAAAACGGCCCCCAGCGCGGCCGCGATGTGCGCATGAATATTGACCTGACGTTTGAGGAGGCCTGTTTCGGTACCAAGAAGGACGTCACAGTCAGCCATATGGAAGAGTGTCACACCTGCCACGGCAGCGGAGCGGCGCCCGGAAGCAAGCCGACAAGGTGCACAAACTGCGGCGGCAGCGGACAGGTGCGCTCGGTGCAGAGGACACCGTTCGGCAATATGCAGTCGGTGCGCACCTGCGAGGTGTGTCGCGGCAAGGGCACGATCATTAACGACCCGTGCAAAAGCTGCCGCGGGGAGGGTTCATTGCGCAACAGCAAAAAAATCAGCGTCAACATACCGGGCGGCATAGACACCGGACAGACTCTTAATGTGCGCGGCGAGGGCGACATAGGCAAAAACGGCGGCCCCGCGGGCGATCTGCTGATAACAGTCCGCGTGAAGCCGCACAAGCTTTTCGTTCGTCAGGGCAGCGACATAATGTGCGACTATCCGATAACCTTTGTTCAGGCCACTTTGGGCGGCGAGGTGAAGGTGCCCACGGTGGACGGCAGCGTTACTTACAACATACCCGAGGGAACTCAGCCCGGGACCGTGTTCAGGCTCAAGGGCAAGGGCGCGGTCAAGCTGAACGGCACGACAAGGGGCGACCAGTATGTCAAGATACAGGTCGAGATCCCCAAAGGCATAACCGAAAAGCAGAAAGACCTGCTGCGCCAATTCGACGACAGCGTTGACCCCTCGAAATACAAGCGCAGAAAGAGCTTCGGAGAAAAGATCAAGGACTTTTTCGAGTAAAAAGGCGCCAAAGAGGTGATTATACATGAAGATTGCGATTTGCGATGATGAAGCCGCGGCTCTCAGCCGCACGAAACAATTTTTATCGGCATATCATGATGCCGAAATATTTGAGTTGTCGGTTTGATTTACTGCAACGTGATGCTTTACAGCTTTTTTGAGAATTATTCCGATCGTTTAAAGCTGAAAGTCGCCGAGCAGGTGATAAAAAACAATAATGAGAACTACAAAATACTTGAAACCAACGAAAAAGACATGAGCGTCCTCAGACACGATTTTTTAAAGCATATATCGACGATCAGGGAATTAGTAAAAAAGGGCGAGAATGAGGCTGCCGCCGAATATGCCGACAGGCTTGAAAAGTCGGTCAAAAGCGCCGCGTCGGTCGTATACACCGGCAACGCGGCGATGGATTCCATATTAAACATTGAGGGCCGATTGGCGCAGATCAATGATATCGAATATTTTGTAAAGCCTGTGATCTCGGCCGGCATAAAGCTGAGCGATATGGATATAACGGCAATACTCAGAAACGCTCTCGACAACGCGATAGAGGCGCAAAAGCAAATCGAGAACAGATGTATCGTTGTGAACATATATGCCGACGAAGAAAAACTAAAAATAGAAATTATTAATTATTCCGGTGATGTCGAGATCGAAGAGGGCAAAACGTCCAAGAGCGATAAGGCAAATCACGGATTCGGATTAAAGAGTATCCGTTCGGCTGTCCAAAAATACAACGGTGAGCTTGATTACACATATCATAACGGAATATTCACGCTTTCGTTATTGCTGGATAATAAAAAGATATAGTTCACGATATAAAACAGCCGCACGATAGAGGTGTTGCAAAAATAATATAAGGTGCTATACTTGGGATATAGGGCGCGGACGCAGCGTCTTGCAAATATCTCAATGTATGGCTCTTTTTTTATAATAAACAATTGCGGCGCGGCAAAAAAATGAACGATCCTGCATAAAAACGACCGATGTTGCAGATCGTGTTGACATTGCAACCGAGCGGTATTATTATAAAAATGTATTCCATATTATTGACGAGTTTTGGGAAGGGCGCAGCCATTATCGCACGGAACTCTATGAACAAAATTAGGTGAATGTTTACATAGATTCGGCTGTAATATTAATCTTCCCAAGCGCAACGGATGTCCCGTCTGCCTCGCCCCAATCCGTAGGGGACGGCGCCCTCGACGTCCCGTCAGCCTCGCTCCTTGGGGAGAGGTGGATTTCCGCCGTAGGCGGAAAGACGGAGAGGGGTCAACATAGGGACTAGTGATTAGTAACTAGGGACTAGTAACCCCTCTCAGTCGCCTTCGGCGCCAGCTCTCCCCAAGGGGCGAGCCTAGTCCCTAGATCCTATTTCCTAGTCCCTACGTTGTGTTTTTTAAAAACCGATTGACAAACGGTAAAGCTTGAATTATAATATATTTTACAGAAAAATTTGCAGTAGAGGTAGATCCTATGGAGAATGAAATTTTTACCGTCAGTCTTGAAAAGGTTATTCGCGAGATGAAGCTTGAAAAGCTTTATTATCCCGACAAGGAAATACTAATAGAGACCGCGGACGTGAATCGTCCGGGCCTACAGATAACGGGCTTTTTTGATTATTTTGACCCCAGCCGCATACAGATACTGGGAATGGTGGAAAACACGTATCTCACGGGACTTTCGGCCGAGGTCAGGTACAAGAGCCTTAAGCGGCTTTTTGAAAAGCACATTTCGGCCATGATACTCACCAGAAACGGAAACGCGTCGGCCGAGATGCTGAAACTGGCCGAGGAGTACGAGACGCCTGTGCTGAGAACGCCGCAGCCCACCTCGTATTTCACCAGCACGCTCAACGCTTATCTGAGCTTTGAACTGGCGCCGAGGATCACACGCCACGGCGTTCTGGTCGAGATATACGGCCAGGGCGTGCTTATTTTGGGCGAGAGCGGCGTCGGCAAGAGCGAGACCGCGGTCGAGCTCATAAAGCGCGGACACCGCCTTGTGGCCGACGACGCGGTCGAGATAAAGAAGGTCTCGTCAAAGACCCTGATCGGCGTGTCGCCCGATATAATCAGGCATTTTATTGAGATCCGCGGCATAGGCATAGTTGACGTCAAAAACATATTCGGCATGGGCGCGGTCAAGGATTCCGAGAATATCGACATGATAATCCACCTTGAGACCTGGGACCGCAACAAGCAGTACGACCGTCTGGGCCTGGTCGACGAGTACACCAATATCCTCGGTCTTGATATCCCGTCGCTGACTATCCCCGTGAGACCCGGACGAAATTTGGCGGTCATATTCGAGGTGGCGGCGATGAACAACAGGCAGAAGAGGATGGGTTACAACGCGGCCGAGGAGCTCAACCGCCGCATAACCGAGCAGATGAACCAATTCAGTCAGCAGAACAGAGCGTAAAGGCGGGATGTTATTATGAGTATTAATATAAAAGTTGATGCGCACACCCACACAAACTGCAGCGACCACGCTTTCGGCACGATTTGGGAGAATATGCGCGTCGCGGCCGAGAGGGGCCTCGAATTGGTCTGCATGACGAATCACACAAGGCCGATGCCCGATTCGCCGCATAACTGGCACTTTACCACGATGCACGAGCTGCCCGAGTATATCGAGGGCGTGCGCCTGCTCAAAGGCTGCGAATCGAACGTGTTAAATAAGCGGGGCGAGATCAGCCTGGAGCCGAGCCTGCTCGAGCGGGCGCAGGTAGTTGTGGCGTCGATACACCAGCCCTGCTACGAGGACAGGGCGATGATAGACCACACCGAGACATGGCTCAACGTGCTTAAAAATCCGTATGTGGATATCCTGGGCCACAGCGGCGATTCGCGCTGCCCCTATGATATCGACAAGGTGGCGCGAGCGGCCAGAGACGCGGGAAAGTGCATTGAGATAAACAACCACACATACTCGGTGCGCCCCCAAAAAAGTATCGAGAACTGCAGAAAAATCGCCGAGAAGTGCAAAGAGGTCGGCTGCGGGATAGTCGTCAGCTCGGACGCCCACACCCCGTGGGACGTGGGCAATTTCTCAAGCGCCCTCAAAATGCTTGAGGAGATCGATTTTCCCGAGGAACTGATAATGAATTTGAGCGCCGAGAAATTTATCGGTTTTCTGCGCGCGTCGGGCAAGAATATATAAAGGCGGGATTGGAGGACAAAAATGATCAACACGGTTGTAGCGATGGCGAAGGGCGTCGTCGGCGACGGAAACGTGAGAACAAGCGAGCCGATGAGCGCGCACACCACGTTCAAGATAGGCGGTCCCGCGGATGTGTTCGTGACGCCGCGGAGCCGAAGCGCGCTTATAGCGGCGATAAAGCTGTTTAAGCAGCTGGGCTATAAATATCAGATCATAGGCAACGGCTCAAATCTGCTTGTGGGCGACAAGGGCATTCGCGGCGCGGTGATCGAGATAGGAAAGGCGCTCGGAGAGATAAATATTTCGGGCAACACGATAACCGCTCAGAGCGGCGTGCTGCTGTCAAAGCTCGCCAATTCGGCGGCGCGCAACGGGCTTTCTGGCCTTGAGTTCGCGTCGGGCATACCGGGCTCGCTGGGCGGCGCGGTCTACATGAACGCGGGCGCCTACGGCGGCGAGATGAAGGACGTTATAACAAAGGTGACCTACCTCGACGATAACTGCGATGTGAGGGAGCTTCCCGCCGACAAATGCGATTTCGGATACAGACACAGCTTTTTCTCGGATAAAGACTATGTTATACTTGAGGCCGAAATGAGGCTTGTGCACAAAAACGTCAGAGTGATACTTGATGATATAAAGGAGCTTACCGAGAGGCGCGTTTCAAAGCAGCCTATCGACAAGCCCAGCGCGGGCAGCACGTTTAAGCGCCCCGAGGGTTATTACGCCGCGGCTCTTATCGAGCAGGCGAGGCTCAAAGGCTACTCATGCGGAGGCGCTGCCGTTTCCGAAAAACATTCGGGCTTTGTGGTAAACAACGGCGGAGCCACTGCGGAGGACGTTATGAGCGTGATACGCCACGTGCAAAAAACAGTGCTTGAAAAGAACGGCGTGAATCTTGAGACCGAGGTAAAACTGATAGGAGAGTTTTAGTCGGAGGTGACATAACTTGAATTTATTGATCGTGACGGGCCTCAGCGGCGCGGGCAAGACCGGAGTGATAAAGGCGCTTGAGGACGTCGGCTATTACTGCGTGGACAACATACCGCCCGAGCTGATCCCCAAGTTCGCCGAGATATGCTCAAAGGCGGGCGAGGGCATGGAGCGCGTGGCCGTCGTGAGCGATGTGCGCGCCGGCAAGGATATGTTCGGCGAGTTTTCGGAGGCTATCGACGAGCTTGACGAAATGGGCCTTGAGCGCGAGATACTGTTTCTCGACGCGTCCGACGAGGCGCTGATAAAAAGATATAAAGAAACCAGAAGGCTGCACCCCGGAGCGGGAGGCGGCAGGATAATCGACGGTATATTAAAGGAGCGCCGTCTGCTCAGCGCGGCCAAGGCGATGGCCGACCATGTGCTCGACACCACCGACCTTTCCGCGGCTCAGCTCAGCGCGCGCATAAAAGCGATGTTTGCCGACAGCCGGAAATCAGGCATAATCATAAATGTGATGTCCTTCGGATTTAAATACGGAATACCGCTCGACGCCGACCTTGTGTTTGACGTAAGGTTTTTGCCGAATCCGTTCTATATTCCCGAGCTCAAGCGCAGCACGGGACTTGAGACCAATGTTCACGACTATGTTATGGGCTTCGACGAGAGCCGCCGATTTTTGAATATGCTGACGGCGATGATAGATTTTCTCGTGCCCGAGTATATCAAAGAGGGCAAGAACCAGCTTGTCATAGCGGTCGGCTGCACGGGCGGCCACCACCGCAGCGTGACGCTGGCCGAGGAGCTGTATAAGTTCTTAAAGTCGGATGACGAGAACAGCGTTGTGATAACGCACAGGGACATTCAGAAGGGTGTATAAATATGTCGGGTTCCGAGTTTTCGAAATATAAAAATCTTGAGCGCGGACGCGGTGGCGGCTTCCAGCCGTTTAATCCAAAGATCGTGTCGATCGGCGGCGGCACCGGGCTTTCGGCCATGCTGCGCGGCATAAAGCGCTATACCGATGATATAACCGCCGTTGTGACTGTCGCGGACGACGGGGGCGGCAGCGGCGTTCTGCGCGAGGACCTGAAAATACCGCCGCCCGGCGACATACGCAACTGCATACTGGCTCTTTCCGAGGTCGAGCCCGTGATGGAGCGGCTGCTGAACTACCGTTTTGAGAGCGGGCAGCTAAAGGGCCAGAGCTTTGGCAATCTGTTTCTGGCCGCGATGACGGGAACGTTCGGCGGCGATTTTGTCGAGGCGGTGCGCAACGTGTGCGAGGTTCTCAACATAACCGGCCGCGTCTATCCCGTTACCGCGTCGGACGTGGAGCTGATCGCGACAATGGAGGACGGCAGCACAGTGGTGGGCGAATCTCGGATAGGTCATTCGGTCAGTGAGAGCAACGGCGCTATCAAAAAAGTCAGGCTCAGAAAAAAGTCGGGCGGACTTTTGCCCGTCGAGACGCTGAACGAGGTGCTGCGCGACATCTCGGAGGCCGACCTGATAACCCTCGGCCCGGGCAGCCTGTACACAAGCGTGCTGCCGAATCTGGTTATCGAGGACCTTAAAAACGCCGCGCGCAAGTCAAAGGCGCCCGTCGTGTACATAAACAACATCATGACGCAGCCGGGCGAGACCGACGGCTACACCGCGTTTGACCACGCGCTCGCCATACTCGACCACACATTTGACGATTTTCTGGATTATTGCATTGTGAACACGGGCGAGATAAGCCCGGATATAATCAAAAAATACAAGGACGACGGCGCATGCCCCGTTGAGTACGACAAGAGCCGGTTCGGCTCGACCGACATAACGGTCATCGAGCGCGACCTGGTGACCGAGGACAGCGAGGGTCACGTGCGCCACAACACATACGCGCTGGCCGACGCGCTCATCGACATAATCAGCATCAACAGAGACGAGGAAGGCCGGAAGGTCAGCGGAGAGGGAGTTCTGCTTTACAGTCCGAAATTCAAGCGGAGGTGATAGGCTTGCGTGAAGGCGGCAAAACATCATTTTCGAGAAAAATCAAGCGCGAGCTCTACCGCGCCGAGCCGCGGGATAAGTGCTGCGTGCGCTCCCGCTTTAAGGGTCTGATCCTGCTTGGCGCGTCCGAGATATCAAAGAGCGGGATAAAGCTCAAAAGCGACAATCCCGACGTTATCGGCAGCTTTGTGGAGACCGCGCGGAGGCTCGGCATAGAGGCGGAGGTGCGCCAGAGCGGCGACCAAAACGGAAAATACAAAGCCGAGATACGCGACAGTGTGCGGGTCGCGCAGCTTTTATATGACCTGAAAATGCTGGGCGACGACGGAGAGGTGCTCCGCCGCTCGGGCGATATAAAAAAGCTGTGCTGCAAGCGCGAGTTTCTAAAGGGCGCGTTTTTGGGAGCGGGCGCTGTCAGCGACCCGTACAAGAACTACGCGCTTGAGATCCCGGCGCCCGACGAGGCGCTGTGCGGCGATATTGTGAGCCTGTTCAAGGATTTTGATTTCCCGATGCAGCTCACCCCGAGAAAGAAAAAATACGTGGCGTACGTGAAAAACAGCGAGGTGATCGAGGATATTCTGGCGTTCCTCGGCGCGTGCGGCTCCCAGATGGAGCTTATAAATATCAAGATCGAAAAAGAGATCAGGAACGACGTTAACAGAAACGCCAACGGCGAGACCTCGAACCTGTCGCGCACGATAAACGCCTCGGTCGAGCAGATAAAGGCGATACACAAGATCAGAGACACGGTCGGCCTCGACAGCCTGCCCGACGATCTTCGGGAGATCGCGCGCCTAAGGCTCGAGCACAAGGACCTGAGCCTGAGCGAGCTCGGCAAGCGCCTTAATCCGCCCCTCACCAAATCGGGCGTGAACCACAGACTGAAAAAAATAATGAACTGCGTAAAATAGGCGGAGCCCCAAAGGCCCCGCCGATTTAATTGGGAAAGTTTTAATTATTTTGCGAACATAGTTTTGTTTATTTACCCGCGGGAGCGGATATCGGGATCATCGAATCCGTGTCGCTCCAAGCGAATATTTTGTATGACGCGTAGGCGCGGTCAAACTCAAACGCCTTGCTTGTCGAGGCGCCCGCTCCGAGCGCGACAACCATGGCGGTCTTTGTGTCAAGCAGCGCGCCCTCGCCGTCGTATACCGCGCATATCGCCTCGAAGTCGCTCCTGTCTTTCTTCGGGGCTCATGGGTGTGTTCATAACTTCTTGATGCGCGGCATTTATATCAACTCTGTTATTGTTAAACGTTATTATCTTGTCAACATCGCCAAGCACAGATGAAAGTGAGTTCAAGCTGCCTAAGGTCATATCGGCTCCGGCCATGTTATTTTCAATAAAGAAACTTGACAATTTATCATGCGCAAAGCTCACAACCTCGCTCTGAATTTTGCTGTCAACTTCCTCGGCTACTTTTACATACAGTTCCTCGCCCGCTTCGTCAACAACTCTGTTATATCCGTAATCCGCGGCGTTATCATGATTCAAATATGACGGGATAACCTCAGAGAATATGTTAAAGTCAATATCGCCTCTTATTGTGTTAACAAATTTAATCAGGCCTTGCAAATTATCTTCGCTTGCCGAGGTTATTACCAATTCGGCCTCCGGCTTGCCTTGATCGTTCGTCAGTGTGATCTCGCAGCCGTCCCATTCCTCTGGCAGAGTGTTGGAATATTTGGCCGATGTGAAATCAATTTCCTTGCTGAACAGATAAGGTTCGCTCTTTTGCAGGTATTCAACCGATATAACGCCGGGAACATAGCTGTGATTGCTGTCGTCAAAATATTTGTTTTCCCTCCATGATTATATAAATTTTTAATTTTTTCAATTTTTATAAGGCCGCGTTTCAAAATCCGTTTTCTCTATTATATCACAGAATTTCCCTAAATTTTTCCTACACGGTAAAACAGGGCGCTTTTTACGGAAAATCAGACCTTGACTCAAAACCAGCCGCGCTTATTTTTCGAAACAGCGTTTTTGATTGACGCGATAAACAAAAAAGCGCGCGGCGTGACAGAAAGCACAACCGCGCAAAACATAAAAACGCAGCATGATTCCTGTTGCAACGCAGTTCATACCAAATCAAGCATGACAATCAAAATCTGCGCTTTTAACAAGCACAAACTTGATTTGGTAAATATTAAACTACGCTGCAAAATTAATATAACACAAATTCGGAATAATATCAAGTATTTTAATAAATAAAAATTATTGAATAGTTTTTATTGACATTATAACGGTGTACCGATATAATATAATTAAGAAACAGTTTAGGAGGGAAGAGTTGTGATAATCACGGAATTACTAGCGCGGAATAATATGACAAAGTATCGCCTGTCCCGCAACAGCAATGTGCCGTATTCAACCTTGAACGATATCTGCAACGGCAAAACCAACCTTGCGAAGTGCAGCGCGGAAACCGTTTATCGTTTGTCAAAAGAGTTGAAAGTTTCAATGGAGGATTTGATAAAAGACAGTATTGACGGCCGCTGCTCTTTTGAATTGTTTAAGAGCAATGTATGTCATAAGCTCAAGAATTTAGGTGATATTGAGTTTTTGATCGAAACGCTGAACAACGACGATATACGGCTCTACTATGAGAAACAGTGGTATCCCGAATGCTTATATCTTTTGGCTATGGTGGACTATATAAGTCGTGAAAACGATATAGAATTGTGCGAGGATTATGATGATTTGCGTAAGCGGAGGCTTTCGGAAACGATTTATCCCGCAAGTGTACTCGCTCTTTGCGCGGCGAGTAAGTCAGATTTGCCAAAGCGTCGCGCATATACGGAGGCTATTCCAGAATTTATTCGATTTAATATTGTAGAAAGCGAGGTCAGAAATGTCAATTGACAACAGCAGAGTTTTTACGAAAGAAAATCTCGATATGTATTTGAACGAACTGTCAAAGGAATATAAGAAAATAGGCGGAAGAAAGGTTCCCGTAGAAATTATCCTGATAGGCGGCGCGGCAATTATCGAAAACTATGGTTTTCGCGAAATGACAACTGATATTGACGCTATCATCCCGTCTGTGTCCATAATGAAGGAAGCTGTCAATCGTGTCGGAGATCGTTTCGGCTTGCCCACCGGTTGGCTAAATGCTGATTTTACCAAAACGGACTCTTATTCCGCGCGGCTGAGTCAATATTCCGTTCCTTATAAGACCTTCAATCAAGTTTTGAATGTTCGGACGGTATACGGGGAATATCTGATTGCTATGAAACTGCGAGCCGGAAGAAGATACAAGAATGATCTCTCGGATATTGTGGGTATTCTTGCTAAGCATCAGGCGGCCCTGAAACCTATCAGCTATGAAATGATTGATACGGCGGTAAAAAATCTATATGGCGGATGGGAAAAATTTTCCGAAGAAGCGGTTTCGTTTATATGCGGCATTATGAAAGATAATGATTATATTTCCGCTTATACACAAATACAACACGATGAAAAGCGCGCAAGAGAAATTCTTTTAAGCTTTCAAGAAAATCACTGCGGCGTATTGGATGAGAAAAATATCAACAGCATATTAAACAAGCAAACAAAGCAAACCTCAAAATCCGAGGTGCTTGCAAAGCTGAAAGCGAAAGAGGCTCGTGAACAGAATGACACGAAGTGAAAAATCACGCAACAGCAAAGAGGGCGGATTATGAGGTTTGAGTAAGTTTTTAATTAAAATTTAGTCGAAATTGGTTATTTTAATTACAGCTCCGCAGCGAGTTTCATGAAGGGGCCGGTCGCTTTGCAGTCGTTTTCTATGATCGGCTCGCTGAAGTAGTAGTCAAGGGTTCCGTTTCTGCGGAAGTTTCCGTCGGGGCCGAGGCCCGATACCGCGCAGCAGCTTGTGATATAGAGCGAGTCTCCGTCCTCGCGCACGAATTTCTCAAATACGCAGCCGAGTGCTCTGTCAAGGCGCGGGCGGTAATATTTTTCGTCAAGGTATTTGAGCCTTATTCCCTTCGCCAGAGTATAGGCAAACATGATAGTGCAGGTCGATTCGAGGTAGTTGTCCTCTCTGCAATTGTCGAGCACCTGGCGCCAGCCGCCCTCGGGGCTTTGGTACAGAACCACATTTGACATTATCTTGTTCAGCATTTCAATAAGAACTTTTCTGCCGTTGTGGTCTTTCGGCATAAAGTCGAGCGCGTCGACTATCGCCATTGTGAACCACGCCAGAGCCCTGCCCCAGACGTTGAGCGACTTTCCCGTGTTTTTGTCGGCCCAGAACGCGGTTTTACTTTCGTCGCAGGCGTGGACGTTGAGGCCGCAGCGGGGCTCGTAGGTCAGTCGCTCGGCGTTTGTGAACTGGTGCAGCACATCGTCAAACCGCTCGTCAAGGCCCCTGATCTCGGCGTACTGCGCCGAGAACGGCTCGGCCATATACAAACCGTCGAGCCAGACCTGGTTGGGATAGATCCGCTTGTGCCAGTATGTGCCCGACTTGGTGCGCGGCTGCTCATTAAGCTGCTCGATCAGCCTGTCCGCGGCTTTGATATATTTTTCCTCTCCTGTCTTTTTGTAGAGCCAGAGGCAGTTTTTGCCGTTGTTGGTGTGGTCGAGGTTGTACTGCGTGCGGTCGTACTTGTTTATGCTTCCGTCCTCGTTGATAAAATAGTCCATGCTGCGCTTTATGTAGTCAAAATATTTCTCGTCGCCCGTCAGCTCGTACACCGCCGCCATCCCCATCAGGCACACGCCGCGGTCGTACTGCCATTTTTCGCATATGATCGGCCGGTTCTCGCGCATGATCGTGTCGGCCAGCTTTGCCGCCTTTTTCAAAAATTCCCGCTTATCCATAATAATATCCTCCGAGTTTTATTCATCTAATTTTAACTTATTTTGAGTGATATAACAAGCACAACTTGGCTCTCGAGATAAAAAATGTGATTTTAACCAAAAAAATACTGTACAAATCCGATAAATTAAGATATAATTAAATAAACAAAACCGATAAGGAGATGAAAGAGATATGTTTAATCAATTAAATCTCGGCATGAGGGGCCACGACACCAAGGCGAAGGATATCGAGACTCTGGCCGAGACTCTCGAGAGCGTGGGAGCGACGCACGTGCAGCTTGCGCTTAAAAAATCGTTTAAGGATATAAAGTGGAGAAACAGCGTGCTGACGCCCGAGCTCGGCAAGTACATCAAGGACACTCTGGCGAGGCACGGCGTTCGCGTGTCGGTGCTCGGCTGCTACATAAACCCCGTTAACCCCGACGAAAATAAGCGCAGAGGCGAGCTTGAGTGGTTCAAGGCGCACCTTAAATTCGCGAAGTACTTAGGCTGTGACATGGTCGGCACCGAGACGGGATTTTATAACAATATCGACGAGACCCACACCGAGGAAAATTACCAAAGGTTCCTGCGCAGTATGCGGGAGTTGGTCGGCTGCGCCGAGAAACTGGGCAGCATCGTGGGCGTTGAGACGGTCACCAAGCACAGCATGTGGAACCCAAAAATGACAAAGCGTTTCCTCGACGAGATAAACTCGCCCAATGTGACGGTAATATTCGACCCCGTGAACATCACGGATATGAACGATGTCGAGCAGCAGCACAGGATAGTCGACGAGGTGTATTCGCTCTACGGCGACCGCATAGGCATACTGCACTTTAAGGATTTTGAGGTCATTGACGGCAAAAAAGAGGGCAGGCTCGCGGGCGACGGAGTTTACGACTACGAGTATCTGTTCAAATACGCCAAAGAATACTCGCCCGTCATAAACGCGATACTCGAGACCAACAGCGAGGAAAACTTCGGCTCCACCGCCGAAAAGATATTGGCTATCTGGAACAAATAAGACTTGATTATTTAACGTGTTTATGATATTATAAACATGTCGAATCAATATCGCGAAAGGAGCTTAATTCAATGCCGACGGACAGAGAAGCCGAGGAAATAAAAAAGGCTATGGCATATGATTTGATAGACACAATCGAATCAAACAGTGAGAAAAACAATTATGCGCCGGCTGAGATCAAGGAGATCATAAAGGCGTATATCGCGGGTTTGGTACAAAAATAACTTAAAATAAAAGGAGCTGTTAATTATGGGAATGACAGATAAACAGTTTAACGGATTTATTCGGTTTATATTAGACGATCTGACAGAGGTCATCGTCAATATGCCGGACGGCAAGGAAAAAGAAAAACTGCAAAAGGTCATTGACAATTTGCAGCAAATATTAGAGGATTAAAACAATTCGGCGCTCGGGGTTCCGGGCGCCTTTTTGTTATTCACAGCTCACATTTTCGAGCTTTGAAATTGAGACCTCGTAGGCGGTTTTGGTTATCGTCTCGCTCTCGCTTATGAATTTCTTGTATTCGCGGCTCTGTATCCTGCCCCATATTTTAAGGTTGGCGCCAACGCACAGGCCGCTTAAATATTTGGCGTTCCTGCCCCAGGCTATACAGGGGATATAGTCGGATTTTTTGTAGGAGCGGTTGACCGCCAGCAGTATATCCGAGATCTCGCGGTTAAAGGGCGTCGTGCGGTAGGTGGGGCGCTTGCAAAGAAATCCGTTCAAAAAGACCTCGTTGGGGTTCCCCTCGGGTCGAACCTCGCCGCATTTCCCGATGTACTCGATCTCCTTTGCGAACACCGTGAGTATAAGCCTGCTGCCGACTCCCGAATAGTTATTGTACGAGCGGTACTGCCCCGTGACGGCGATCACGTCGCGGACCGCGGGCTTATACTCGCAGAACAGCCGCTCGGAGATCGTCACGGGTATCAGGTCGCGGTTCCCGCTCAGCCTCGGTACCGCCAGAATTATATTGTAGTATTTTTCTCCGTATATCTCGTGTGAAAGCGCGGGGCTCGATATAACCTCACCGCAAAGCCTTGCGATATTGCTGCGGTAGCAGCTGTTTTCATCATACGCGTATTCCGATATTTCCGACATTCTCGCGACCTCCGATTTTAATTATTTGCGCTGCATTGTTTTCCGTTTGGGTCCACCTTGTAATTTTCCCGCATGATAAGCTCGGATATCGGCACGACCTCGTACCCCTGCTCGATCAGCGCGTCGAGTATTTTAGGCAGCGCCTCGGGCGTGTGCTTGGCGGCGTTGTGGAACAGTATGATCGCTCCGGGCTCGGCTTTTGGCACAACTCTGTTATATATCTCGTCGGCCGACAGGTCCTTCCAGTCGAGGCTGTCAACGCTCCACTGTATCGTGTAGTACCCGCACTCTCTGGCGGCGCCAACAACGTCGTTGTTGTAATCGCCGTAGGGCGGTCGGAACAGGTCGGGCTTGCGTCCCGTTATCGCCTCGATCTTGTCTCCGCAGTCATTCAGCTGCTTTTTCATATCATCAATTGAGATCTGGGTCATGTGCGGGTGGTCCGCCGAGTGGTTCATGACTTCGTGCCCCGCGTCGGAGAGAGCCTTGACCGATTCGGGATATTTGTCGACCCACTCCCCGACCACAAAAAACGTCGTCCGTATATTTCTTTCTTTGAGTATGTCTATCAGATTCTGCGTATCCTCATTGCCCCAAGCGGCGTCGAAGCTGATCGAGAGCTTTTTGTCGTTTTCGTCCTTTTGGACGCAGTATATCGGCAGGTCGCGCTCTCCCGCGGCGGCTGTGGTTATCGCGGCGTTCCTGCCCGAGACCCAGCCCGCGAGCGCCAGCGCGAAGAACAGGACCGCTATAACGCCGAGCGCGGCTCCGAGGCGCCTGCCGACAAACCAGATTTTCATTTACGTCACCTCCTGAGTAAATCATATGACGGCCTTTAGAGGATTATTCTTGAAATACGTGAATTCCCAAAGTAAATTCCAGAGTGAGAAGGAAGTGGCATTTAGAGCGGGAAAAGGGCGGAAATAAGTATG
>CANRHV010000044.1 GCA_947630505.1 uncultured Monoglobus sp. | reverse complement strand
ACACCTTTCCTTTCTGATTCTTTATTATACCAGATTTTTGGGTGTTTTTCGACTCCTTTTAAATGATACCACTCCATTTTGCCCGAATGGGCAAAAACCCACCTTCCCCTCAAGGGGAAGGCAAACGGGCGGATAATATCCGCCCCTACGGCGTTATGGGGCGAGGCAGGCGGGCTGCGGCATTGGTGCAATCGGGGATACGGAAACACCGGCCGAAATGAATTCGGTCGGTGTTTTGGGTTATTTATGGTCGTCTTTCTCGATCAGCTCGTGTTTTTGACCTTTGCCGGATTTGAGTTGATCGATCCCTTTGTCGATCATGTCAAGCTATTTTTCATTCAGCAGGGCGGTTTTGTAATCGCCGAGTTTGGCGGTTTCTTCTTTGGAGAGTTTGGGGAACTGCGGGTCCATGTCCTCGAGGGTCTCGAGTAGGATCTTTGTCACGAGGTACCGCGTCAGCCACTTTCTGTCGGCGGGCAGCACGTACCAGGGCGCGGTCTTGGTGCCGGTGGCGTTTATCGCGTCCTCAAAGGCTTCGCGGTACTCGTCCCACTTGGCGCGCTCCTTCAGGTCGCTTGCCGAGAATTTCCAGTTTTTGGCGGGGTTGTCTATGCGCTCCAAAAAGCGCTCCTTCTGCTTGTCGGCCGAGACGTTTAAAAATATCTTGATTATTCTGTAGCCGCTTAAGCTCAGATATTCCTCATAGTTGTTTATCATGCGGTAGCGGTTCTTGAAAAATTCTTTTTCGCTCATGTCGATGCAGCGGCCCGGCATATTGTAGCTCTTATAAAATTTGTTGACCTTAACGGTCAGCACGTCCTCGTAGTGGGAGCGGTTCATGATTCCTATGTAGCCGCGCTCGGGGATGGCCTTTTCTATTCTCCACAGAAAGCCGTGGGCGAGCTCCGCCGATGTGGGCTGCTTGAACGATGTGACTATAACGCCCTGGGGGTTTATTCCGCTCATAACGTGCTTTATCGTGCTGTCCTTGCCGGCGGCGTCGATCGCCTGGAGAATGACGAGCAAGCCCTCTTTCGCCTCGGCGTACAGCCTGCTCTGGAGCTCTCCCAGCCTCGGCAGCATTTTCGCGGTCTTTTCGATGGTCTTTTGCTTGTCGGGTTTGTACTCTTTGCCGTTTGTCGAAAGCTTTTTTAAATCCAGCTTTTTTTCACCGTCATACATAAAATCCTTTGTTTTCATTAAAAATCACCCCTTATTATTCTATTTTATATCCGTTTTTTAATATTGTCAATATTTAAATTGTTAATATTTGTTATATTGATTGATTTTTGAGAAGAATTGTAATATAATTTAAGAAAAATATTATTTGATACAGGAGAAGAATTATGTCTAAAATATTGGTTCTCGCGGAAAAGCCGTCGGTCGGCAGAGAATTGGCGAGAGTTTTGAAATGCGCGAAAAAGGGAGACGGCTGCCTGATAGGCGACAAATATATCGTCACGTGGGCGCTGGGGCACTTGGTGGAGCTGTGCGACCCCGAGGCCTATGACGACAAGTACAAAACATGGAGCATGGACACGCTGCCGATGCTGCCGAAGCCAATGAAGCTGCAGGTGATACCCCGGACCTCGAAGCAGTTCAGCGCGGTGAAAAAGCAGCTCAGGAGCCCCGAGGTGAACTCGATAATAATCGCCACCGACGCGGGCCGAGAGGGCGAGCTCGTGGCGAGATGGATAATCGCCAAGGCCGGCGTCAAAAAGCCGATAAAGCGGCTGTGGATCTCGTCTCAGACCGACAAGGCAATACGCGAGGGATTTAGAAATTTAAAAGACGGCAAGGAATACCAAAATCTGTACATGGCGGCTCAGGCCCGCGCCGAGGCCGACTGGCTTGTGGGTCTCAACGTGACCCGCGCGCTGACCTGCAAATTCAACGCGCAGCTCTCGGCGGGCAGGGTGCAGACGCCCACGCTGGCGCTGTTGGTGCGCCGAGAAAACGAGATACGCAAATTTGTTCCCAAAGAATATTACACGATTGAGGCCGACCTGGGCGGACTGTTCGTCACATGGACGGGCGAGAACGGCGGAAGCACATTCAGCCGCGAAAAGGCCGAGGCGGTTAAAGACGACATCAAGGGAAAGGAATTCAGGCTGACCTCGATGCGCCGCGCCGAAAAGCAGACGGGCGCGCCCATGCTCTATGACCTGACCGAGCTGCAGCGCGACGCCAACAAGCTCTACGGCTACTCGCCCAAACAGACGCTCAACATCATGCAAAAGCTCTATGAGCAGCACAAGGCGCTGACCTATCCGAGGACCGATTCGCGGTACCTGACCGACGACATAGTGCCGACCCTCGGCGACCGTCTGCGCGCGGTCTCAAAGGTCGAGGACGCGGCGGCGGAAATACTCAAAAAGAACCTCAGGATCAACAAGGCCTGCGTCAACAACGGCAAGGTCTCGGACCACCACGCGATCATACCCACCGAGGAGCGCGTTCCGATGATAAGCCTGTCGCAGGAGGAAAAGCGGATATACTCGCTGGTGGTAAAGCGGTTTTTGGCCTGCTTTATGCCGCCCTATAAATACATGCAGGTAAAGGCCGAGTTTAAGTGCGGCGGCCACAGCTTCAAGGCCGGAGGCCGCGAGGAGGTCTCAAAGGGATGGAAGGCGGTGTATTCTTCCGACTATTCGTTCGATGAGGACGAGGATGTGACCGAGATCCGCGTCGAGGAGCGCAAGCAGATACTTCCCAAAATGAAGGAGGGCGACAAATTTATCTGCAAAAACGTGTTTATAAAATCCGGAAAGACCCGCCCGCCCGCAAGATACACCGAGGCTACGCTGCTCTCCGCTATGGAGAACCCGTCCCGATTCGTCAGCGACAAGAACATGAAGGAGTACTTGGGCGGAGGCCTGGGCACGCCGGCCACAAGAGCCGACATAATCGAAAAGCTGTATTCCTCGTTTTATGTGGAGAAGCAGGGAAACAGCATGGCGCCCACCTCGAAGGGCATACAGCTTATCGACCTGGTGCCCGAGGACCTTAAAGAGCCGCTGCTCACCGCCAAGTGGGAGATGGAGCTTGAGCTGATATCAAAGGGCAGGGCCGACAAAAACAAATTTATCTCGGAAATTGAAAAATACGCGTCCGATCTGGTAAAGACCGTGAAAAACAGCGAGGCGTCCTACCGTCACGACAACATGACAAAAAAGACCTGTCCCGAATGCGGAAAATTTTTGCTTGAGGTCAACGGCAAAAAGGGCAAGATGCTGGTCTGTCAAGACAGGGAGTGCGGCTACCGCCGCTCGGTCAGCATAATTACGAACGCGCGGTGCCCCGAGTGCCACAAAAAAATGGAGCTTAGGGGCGAGGGCGACAAAAAGAGCTTTTACTGCTCCTGCGGCTACCGCGAGAAATATTCCGCATTTAAGGAGAGAAAAAATCAGGGCGGCGCCTCAAAGCGCGACGTTCAAAATTATCTGAGGAACCAGAACAAAAAGGAGGAGGCCAACAATCCGTTCGCGGCCGCCTTCGACAAGCTGAATTTGTAATATAACAGGAAAGATTTATCATGAGTTTTCTTGACCGTATATTGTTCTATGTCTATCCCGGCGCCTGCGCCTTTTGCGGCGCTCTGATGCCGCACTCGAAAACCGGAGTGTATATCTGCTCCGAGTGCATGGAAAAGGTGCGGTTCTGCGCCCGCAGGAGCTGCTGCTCGATATGCGGCGCTCCGCTTGAGTTTGCCGCTGCCGAGGAAGGACGGCGCGGAACGATCTGTCCCGAATGCTTTTCCCTGCGGCGGAGCGGCGCGAGGCGGAGCTTTGACAGGATAATCGCCGCCTGCGCGTATGACGAGAATTCCAGCGGCGGCATAATAAAATACAAAAGAGGACTGAGCCTCGGCTCCGCGTCAACATTCGCGGGAATTATCGCCGCGAATATCAGCGGACGCCTGCCAGATGTGAAGTTTGATTTTGTCGCGGCGGTCCCGCCCAGACGCGCCAGAATACGGGAGATCGGGTTTGACCAGTGCGACCTGCTGGCGCGGAAAACCGCCAAGGCGCTTGACGTTCCGTATGTCAAAGGCGCGTTTAAAAGGGCAAGAGAGGGCAAAAAGCAGACCGAGCTTTCGGGCGATGAGCGGCGCGAAAATTTGGCGGGCGCCTTTGAGACGCGGCTCGGCGCGGACAGGCTCAAGGGCAAAACGATATTGGTGATCGACGACGTTAAGACAACGGGCTCGACCATGGAGGAGTGCGCCCGCGCATTAAAAGAAAAAGGCGCCGCTTACGTCTGCGGCGCCGCGATCGCGGCAACGGGCCGCGAGATAAGTTAAATTTAAAACGATATCTGGGAGCTGTCGGGCAGACTGCCCAGCACTCCGTTTTCGGCCAGTGTTTCGATGACCGTTTTGGTCACGCCCGAGCGCTGCTTGAGTTCTTCTTTCGACATGAACTCGCCCTCTTGGGCCGCGTCGTAAACGGCCTGGGCGGCGGCGGTTCCCACACCCTGAAAAGCGTTCAGAGGCGGCAGTATTCTGCCGTCTTTTTCTTTGAATTTATAGGCGTGGCTCTCGTAGAGATCGACCGGGGCGAACTCTATTCCGCGCTCGTACATCTCAAGGCACACCTCAAGTATCGTGAACAGGCTCTTTTCGTTGGCGGTGGCGCCGTTGCCCTTGACGCGTATCTTGCGCATCTCGGAGATAACGCCGTCCTTGCCGTTGGCCATTATCGCGGCGTCGAACAGGTCGGCGCGCACGGTGTAGTACGACATATAGAACTGTATCGGATAGTGCACTTTAAAATACGCTATGCGCACAGCCATCATGACGTACGCCGCGGCGTGAGCCTTGGGGAACATGTACTTGATCTTTTTGCAGGATTCTATGTACCAGGTTGGCACATCGTGCTCGCGCATGGCCTTTTCGTATTCCTCGGGCATACCCTCTTTAGCGGCTCTGCCCTTTCGCACAAACTCCATTATCTGAAAGGCCATGACCGGCTCCAGACCCTTTTGGATAAGATACACCATGATATCGTCTCTCAGTCCGATAACCTCGGAAAGGGTGGCGGTTTTGTTTTTTATAAGGTCCTGCGCGTTGTTGAGCCACACGTCGGTACCGTGGGACAGGCCGGATATGATAAGCAGCTCCACAAAGGTTTTCGGCATCGTGTCCACCAGCATGCCGCGCACGAAGTTGGTGCCGAACTCGGGCACGCCGAAGGTGCCGACCTTGCTGTCGATCTGTTCGGGCGTAACGCCAAGCGCCTCGGTGCCGCTGAATATGCTCATGGTCTCGGGGTCGTCAAAGGGGATCTTCAGCGCGTCGACTCCGGTCAGATCCTCGAGCATCCTGATAGTCGAGGGGTCGTCGTGACCCAGTATATCCAGCTTCAGCAGGTTGTCGTGTATCGAATGGAAGTCGAAGTGGGTGGTGATTATGTCGGAGTCCTTTTTGTCGGCCGGGTGCTGCACCGGCGTGAAATCGTGGATGTCCATCGTTTTGGGGCAGACGATGATTCCGCCGGGGTGCTGCCCCGTGGTGCGCTTAACGTCGACCATTCCCTTTGATATGCGCTTGAGCTCCGCCTCGGGGGCGGTGATCTCCTTTTGCTCGTAGTATTTTCTCGCCAGCGCGATGGCGGTCTTATCGGCGATAGTGCCGATCGTGCCCGCTTTGAAAACGTAGTCCTCGCCGAACAGCTCGCCCACGTATTTGTGCGCGGTCGCCTGATACTCGCCCGAGAAATTCAGGTCGATATCGGGGACCTTGTCGCCCTCAAATCCCAGAAACGTTTCAAACGGGATATTCAGCCCGTCCTTTTTGAGGGGCGCGCCGCACTTGGGGCAGACCTTGTCGGGCATGTCCATACCCACGGCGTACTCGCCTTTTTCGTAAAACTCGCTGTATTTGCATTCGGGGCACACGTAGTGCGGGCAGAGAGCGTTGACCTCGGTGATGCCCGAGAGGAATGCCGCGAACGACGAGCCCACGCTGCCTCGGCTGCCCACCAGATAGCCCGCGTCGTTGGATTTTTTAACCAGCTTTTGGGCGATTATGTACATTACCGAGTATCCGTACTTCACTATGCAGTCGAGCTCGCGGTTCATGCGCTTTTCCACGATCTCGGGCAGAATGTCGCCGTATATCTCGTGCGCCTTTTTGTGGCACATTTCAAGCAGGTCCTTCTCGCTGTTGGGTATCTCGGGCGGATACGAGCCGTCGCGCACGGGCTGTATTTCCTCGATCGTGTCCGCGATCTTGAGAGTGTTGTCGATAACTATTTCCTCCGCGCGATCCCCCAGATAACTGAATTCCTCGAGCATCTCGTCGGTGGTGCGCAGATACAGCGGCGCCTGGGTCTCGGCGTCCTCATAGCCTTGGGCGCCCTGGAGCACCCTGCGGTACATCTCGTCCTTGGGGTCCATAAAATGCACGTCGCAGGTGGCGACCGTCTTTATTCCTATGCGGTCGCCCAACTCTACGATTTTTTTGTTTATCTCGATAAGGCCGTTTTCGTCGCTGACCTGGCCGTTTCGGAGCATGAAAGCGTTGTTGCCCAGAGGCTGTATCTCCAGATAGTCGTAAAACTCCGCGATCTCCAGCAGCTCCTCGTCGGGCAGGCCTTTGATTATCGAGCGGTACAGCTCACCCTGCTCGCAGGCGGAGCCGATCACGATTCCCTCGTGATATTTATAAAGCAGACTTTTGGGTATGCCGGGCCGACGGTAGAAGTAGTCGAGGTTGGAGCGGGAGATCAGGATGTAAAGATTTTTGAGCCCCACGTAGTTCCGCGCAAGCAGAATTATGTGGTATTTTCTCTCTTTGATCATCGGGTCGTCCTTTTCGAGCGTCGGTATGTTTTTCTCAAGCTCCGCCGCCTCTTTCCAGACGGTCATTTCCATCATTTTTATAAAGCAGTATGCCGTGGCGGTGGCGTCCGCGACCGCTCTGTGGTGGTTGTCGAGCTTAACGCCGAGCCGCTCGCACACAAAGTCCAGCTTGTGCACTTCCTCGTTCGGGAACAGGTCGCGCGACATTTTAAGCGTGTCCATGGTTTTGTTGGGGAAGTATATTTTAAGCTGTCTCGCCGCCGCGTATATAAAGCTCATGTCAAACTTCGTGTTGTGGGCGACCATAACCGCCTCGCCGCAAAAATCCTTGAATTTGGGAAGCGTCTCGGCGATCGTGGGCATGTCTTTCACCATCTCGTCGGTGATGCCTGTGATCCGGGTTATCTCGTCGGGAATTCTCCGCTCGGGGTTGACCAGCTGCGAAAAGCTGTCAACGATCAGGCCGTCTTTGATCTTCACGGCTCCGATCTCGGTTATCGCCTCATAGTCCGCCTTTAGGCCTGTGGTCTCAAGGTCGAACACCACGTAGGTCCCCCGCTTCATTCGGCGTATCTTGTTCAGTTCTTTAGAGGGGATGTCGTCGATCAAATAACCCTCCATGCCGTAGATCATTTTAAAGCCCTTGTGCGCCTTGGCCGCCGCGTGCGCGTCGGGGAAGCCCTGGACCACGCCGTGGTCGGTTATCGCCATCGCGGGGTGCCCCCAATAGGCGGCGCGGTCGACCAGATCGCCGATCGAGGTCATGGCGTCCATAGCGCTCATCTTGGTGTGAAGATGCAGCTCCACGCGCTTTTTGGGATAGTTGTCGGTCCTGACGGGAGGTTTTTCGAGAACCTGCGCGGAGCTTACCTTAACGACCCACGAGCGCAGAAAATCGTCGTACTCATAATCGCCCGCCACTTTCAGCAGCGCGCCCTCGCTCACCATTTCGGTCAGAGGCTTCATTTTTTCCTCGATACCGAAGGCGCTGCAGGTTGTCGCCCACTCGTCGTCTCCGATCGAAAAGCGCATGGATATGGTCTTTCGATTGCCGCGGGCGTTTTCTCTCATGTCGCACTCGATGACCTCGCCGCTGATCACGCAGGCGCCTGTGTCCTCGTTTAAGTTTATAATGGACGTAGGCTCCTCGTCGATGTGCTTTCCGAACTGCTTTGCCGCGGGCTTCGCGGCCTTTTGAGGCGCGGGCGGCGCGGCGGCGATCTTTTGCGCTATGCTCTGTTCCAGCTCCTCCTGCCGCTTTATATACTCGTCTCTGTCGGTATCCTCGAATTCAAGACGCACGGTGACGTCGGCGCCCAGGCCGTATGAAACATGATCGCGCATAAAGCTGTCATAGCCTATCTTGCGCAGCATTTCCTCGCTGCCTTTGAGTCCGTCGATAGTCAGAATTCCGTCTCGAAGCTCCGCCTCGGCGCCGCCCAGAAAGGCTCTGCCCGAGTCGTGGCCGCTCAAAAAAACCTCGGTCAGGTAGTCAAAATACTCGTCCGAAAAGCCGAGCCTCGGATATTTCACAAATATGTCAAAATCTCTGAGGCCGTACAGCTTTTTCGCTGTCTCGGCAAAGGCGCGGGTGTCGGCCGCGGGCAAAAAATCGTCCGCGTCTTTCCCCGAAAGATAAACCGCCACCTCTCCCGCCGCGGTGTCCACATTGCAGGACGCTATCGCGAATTTTTCAAGAACGCGAGCGAAGCTCTCGGCCACGCTCACCTTGTCGAATATGTCAAGAATGTTTGGGTTCATTTATATCAGATCCTTTTTTATTTGTTATCGGTCATATTTTTGATCTCGCTCAGCAGACAGGGTATGATCTCGGCCTCGCTGATCTTTTTGATTATTTTTCCGTGTTTAAACAGCACGGCGCAGCCGTCGCCGCCGGCGATGCCGACGTCGGCGTCAGCCGCCTCGCCGGGGCCGTTGACCACGCAGCCCATGACCGCCACCTTGAGCTTTTTGTCAATGCCGCTCACCGCCTCGTTTATTTTTTCGGCAATGGGGATCAGGTCGATCTTGGTCCTGGCGCAGGTGGGGCAGGACACTACCTCAACATAATCGCCGCCCATACCCAGCGAGCGCAGTATCAGCTTTGCCGCCCTAATCTCGCGCAGAGGGTCGTCGGTCAGAGAGACGCGTATCGTGTCGCCTATGCCGCCTAGCAGCAGCGAGCCGATCCCGACCGCGGATTTGACTATGCCCTGCTCGGTCGTTCCCGCCTCGGTCACGCCCAGGTGCAGCGGATAAGGGAAGGTCTCGGCCGCCAGCCGATACGCCGCGACCGTGGTCCTGACGCTCGACGCCTTGAGCGACAGCACAATATCGTCAAAATCAAATTTGTTGAGAATCTCGACGTGCCGCTTGGCGCTCTCGACCATGGCCTTAGGCAGGTCGCCGCCGCATTTTTCAAGCAGCCCTTTTTCCAGAGAGCCGCCGTTCACGCCGATCCTGATCGGCACGCCCGCGGCTTTCGCCGCCTTCGCCACCGCCGCGGCGTTGCTTTCGCCGCCGATGTTTCCGGGGTTTATCCTCACCTTGTCTATGCCGCGCTCTATGCACATCAGCGCCAGACGGTAGTCAAAATGTATGTCCGCCACCAGCGGCACGGTTGTGCGGCTCTTGATCGTCTCGACAGCTTTGGCGCTCTCCTCGTCGGGCACAGAAAAGCGCACGATGTCGCAGCCCGCCTCGGCCAGAGCGTTTATCTGAGCGATCACGCGCTCGATGTCCGAGGTGGGAACGTTTGTCATTGACTGTATTTTTATCGGCGATCCGCCGCCGATCTCGGTCGTTCCTATTTTTATTTTTTTAGTCATACGATTTCTCCTGAAAACTTGTGATACGACCATTTTAACATAACGTGATTTTATATTCAAGGACAAATTTTTGAATTCGGCGGCGACGCGCATATTTTTGTTTGATTAAAATTCCGGCGGAGCAAACAAAAATCTCCCGACAAGCGGGAGAAAAATTATTTCAAAAACTTGAGCATAAAGCGGTTAAGTGGCGGGCGTTTGATCTTTACCGCGCCTTTTGGGCACAGCTCCTGACAGCAGAAGCATTTTATGCACTTTTTTCGGTCGATATCGGGTTTTTCGCTTTCCATGCTTATCGCTTTGGGCGGGCAGCAGCGGGCGCACTCGCCACAGCCGACGCATTTTCCCTCGTCGATCGCGGGGCGCGACGCCAGCATTTTTACAACCAATTTATTGAGGCGCGGCGGCAACGACACGACCTTCAAAAGATTAAAGTCGGTCTGGGGCTTCACAAAATCGCCGAGCCCGAATGAGGCGGGATCATCGCCCGCGACCTCTACGGAGCCCGGGTCAAACAGACCCCGCTCGGCGGCCTCCGATATGGTGTCAACGTCGCCGAGATCGTAGCCTATCATTTTGCAGGCGATATAGTCAAGAGCGTGCGGGTTGGCCGCGGCCATGATAACGCCCGCGTCGCGCCGCTCGCCGTTGGTGGGGCCGTCGCCTTCCATGCCCCACACTCCGTCCATGACCGCCAGAGTCGGCTTCACGACCTCGCACAAATCGATCAGCATCGAGCAAAACGCCTTCCGCTCGTCCAGGCGGAAATGCAGCTCCGCCTTATAGGTGCCGGGGACCGTGCCGTACAGGTTTTTCACCGCGCCGCTGTAGCTTGTCATCGAGTGGGTCTTGAGCTTGGGCAGCGAGATTATAACGTCGGCGTCAAGCACGGGCTTTATTATCGGCAGCTTTTTAACGGTGGCGCCGTCCGGACACGGAACTTCCTCAAAGGCGGTGTCGTAGTTGATCTCCGCGTCCGTGCCCTCCGCCGCCTCAAGCGCGCCGCAGGCCGAGTACACGCTTTTGAGATACGCCGCGTTATAAGGCCCGCCCGGGCTCTCGGCGATCGTCACCTTGCCTCCGGCGCCCTCGGCCAACTCGATCACCGCGCGCAGCACCGCCGGGTGAGTGGTGACCGCCGCTTCGGGCTTTCTGCGCGACACAAAGTTCGGCTTCAGAACCACGCGGCTGCCCGGCTTTACATATTTTTCGATACCGCCGATAAGGTCCAGCGATTTTTTCACCGCCGCGTAAGCGTCGGCGTAATCGGCGCATTTTACGATCGAGACTTTGTCCATGATAATCATTCCCCGCTTTTGTTTGTTTTATTTATTATATAATAAATAAATTGAGAAAACAAGGGAAATATGAGAGAAAAAGATTGGGCGGATAATATTCGCCCCTACGGTGTGATGAAATTCGTAGGGGACGACGACCTCGGCGTCCCGCAGGGCGGCAATCTGCCGCCCGTCAGTTTAGTCTATTATCATGGTCTCGATGTCCTCGCCGTCGGTGTAGGGGTCGGGGCGGTAGCCCGATCGGGTCTCAGAATCCTCGTAATCATTCACGCCGCCCGCCGCCGAGGGCTCGGGCGTTATATAGTCGACTTCCTCAAAGACGACAAATTCCTTCGGGTCAAGGGGCTTATCGTCTTTCCTGACCTCAAAGTGCAGGTGGGGCTCGTCGTTCTGCTCCGAAACGGCGCTTGAGCCGATCTTGCCTAAAGTGTCGCCCATCTTGATCTCCGAGCCTATCGGCAGGTCGGGCACTTCTTTTAAATTGCAGTAAACGCTCTCGGTGCCGTCGTCGTTGTGGTGCAGCACCACCGTGGTGCCCAGCAGACTGTCCTCGTACACCTTTTTAAGAGTGCCGTCCTTTATCGCGGTCACAAACGTGTCGGGCGCGGCGCCTATATCAACTCCGCAGTGGGCGCGCCAGTCGTTCATGGTCTCGGAATATACCAGATCGTCTCCGGAATAATCCTTGATTATCCTGCCCGAAACGGGCGCCTGCGCGAGGCTCGGCGCGGGCTTATCATCGGCGTTTGTCTCGGCGGCGGGCTTAGCCGTCGGCCTCGCGGTTGGCATAGCCGCGTCGTCCTCATCGTTTTGAAGCAGGGCGTTCGCGTTGGCGGGCACGGCCGCCGCGTAGGGCGTCGGCGTCGCGAAGACCGAGCCGGTCTCGATACGCTTGTTGTTTTCGGGTTTCGGTATCAGAGCGCTTAAAAGAGCGTAAATTCCTATGGCGGTAATCCCAAGCAAAAGGATTATGTAAAATCCTTTTCTCTTTGCCGAGATCGTGATGTCCTGCTCGTCCGCTTTCGGAGGGTCGGTGATCGGCCTGCGGTCGTAGTTGTCGCCCCTCTTGTTTTTGTCGTCGTTTTCGAATCCGTTATTGTTTTTGTTGTTCATTTTATCACCTCGATGTTAAGTCTTGCCAAAGACGGGCCGAATAATACATAAATTCGGTGAAATTTTAAAAATTATGAAATCACAAAATCGGTATTGTAAAATTTTTTCTTATGTGTTATAATATCTGAATTATGATAAATAAATTTTTTTGGGGGAATAAAAATGAGCTTATACAGTATAATACTCGCCGCGGGCGAGGGCAAGAGAATGAAGTCAAACGTGGCGAAGCCTCTCCAGCAGGCCGCCGGAAAAGCTTTGGTCGAGTGGGTGGTCGACACCGCCGAGGAGGCCGGAAGCGATGAAAACATAGTGGTTATCGGCCACAAGGCCGAGGACATGAAGGCATATCTGGGCGACCGCGTGAAATACGCGCTGCAGAAGGAGCAGCTTGGCACGGGCCACGCCGTTATGCAGGGCATAGAGGCGCTCAAAAACATCGAGGGCACCGTTATGGTGCTCTACGGCGACGCGCCGCTTATAGAGGCGGACACCTTAAAGCGGGTGCGCGAGGACCACATAAAGAAAAAGAGAGCCGCCACGGTCATAACCGCGTATATCGACGATCCCTACGGCTACGGCAGAATTGTGCGCGAGCAGGGCGAGATCGTCAAGATAGTCGAGCAGAAGGACGCCGACGAGGACGAGCAGGAGATAAAAGAGATCAACTCGGGCATGTACTTTTTTGACATACAAAAGCTCAGAGCGGCGCTCAAGCGCATCACCAACAACAACGCCCAGGGCGAGTATTACATAACCGACGTTGTGGAGATCATGCTGGGCGACGGCGACAAGGTCGGCGCCTACGTGACAGACCTTGAGCAAATACTTGGCGTCAACGACAAGCTGCAGCTGGCGCAGGTGGGAAAGATACTGAACCGCCGCAAGGCCGTCGAGCTGATGCTGAGCGGAGTTACCATAATCGACCCCGACAAGGTCCAGATAACGGCCAACGTCAAGGTCGGCAGGGACACGGTGCTGTATCCCGGCACGGTGCTTGAGGGAAACACGGTCATCGGCGAAAATTGCGTTATCGGCTCCGACACCTCGCTCAACAACTGCGTTGTGGGCTCAAACACCACGATATTAAAAAGCGTCGCGATAGACAGCGAGATAGGCTCCGACACAAACGTGGGCCCGTTCGCGTATTTAAGACCCGGCACAAAGATAGGCTCGGACGTCAAAATAGGCGATTTTGTCGAGGTCAAGAACTCCACTATTGACGACGGGACCAAGGTGGCGCACCTTACTTATATCGGAGACGCCGACGTGGGCAAGCGCGTCAACTTCGGATGCGGCACAGTGGTTGTGAACTACGACGGCGAGAACAAGCACCGCACAATAATCGAGGATGACTGCTTCATCGGCTGCAATACCAATCTGGTGTCGCCCGTCACCGTCCGCCACGGCGCCTACACCGCCGCGGGCTCGACCATAACCGACGAGGTGCCGCCCGAGTCGCTGGCTATCGCCCGCTCGAAGCAGGTGGTAAAGGAGCAGTGGACGGTCAATAGAAAAAAGTCCAAAAAATTAAAAAAGAGCAAAAAACAGGATAAGTAAGATATTGTAAATTTATTTTAAAAAGGCAGGCATAATATGTATATGGTGGTCGGCCTGGGCAATCCGGGCAGAAAATACGTCAACACAAGGCACAATATCGGCTATGACGTGATAGACGCGTTCTGCGCCAAAAATGACATAAAGTTCAAGTCGAGCCGTTTTCAGGCCATGGTGGGAACGGGATTTTTGGGCGGCGAGAAGATCGTCGCGGTCAAGCCCACGACCTACATGAATCTGAGCGGCGAGGCGGTGGCGCCCATCGCCGACTACTATGACATTCCCGACGAAAATATAATAGTAATTTCGGACGACAAGACAATGGAGCTCGGCAAGCTGAGAACGCGAGCCTCGGGCAGCGCCGGGGGTCACAACGGTCTCAAGAGCATAATCCTGTGCCTCGGTTCCGACAATTTTCCGAGAGTCAAGATCGGTATCGGCGAGGCGAAGGGCGAGACCCACGAGGAGATATGCAATTTCGTGTTGGGAAAATTCTCAAAGGAGGAGACCGAGGTCCTCACAAAGACCGCGGTGCGCGCTGTGTTGGCGGTCGAGGAGATAATAAAGTCGGGCGTTCGGGAAGCGATACAGAAATACAACGGGTAGGTTTATGAGCGGCGGATTTTATCAAATGATGGATGAGCTGGCGGATTTTGAGGAGATCATATCCGCGCTCAAATCAAAACAGAATATAAACCCAATCAACATAAGCGGTGTGTCGGATTCGCTCAGGGCACACCTTGCTTTTTGCGTGTCCAAAAAGCTTTCCGCGCCGCTCGTCATGGTGGCCGAGAGCGACGCGGCGGCAGCCGAGCTGGCCGACGACCTGAAATTTTTCACGGGCGGCGGGGTCTTGCGTTTCGGCGCGTCCGATATTTTGTTCTACGATGTGGACGCGCGCAGCCGCGAGGTCCAGAAAAAGCGCCTCGAGGTGCTCGACGCGCTGTGCCGCGGCCGCGGTGATATCACGTATCTGGTGACAAGCTTCAGCGCGCTCGTCTCGCCCACGCTGCCCTATGAAAAATATATCGGGAACACGGCTGAGCTTAAGGCGGGCGACGAGATCGAGCCCGAGGAGCTTTGCGAAAGGCTGACGGCGCTGGGTTACAAGCGCGAGGACATGGTCGAGGGCGCCGGGCAGTTCAGCTCCCGCGGCGGTATTCTGGATTTTTTCCCGCCCCGCGGCGATAACCCGATAAGAATAGAGTTTTTCGACACCGAGATCGACTCGATAAGAGTTTTTGACAAAGACAGCCAGCGCACTATTGAGATGATCGACTCGGCGCGGATAACTCCCGCGGCCGAGCTGGTGCTGAGCGATAAGGAGCGGGATACGCTTATCCGCCGCCTGTCAAGGCTTTTAAAGAGCGGCGCGGATGAAAAATCGGTGGCGACGTTCAGCCGCGACATCGAGCGGATAAAGCAGAACATCTCGTTCCCCTCGATAGAAAAATACATCCCGTATATATATAAGGAAATTCCAACGCTGATCGACTATATTCCCGATAACGCGGCGGTATTCTGGTGCGACCCAGCCAGGATAAGCGACTTAAGCGAGAAGGAGGAGCTGCGTTTCGCGCAGGACCTGACCGATCTGGCGGAGCGAGGCATCATACCAAAGGCCGACGCGGCCTACAAAATGCCGCTTAAAAAGGCGGTCCGCGGACTGGCGCAGCGCAAATTTATCGGAATAAGCGCGCTGCCCGGCAATTCGGCCGAGTACCGCCCAAAGCGGACGTTTTCGATAAACTCAAAATCTCTGGCGGGGTTTGGCGGAAAGCTTGAGCTTCTGGTCGAGAACCTCAAATATTATAAATCCGAATCGTACCGCGCGGTGCTGCTGGGAGGCTCAGCGGCGAGAGCCAAAAACCTTGTAAAACAGCTTGAAAACGAGGGCATGTCCTGCGGATATACCGAAAGGCTCGAGGCGCTCCCGCCGGGCGGCGCCGTGACCGTCTGCCCGGGAAGCATAGCGCGCGGCTTTGAGCTGCCGCTGATACGCGCGGCGGTCATATCCGACAAGGAAATTTTCGGCGGCGAGCGCAGACGCAAAAAGCGGCGCGTAAAAATTGACGGCGAGAAGATCGACAACTTCGCGGATCTGAGTGTTGGGGACTACGTTGTTCACCGCAGCTACGGCATAGGAAAATATCTCGGCATTGAGCAGCTGAACGTGGAGGGCGCGCGCAAGGATTACCTTAAAATACAGTATAAGGGCGGAGACTATCTCTATGTGCCCACCGACCAGACAGACATGGTGTTCAAGCACATATCCCGCGACGGCGCGAGAGTAAAGCTCAACAAGCTGGGCGGTTCCGAGTGGGCGCGCACCAAGCAGAGGGTCAAGGCCGCGGCGGCCGACATGGCGGAGGAGCTGATCGCGCTCTACGCCGAGAGGGCCAAGATACCGGGCGTCGCGTTTCCGCCCGACGACGAGTGGCAGTCCGACTTTGAGGCGCGGTTTCCATACGAGGAGACCGACGACCAGCTGCGCAGCATAGACGAGATGAAACAGGATATGCAAAAGCCCCACCCGATGGACAGGCTGCTCTGCGGCGACGTGGGCTACGGCAAGACCGAGGTGGCGCTGCGCGGCGCGTTCAAGGCGGTGAACGCGGGTTACCAGGTTGCGTATCTGGTGCCAACGACCATACTCGCCAATCAGCACTATAACACCTTCAGGCAGCGCATGAAGGACTATCCGATAAACGTCGCCATGCTGTCGAGATTCTGCTCGGCGGCCGAGGAGCGGCGCGTCGTCCGCGGCCTCGCGACGGGCGAGGTCGACGTGGTTATAGGCACCCACAAGCTGCTGGGAGAAAAAGTCAAATTCAAAAAGCTCGGCATGCTGATAATCGACGAGGAGCAGCGCTTCGGCGTTGCTCACAAAGAAAAGATAAAGGAGATGCGCAAGGAGGTGGACGTGCTGACGCTGTCGGCCACGCCCATACCCAGAACGCTGCACATGTCGCTGACAGGCATCCGCGACATGAGCGTTATAAACGAGCCGCCCGCCGAGAGGTTCCCGGTCTCGACATACGTTATGGAGTACGACGCCGACGTGGCGGTCGAGGCTATCAATAAAGAATTGGGCAGGGGCGGACAGGTGTACTATCTGTTCAACAAGATAGACGGAATTTTTAAGATCGCCAATAATCTGGCCGAGCGTCTGCCGAACGCCAGGATAGGCGTGGCCCACGGCAGAATGAACGAGAGCGAGCTCGAGCGGATAATGATGGACGTGCAAAACGGAGACATCGACGTGCTGGTATGCACCACGATAATCGAGACGGGTCTCGATATTCCCAACGTCAATACCCTGATCGTCGAGAACGCCGACCGACTGGGTCTCGCGCAGCTATATCAGCTGCGCGGCAGGGTGGGGCGCTCGAACCGCGCGGCGTATGCCTATCTGACATACCGCAAAAACAAAATGCTGACGCCCGAGGCCGAAAAGCGGCTGCTGGCCATAAAGGAGTTCACCGAGTTCGGCAGCGGCTTCAAGATCGCGATGCGCGACCTTGAGATACGCGGCGCGGGCAGCCTGATCGGCGCCAGCCAGCATGGGCATATGGAGGCGGTGGGATATGAGATGTACTGCCGTCTTTTGGAGGAGGCGCGCGTCGAGCTCACCGGAGGCGAGGTGAAGCATGAGACCGAGACCCAGATAGACCTCCCGGTGACCGCGTATATTTCCGAGGATTATATCGAGAACCACAGCGCCCGTCTCGCGGCTTACAAAAGGATCGCGTCGGTTAAGACCGAGGCCGAAATGCTTGACGCCTACGACGAGATAGAGGACCGCTACGGCACAGTTCCGCCCGAGACAAACAACCTGCTGCGGGTGTCGCTTATAAAATCCGCGGCGGAGGATTTGGGAATATCCGAGATGATAGGCAGTTCCGAGAAAATAACAATAAAATTCGACCCCGAAAACCCGCCCGACATGGCGCCCTGCATTGAGCTTATCGAAAAAAGGCCCGGTTTGGCGCGGCTCATAAGCCCGACAAGTCCGAGACTTATACTGAATCTGGCTCCCGAAAAAACCGATCAGTACGGCGAGAAATACCTGACGGAGCTTGAGGAGATAATAAAATCATTGCAAGCATAACAAAGATTATTAAAATTTGTTGTTTTTGTAAATAAATTTTAAATTTTTGTTAACATTTCAATAAGTTTTTACTACAGCTATGGAAAAACATGTTTTTTTGTAGTATAATCGAAGGACGGCAGGTTTATTTTTGTAAAATAATATAAATTAATATAAGGAGAGAAGAAGATGGACAACGAAAAAAACGATGCGCTGAACGAAAAGGTTCAGCAGGTGAAGGACGACGTCACCGCGAAGATCGCCGACGCCGCTTCCGAGATCAAGGAAGAGATCGCCGAGGCCGACGCGGCCGCGAGTGAGGCTGTTTCGGAGATCAAGGACGCAGCGGCCGACAAAGCCGCCGAAATAGGCGGCGCGATCGAGGATATCGCGGAGGACGCCAAGATCGACATAACCGAGGCTGCTCAAATGGTTGAGAAAAAAGCGGGCAAGAGCGTTAATCTTTCCGTTGGCGCGCTTGTCGGTATTGTTGTCGGATGTCTCGCGGTCGCCGCGCTGGTTGTTTTCCTGGTCATGAACTACATGCAGGGCCAACCCAAATACGGCAAGGCCGAGGGCAAAGCGATAGCGACTGTAAACGGCGAAAAGCTGACGGACGCCGATCTCGGATATTATATCTACGCTGAAGCCACCAATCAGTATTACGAGGTTGAGGGCGACAACGCCGACGGCGAGATCGAAGGCTACGACTGGGATAAGGAAGTTGACGGCAGAAAGCTTTCCGATATCATCAAGGAGAACGCTTATAACGACGCCCTGAGCGATATGATCACGGCTCAGAAAACGTCCGAGGTCCTGAGCGGAGACACGGTATGGGATGAAGAAGACGATCAGCAGATCCAGACAACGGTCGACAGCTACGTTCAGCAGTTCGGCGAGGACGGCTTTAATCTGAGAGCAAAAAGCATGGGTATCAGCTCGATCAACGAGTATGCCAGGATCTACTCAATGGTTATGAAGTGCCAGGAGGTACAGGCCGAGGTAGAGGAGGACTTTGACAGCTTTGTGCCCGACGGCGTAAACCTTGGCGACTACACGCAGGACAACAAGGGCTCCGTAAAGCACATCCTGCTTATGGTAGACGACAACACAAGCATTGACCCGGCGGCCACTCCCGATCCCGAGGCGTATGACGACGCGACAGCGGCGGCTCTGGCTCAGACGATCGCGGAGCAGGCCAAGGCGGGAGAGGATTTCGATTCGCTGATGACACAGTATAACCAGGATACAGGCGAGACTTCGTCGGGTTACACCTTCGGCGAGGGCGAGATGGTGCCCGAGTTCGAGGAGGCGGCCTTCGCGCTGGCTCTCGATCAGGTATCCGATCCCGTTAAGACCGACTACGGCTATCACGTTATCAAGAGGATCGCGGGCTTCTATGAGCTCCAGAACTATTGGAAGTCTCAGGCCAAGATCAGCGAGAACAAAGGCAAACTTGACAAAATATCCGTAAAAGGCATTATGGACGGCGTATATCAGTCGGGCCAGCAGCTCCAAGCTGAGGAAGAGGCGCAGTACGCGGACGAGGAAGAGTCCGACACCGAGGCCGAACCCGCCGAATCGGCGGCAGCAGCCGAGTAATCCAAAAACCAACAACCCCGCGGTTTTTCCGCGGGGTTTGTTTTTGTGTGAAAATATTATGCAAATTTTGATGAAAATTACGCTTAATATTAATCATCATGTTTTGTTGACAAAAAGAGTGTATTGTGATATAATAAGCATAAGGCGGTGATATAAATGAATGTTAATGTTTCAACCTCGAGAGTGACGGCGACGTTGCCGACCGAGCAGGTTAAAATGCTCAAGCAATTGTCTCTCGAACATCGCATACCGTCTGTTAATTTTGCTATAAGACAGGCGGTTGACGAATATTTAAAACAGCTTAAAAAATCACAGTACGAGACTTTGATGGCAGAAGCCGCAAACGATGATGATTTTATTCAAAGGACGATATCGTGCGCGGAAGATTTCGCTTATGTTGACAGTGAGGTAACGGGAGAATGGTAAACAAATGGGAAATATATTTCTGCGCGCTTGACCCAACGCGCGGAAGCGAGCAGAAAGGAACAAGGCCGGTGCTTGTTATTTCAACGGACGCCGTAAACCACAATCTTCCGGTATCAACGGTTTTGCCGTTTTCGAGTATTAAACCGGGCTCAAAAATTTATCCGACCGAGATCAAAATTCCGGCAAATATCAGCGGACTTCCAAAAGATTCGGTGGTAATGCTTCAGCAGATACGAACCGTGTCTCACGGCAGACTTTTAAATTTGGTCGGAAGAATAACCGACGCCGAGACGCAGGCCAAGATCGCCGATGCGTGCAGAAATTATTTTGATCTATAAACTTAACACCCCGCGGCATCATCGCGGGGTTTGTTTTAATCATAATGTCATTTGCGTGTCGTTATTTTAGTTTATTATTAAATGAACGCGGGTACGGATTTTTTTCATCGGTCAGGCCCGCGAGATAATCCATGCTTGTGTCAAGCGCGAGCGCGATACGTTTGCATTGTTCAAAGGTATAAAAACGTTTTCCCGTTTCTATTTTGGAATAGTCGCTTTGGTCTATTCCCGTCAGCATTTGCATTTTAACTTGAGTGAAGCCCCGCTCTTTTCTTAATTCTTTTAATCTTTGCATTTTATTCACCTCAAAGTGACAGTTTTTACTCTATTTCCTGCTCAAGCGAGTCAAATTCATCGGTTGAAAAAAATTTGCCCAATGTTATTCCGAGTCCGTCGCATAATATTTTAATTGTTTTGACGGTGGGGTTTTTGCTCCTTCCGTACAAAACAGCTTTAAGCGATGAGGGAGACAATCCCGACATGGTCGCCAATTTGTTTAACGATATGTTTCTTTCCGCGCATAATTCAACAATTCGGTTTATGATCGCCTCGGTTGTTTTCATTACTTTTCACCCCGCGTATTATTATTTCGTGAATTCCCAAAGAAAATTCCAGAGTGAGAAGGAAGTGGCATTTAGAGCGGGAAAAGGGCGGAAATAAGTA
>CANRHV010000043.1 GCA_947630505.1 uncultured Monoglobus sp. | reverse complement strand
GACCGAACGACAATATCACGCGGGCCGAGTTCACGGCGGTTATAGTCCGCAACATGAAAAAGATCGACGATATGTTTATACAGATGTGCAGGGTCTAAAAAAAGAAGCGGAGCCGTTTCTGCGGCTTCGCTAATTCATTTATTATTCTTTAATATCCATTCCGCCTAAATCGTAATTTTTTCTGAGATCACCGTATCGGTGCGGGTAATACTCGCCACTAATATTATCATAGTAACCGTACTGATGATTTATATATTTGGTGCTGTATTTCCCTTTTTCGACTATGGAAAAATATGTGCGGTCATGGCTGTAGTTCTGCCAATCTCTGACTTTACAGTAATATATGCAATCATCACTTTTGCACGAATGGTCTAATATATATTTCAGTTTGTTAATCAATTCGGCCTTTGTGATTTCTTTGCTCTTTATTTCTTCGGACATTATTGTTATCCCCTTTATTATATAATAATTTGTTCATTATACATAATGTTTAATTTTTCGAGCAAGAGCTCGGCGGCCCAGGTGGGAGGCTGATTTTGACCCGCCTCCCAATTTTCGATCGTGCGTCGCGGGATTCCGAGCGCAGTTGAAAGCGTTGCCTGGCTGTAACCGATCTTTTTGCGCGCTGCTTTCAGCTGGTCGGAGAAAGGTTTTTTCTTGCTGAAATGCGGCGCCGGAATACTGGAAATTGCCAAAATCATTGTTTGTGTTGTCACACAATTATCCCAGCTATTTTCGATCTTATTTGTTTCCTCGAGTATATAATATTCCGTTACCGTTGTTACAGGGTCCCCGTCCTTAACAGTATGAACAATCTCAGTCGTCGGACAATTGGCGTTGAAGTATTGCAGCGCGTTTTCGGTATCATCAAATACTCCAAGCCTTTCTGTTTTGTCGGGCTCGACATAAGCGCATCCCTCTGAGAGGATTCCGTTATCTTCTTCGGGATCGGCCGAGAGATCGCCGTCAAATTGCTTTATACTTTTTTGTACAACATAAGCAATTGTTTCAACCGCAGCGGTCATTTTAGAGCGGAGCACGATATTAAGCGTCTCGCCGCATTCGTACTTATTATTCTTTGCGTTCCAGTCCCAGCTTTGCTCTGTGACACTGTACTCGCTGATCTGCAATCTTGAATCTCCGTTGTTATCAAGATATGCGGTAAGTTTTGAATATGGGTGATTTTTGTTCAAAAAATCAACGGCATCGCTTTTGTTCAAAAAATGTTCTATGTCGGCATCGTGCGCGTCGCTGTTGTCGGGGTTTGCAACCGTGTTTTCCGGATATGCTTTACCTGATAATATTCTTCCGTTCTGAGTCCAGGTCCTAACGTGGACGGTGTAACCCAATATTGACGCGTGAAGCTCGTTGGACGAAACGCTTAACTTGTTTTGCAAATCTTCGTATTTCATTTTTTTGCCTCCTTATTTACCTTTTCCAATCCATACAATTTGTAAAAATAGTCCGGGGCCTCCGTGGCATTATTGCCAATGGCATGGAATCCGGGCAGCGGTTTCAAATCCTTTTCGGTAACGTGTGTGTGATCGCCGAATTTTGTTCCGCTGGCGAAGTGAAAGAATTTACCGTCCAATGTTTCTACAACGGGATTGTTTGGAGAACTGGGTGGGAAATACAACTTTTTGATCTTCATAATATCACCTTTCCTTTATTAGTTTTCCACTAATTCAGTGGTTTATGTTTACAGTATACCACCGACTTAGTGGTGTGTCAATACTTTTTTTAAAAAATCTGCACAAAAAAATAAAATTAAATTATGCACTTTTAACAATTGATGTTTATAAATGAGTTTTTTGCACGAAAACTCGTGTTAACTATTGCAATTATAAAATTAGTGTGATATAATTCTCTTATAAAATTTTAAGGAGAAAATAAAATGATTATATATGATAAGGCTTTTAAGTTATTTAAAGAGCGCGGATATAATACGACGCGGCTTAGAAAAGAAAACATCATAACTCAGGCAGCTTTAACGAGCATGAGGCATAACGGGCATGTAAATACAAAGTCGATTGAAAGACTGTGCATCGCGCTTGATTGTCAGCCCGATGATCTCATGGAATGGGTGCCGGATTAATAATTTATCGTCAAATGCAGTTAGGCGGTCCCAACGGGGAGCTCAGCGCGTCGCTCAGGTATTTGTCTCAGAGATATTCGATGCCCGACGCGATGACAAAAGCGCTGCTGACCGACATAGGCACCGAGGAGCTGGCGCACCTTGAGATAGTGGGAACGATCGTTCGGCAGCTCGCCAAGTGCGCGAGCGACGAGGAGATCGAGAACAGCCCGTTCGGCGCGTACTTCATGAATCACGGCAGAGGCGTGTACCCCGCGAATTCAAACGGCATGCCGTTTGACGCCCTTGCCCTTGCCGTGACCTCCGACCCGATCGCCGACCTGACCGAGGACCTTGCCGCCGAGCAGAAGGCGAGAGTGGTATACGACAACATTTTAAAGGTATCCGACGATCCCGACGTGAACGATGTTGTAAAATTCCTGCGCCAGCGCGAGATCGTGCACTTCCAGCGCTTTGGCGAGGCCCTCGACCAAATCCAGAACAAGCGCCTCCCCAAAATGTACTGCGGTAAATAAAACAGAGCGGGCAAAACCCGCTCTTTTTGTATATTTCGTATAATTTATGTTACAAAATAATAAAAACCCTTGCATTTGTTATTTTAGTATGATATTATATTTTAGTATGTTTTGAATAATACGCTGATGCGTTGCTTTGGAGTAAAACAATGGCAAAAGAACAAATAATCAGGAAAATTAAAGATATAATAATCGCGGCGGCAAAGCCCGTTATTTCGCCTATAAATCATAGGCGATTTGCGCAAAGCAGAGATTATATCAAATCTCTGCGCGGGATACATTCCGGCAAGCGTTGTTTTGTTATTGGCAACGGCCCCAGCCTTAACGCCGCCGACCTTGACAAGCTCAAGAATGAGATATGTTTCGGCGCGAACAGGATATTTGACATTTATTCGAAAACCGACTGGCGTCCGACGTATTACGTATCGCAGGATTATAACTTGTATTTAAAAACGCACAAGGAGATCCCGCAAAAAGCGCTGTGCGACAAATTTGTCTGCATGGTTGATTTTTTGCCGTATCCTTATATCAAGGGCGCGTATTATATAAATATGCTTCAGGATTTTTATCCGAAGCCCGTTGAGTTTTCCGAGGATATATCAAAGTGTATTTATAACGGTATGACCGTGACGTATGCCTCGATCCAGCTGGCGGTTTATATGGGCTTTAAAGAAATTTACCTGCTCGGGATCGACCACAGTTATTCTGTGGAGCGCGATAAAAACGGAAAGATAATACGCAACGACGACGTTAAAGACGATCATTTTTCAGCCAAAGACAAGATCGCGACCGTTCCTATGATATATCGAATGGAGCAGGCGTACGAAACAGCGAGAAAATACGCCGACGCTTACGGAATAAAAATATACAACGTCACCCGCGGCGGTAAGCTCGAAATATTCAAAAGAGTAGATTTTGACACATTGTTTTAGGAGGGTATATTAATGAAGACGGCTGCTTTTATACCGATAAAGGCCAATTCCGAAAGGGTGCCCGGTAAGAATTTTCGCGTTCTTAACGAAAAAAAGCTTTATGAATATATTATTGAACACACGAAAGAGTCGGGAGTATTTGATGATATATTTATCGACACAAACAGCGATGAGATCAAAGAATATTGCAAAACTGCCGGCTGCGGCGTGATCGACAGAAAAGAAGTATTGGCGAAAAATACTGCAAACGGAAATGATCTGCTTAATTATCATTTCGAGCTGTATCCCGATTATGATTATTATTTTCAGCTTTTCGCCACGGCTCCGTATTTGCAGCCCGAATCCATCAGGATAAGCGCGGAAAAGCTGATAGGAAGCACCGTGTATGATTCATGTTTTACCGCGATAAGGCATCAGGGATTTTTTTGGCTTAATGACACTTCGATAAATTACAGACCGTGCATCCTGCCCCGCAGTCAGGATATGACGCCGGTTGTTGAGGAAACAACGGGAATGTACGGAATATCCGTCGAATCTCTGAAAAAATATCGCTGCAGGATCGGCGCCAAACCATATATCCACTTCGTCAGTAAGTTTGAGGCGGTAGATATAAATACCGAGGAAGATTTGAAAATTGCCGAATATATTGGAAAACATTATTGGAAATTGTAGATGTATGATTTGCAAATTTAAAGGGGAATATTAGATGAACGAAATTGTATACGCGCCGATTATCATACCGACGCTTTGCAGACACAAGCATTTTAAAAATCAGGTCGAATCGCTCAAAAAGAACGCATGGGCAAAATACACAGATGTGTATATCGGTCTCGATTATCCCGCGAAAGCCGAGCATTGGGACGGTTACAAAAAAATATGCGAGTATCTTGATAACGGTGATTTTTCTGTGTTTAAATCTTTTAATGTTATCAGGAGAGAAAAAAATTGCGGACCGGATCAAAATACACAACTGTTGCTAAATGATTTGTTTAAGAGATATGATCGTTGGATTTTGGCGGAAGACGATATGATATTCTCTCAGAATTTTTTGGAATATATGGACAAGTGTCTCGCGCTTTATGAGGATAATGACGACGTTATAGCGATCAACGGTTATTCTTATCCGATAGATTGGGTTTCGGAAAAGGACGCGAATATTATTTTTCAGTCATCTATATGCATAACATGGGGAGTCGGATACTGGAAAGAAAAGTATGATAAGCTCGTTGAATATCTGTCAGATGGCTATCTTACCAAAACTTTCGATAAGAATTTTAAAACCGGCAAGCTTGACAAAATGATAAAAAGCAGGCGCGGCGCTTATATTGGCGGCAGTTTGGGCGGCAGAAAATCTTCATACGTTAACAAAATTTGCGACTACTCCCTCGGGTTGTATTTGGCAATTGAAGATAAATATGTGGTGACGCCCGTAATAAGCAAAGTAAGAAATATGGGCATGGATGGCAGCGGTGTAAATCAAAAAAAGGTAAAGCGAAAGAACAACAAAAACTCGTGGACCTTGGATTATAACAATCAGGCGATCGACACAAACGAAAGATTTGAGCCGAAACCCGATAAATATATATATCGAAAAGAAAACAAGGAATTATTGGATAAGTTTTCCGCAAAGTCGCTCGGTTTCAGGATCGCCACGACTGTTATGATAACGGCTTATAGGATAATGGGAATAAAAGGATACAAATTTATTGTGAAAAAGTTGGCGAAACTGCTCGGTTTAGTAAAAAAAGACTTTTTCAACGATGTTACATTTGAGTATCTTGAGGAATATAACGGCTAACAGTAATAAAACTCTCGAGAGTTGAATAAGGAGAATTTATAATGAAAGAGATAAAATACGCACCGGTTATTATACCCACACTATGTAGGTACGAGCATTTTAAAAGAGGTATTGAATCGCTCAAGAAAAATGCGTGGGCGAAATATACCGATGTGTATATCGGGCTAGACTATCCCCTAAAAGAGACGCATTGGGACGGATACAAAAAAATATGTGATTACCTTGACACGGGTGATTTTTCCGTGTTTAAATCATTTAACGTGTTCAGAAGAGAAGAAAATTACGGGCCCAGCAAAAATGCGCAAGGATTAAGAGAACATGTTTTTCAGAGATATGACAGATGGATAAGCGCCGAGGATGACATTGTTTTTTCGCCCAATTTTTTGGAATATATGGACAAGTGTCTGGCGGAGTATGAGGACGACGACAATGTTATAGCGGTAAACGGTTATTCGTATCCTATAAACTGGGTGGCGGATAAAGACGCGACCGTTATTTTTCAGTCCTCAACATGCGAAGCGTGGGGGATCGGAAACTGGAAGAGAAAATATACTTTGTATTGCGATATGTTTAGGGACAATTATTTTAAAAAGAACTTTGATAAGGCGTATAAGACGGGCGTTTTGAAAAAGATGATAACGCTCAGAAAAGCGCGTTATATAATTTACTGTCTTGGAGGAAAACCAAACATATTTTATTTATTGTCGAATGATGTATCTCTCGGAACATTAGTCAGCATGACCGATAAATATGTTGTGACACCGATGTTCAGCAAAACCAGAAACTACGGCAATGACGGCAGCGGTATAAACACCTCGAACGCTATAGAAAAAAACGGCAATCACTATAGGTCTTACGACTATAACAATCAGCCGATCGACACAAGTGATAGCTTTACACTTCGGCCCGACAGCGTGATCTGCAGAGAAGAAAACAAAAAATTAATTAACAAATTTATGCTCGATGTGCCGAAAAATATAATTGTTGCCAAAATAGCAATTATTGTGTACGGCATTTTGGGTATAAAAGGATATAAGGTTTTTGCGACAAAGCTTTCAAATCTTTTGAGGCGAAAAAATTTTTCCTATGAAGATCTTGATGAATATAAAGGTGACTGATATTATGATAATAAAAGATAAAGCCGAATCATGAGCGGCGATATAAAAAAACAGACCATATCGGGCCTTGCCTGGCGCTATGCTGAGCGTTTTGGCGCGCAGGGAATACAGTTTATAGTCTCGATCGTGCTGGCAAGACTTTTAACTCCCGCAGATTACGGTATAATAGGCCTTATAACCGTGTTTATCGCTATAGCGCAGGTGTTCGCCCAGAGCGGTCTGGGACAAGCGTTGGTGCAGAGAAAGAATGCCGATAATACCGATTTTTCAACGGTTTTCTTTTTCAGTATAGTTTTTTCGATCGTGCTGTACGCCGCGGTGTTTCTTTGCGCACCTATCATCGCGCGGTTTTACGCTATGCCGCAGCTCACGCCCGTTGTCCGGGTCTTGGGACTGAGCATAATTATCGCGGCGGTCAACAGCGTGCAGCAGGCGTATGTGCAAAGGACAATGCAGTTCAGGCGTTTTTTCTGGGCCACCCTCGGCGGCACGATAGTCTCGGCTTTTGCGGGAATAGGTATAGCGTACAAAGGCGGAGGCGTGTGGGCGCTTGTAGCTCAGCAGCTTATAAATCAGATCATCGACACGATCATACTTTGGCTGACTGTCAAGTGGCGCCCGAATTTCGTGTTTTCGATAAGGCGCATGAGAGAGCTTTTTTCCTACGGCTGGAAACTTTTATGTTCGTCGATCATTGACACGATATATAATAATATATACTCGCTTGTGATAGGAAAGTTCTACTCCGAGTCGGATCTCGGATACTATAACAGGGGAAAGCAATTTCCGTTTTTTGTTGTGATAAACATCAACAGCGCGATCGACAGCGTGCTGTTTCCGGTACTGTCGGGAGCGCAGGATAATAAAAAACAGCTTAAAAATATGGTTCGCCGCTCGATCGTCACAAGCACGTTTTTGATTTTTCCTTGCATGGCCGGTCTCGCTGCTGTCGCGAAGCCGCTGACGGTGTTCCTTTTGACCGAGAAGTGGCTGCCCGCGGTGCCGTATATACAGTTCTGCTGCTTTACTTACGCCTTCTGGCCCGTGCACACAGCCAATCTCCAGGCCATAAAAGCGGTTGGGCGCAGCGACATATTTCTGATCCTTGAGATCTTAAAGAAGATCATCGGAATAGTGACTCTTGTAATAATGCTGCCGCACGGCCTTTACGCTATGATGATAGGAAATTGTATAACAACTCCGATCGGGTTGTTTCTGAACGCGGCTCCGAATAAGCGCCTGCTCGGATACAGTTATATTGAGCAGATAAAAGATATACTCCCGTCAATGCTTTTGTCATTATTTATGTGCGGCATCGTGCTGTCGGTGAATTTGCTCGGATTGGGCAGCCTGATAACCATGATAATACAAATAGTTTTAGGCGTTGTAATATACGCCGCGGGAGCCAAGCTGTTTAAGTTTGAAAGCATGGACTTTATTATAAATACGATAAAAGAATATAAAAGATAAGTGGTGAATTAAGTTTTGAAGATATCAAAAATGGCGCGAAGCATTCAGCCGTCGTTGACGAGACAGCTGTTTGACAAAGCGAAAGAGTACAGCGATGTGATCGACTTCACTCTGGGTGACCCGGATTATATGACCCCGAGGCATATTCGTGAAGCGGGGATCAAAGCAATTTCAGAGGGAAAGACAAAGTATTCAGCCAACGCGGGCATAGCCGAGCTGCGCGAGGCCGTCGCCGACAATATATACCGCGAGACCGGCGTGAAGTATGATGCCCAAAGTGAGACTATAGTCACGGTCGGCGCGATGGAGGCGCTGTATCTGAGCCTTTGCTGTCTTGTTGATCCGGGCGACGAGGTAATAATTCCCGCGCCATACTGGATAAACTACGAGCACATGACATTAATGTGCGGCGGAAAGCCCGTTATCATCGATACCGATGAGGAGCATGACTTTATCGCGAGCTCGAAGCAGATCGAGGCGGCTCTCACTGAAAGGACTGCGGCGATAATTTTAAATTCGCCGAGTAACCCCACCGGCATGGTGTATGACAAAAAGACCCTCGAGGATATATGCCGCCTTGCTAAAAAATACGATATAATAATACTTTGGGACGAGTGCTACAAAACGATCGTCTATGACGAAAAGTTTGTCTCGATTTTGGAGTGCGGCAATATTAAAGACAATTTGGTCGTTATAAACAGCTGCTCCAAAAAATATTCGATGACCGGATGGCGTTTGGGTTACGCCGCTGCCCCCGCTGAGCTTATCGCCAATATGACAAAGCTTCAGGAAAACATCGTGGCCTGCGCGTCGCTGCCGTCTCAGTACGCTGCGATCGAGGCGTTTAAGGACAGCACCGACGATACCGAGAAAATGCGTCTGGGATTTTTAAACAGAAGAAATATTCTGGTCGAGGGTATAAACAAGATAAAAAACCTCAGTTGTAAATATCCCAAGGGCACATTCTATGCCTTTGTGAACATAAAAGATACGGGGCTTGACAGCATAACCTTCGCGTATAATCTGCTTGAACAAAAACAGGTCGCGGTCGTTCCCGGTATAACCTACGGCGAAAGCTGCGATGACCATATCAGGATAGCCTACACCGTGGACGAGGATAAAATAATAGAGGGGATAAAGAGAATAAAAGAATTTGTCGAAGAATTGTGAGAGGTGCAATGTGAAAAGACTGTTAATGCTTGGCGGCTCGACATCTCAGGTCTGCGCCATAAAAAAAGCCAAAGAAATGGGCTGCTATGTGATTATATGCGATTATCTGCCCGACAATCCGGGCCAATACGCGGCCGATGAATTTTACCGGATCAGCACCACCGACAAAGAGGCGGTGTTTGAGCTCGCGAAAAAGCTCGAGCTTGACGGCGTTGTGTGCTACGCGTCCGACCCCGCCGCGCCCACCGCTGCGTACGTCTGTGAAAAACTCGGATTTCCCACAAATCCGTATGAGTCGGTCATGGTTCTGTCAAATAAAGACACGTTCAGACAATATCTGCGCGAGCATAATTTCAACGCGCCTTACGCCGAGAGCTACACCGACTTGGCGGATATGAAAAAAAACGCGGATAGGTTTAAGTTTCCTGTTATGGTAAAGCCTGTTGATTCGTCCGGAAGTAAGGGAATTAATAAGATTTTGGGCCCTGATGAGTATGACTTCGCATTTGAGGACGCAATGAAATATTCGCGCTGCAAGAGAATAGTTGTTGAGGAATTTATTGAAAAAAAAAGCTATCAGGTTTCGGGCGACGGATTCTCGGTCGACGGAAAGCTGGTGTTCCGCTGTTTCGGCAATGAGTTTTACAGCGCAAACGGAATTAAAGAGTATGTGCCTCTCGGCGAATGCTGGCCGAGCCTGCTCGACAAAAAAACTCAGGACAAGATACATGCCGAGCTTCAGCGCCTGATAACCGAGCTTGATATGAAAACCGGAGCTTATAATATAGAAGTGATATTGGATAAGGACGATAACGTGTATATATTGGAGCTCGGAGCCAGAAACGGCGGAAGTCTGATTCCGCAGATAACCCAATACGCGACGGGCGTCGACATGGTCGAATACACGATCAAGGCGGCGCTCGGAGAGGACTGCTCGGATCTGCGCCCGGCGGAGCCCAAGGGTTTTTGGTCGAACTACATGGTCCACGGAAAAAAGACCGGAAAGCTCAAAGAAGTGCATATAAGCGACGAGCTTAAAGAAAATTTTGTGGAGTACCAGACCGATTTCAAGATCGGGGATCAAGTGTACGCATTTGAGAATTCGGGCCACGCGCTCGGCACGATGGTGTTTAAATACAAATCAGAGAAAGAAATGTTCGATAAAATATCAAGACTTACGGAACTTGTGACCGTGGAGGTAGAATAGAAACGTGGAAAAAGAAAAACTGATTATAATAGGAACAGGTCCAAACGGTAAAAACGCTTATAAGTTTATAAAGCGCTATGGCCTGTTTGATATTTTAGGCTTCGCGGTGAACGCGGAGTACAAAATTTCTGATACTTTTCTTGATTTGCCCGTGTATGAGATCGAGTATCTCGAAAATATCATAGACAAAGACAAAACGTATCTGTTCGCGGCTCTGCTCTGGAACAGATTGAACGCGGACCGAAAAGACTTGTATCTGAGTCTTAAGGAGCGCGGCTATAAATTCGCGAATCTCATATCGCCCAAGGCTTCGATACACGGCGCGATCGCGGGTGACAACTGCTGGATACATGATTTTGTGACGATTCAAAGCGACACGGTCATAAAAAACAACATCGCGATATTGCCCTATTCATTGGTGTGCGATAACTGCGTGATCGGCGATCACTGTTTCCTTGGAGCGAAAGCCACAATAGGCGGAGGCACCGAGATAGGAGAGCAGACATTCGTCGGCATGAACTGCACGGTCTTTGACGACACAAAGGTCGGCAAAAAGTGCATTTTGGGCGCCTGCGCGGCGGTTAAGCGAAACGTCCCCGATAACTCGGTATATAAGACTTCGTCCGATATGGTGATCAAGCAATATGACGAAAACGAGATCGAACAAAAACTTTTGTACAGAAAAAATATAAGATAAAAACCACGTAAAGATATATAATATAGAGAAGATGCGAAATCGGTGATCGTTGAGGCTGAGCGCCAAAAAATGAACGTTTGCCAAACGCGAAGAAGGGATAAACAACCATGAAAGAAATAGGAGGATATATAGAGCTTGACAGAGCGCACGGAAAAGAATATCATCAAGGCGCGGCCGCTTTAAACAGCGGGCGGCACTGCTTGGAATATCTGATAAAGGCGAAAGATATAAAGAAAATATATATACCGTATTTCCTCTGTGCCTCGGTAAAGGATCAGTGCGAAAAATTGGATTGCGAATATGAGTATTATCATATTGACAAGAGTATGCGACCCTTGTTTGACATGGCTTTAAGCGGTGGCGAGTATCTGTATATAGTAAATTACTACGGACAGACAAGCGATAAGCAAATCGAAGAATACAAGCAAAAATACGGAAACATTATTATAGACAACGCTCAGGCTTTTTTTCAAATGGCGGTTGACGGTGTTGACACAATATATACTTGCCGAAAATTTTTCGGTGTGCCCGACGGCGGCTATCTGTACACCGACACGGAACTGAACGAAAAAATTGAGCAAGACACATCTTTTACTCAAATTAATTATATTTTGGGCAGATTTGAGAAGGATGCATCCTCGTTTTACGGCGAGTATCAAAATCACGAGCATGAATTCGCACGCCGAAAAATGAGGGGTATGTCAAAGCTTACTCAAAATTTGCTGCGCGGGATTGACTATGATTTTGCGAAAAAAGCTAGAACCCGTAATTTTGAGTACTGTCATAAAATGCTTGGAAAAATAAACGAGCTTGATTTGGTTGTTCCTGATGGCGCGTTTATGTATCCTTTGTTGATTCGCGACGGAAAAGATTTAAAGAAAAAGCTCATTGAAAACAAAATATATGTGCCGACGCTTTGGGGCGAAGTATTTGACGTTTCGGGCAAAGGTTCTGTTGAATGGAATCTTGCTGAGAATATTGTTCCTTTGCCCGTGGATCAACGATATGATATTGGTGAGATTGAATATGTATGTAATATTATTTTAGAATAAGTATAAGGAGTGTATTATTATGGAACTTTACGGTAAAAAAGTAAAATTAAGAGCAATTGAGGAAGAAGATATTGAAATGCTGCGCAGCATGAAGAATGATCCGTGGACCGAGAGCATGGTTGTCGGCTGGTGTCCGCCGTTGTCTAAATCAAATCAAAAAAAGTGGTTTGATTCGCTTAAAACCGATGATAATAAAATATTGTTTATTATTGAGACCGAGGAAGACGGAGCGGTTGGTTATACAAGAATTGCCAATATTGATTGGAAAAACAGAAGTGCTCACGGCGGAATAATGATTCAAAATAGAAAGAATATGTCAAAGGGTATCGCGACCGACACTTATATGACAATGCTTCGATATGCCTTTTTTGAGCTTAATTTGAACCGCATGAATGGCGCAGTGCTGGATTACAATAAAGGCTCTCAAAAGTTTGCCATCGAAAAAGTCGGCTATAAAAAAGAAGGCGTGCAAAGGCAGGCTATATATAAAAACGGACAGTATCATGATTTAATATTGATCGGTATGCTGAAAGAAGATTATATAAAAAGAATAGAAGAAACAGGATATTGGAATGACGAAAATCCATTGGGGGGGGGGTAAATCGATAACTATTTGTGTTTTACCTTTCTTTACATTTATTAATATGTGCTGAAACAGGAAATAAAGTTATATTTATTCGGAAAAAGCACCATAAATGTTAAGTAAGGAATAAAACATGAAAAAAGTATTGATTTTAGGAGCTGCAAAAGCGCAGGTCGCATTGATAAAAGAGGCGAAAAAAGCCGGATATTACGTTGTGCTTTGCGATTACACAACGACTAATCCCGGCATACCTTTTGTTGACAAACATTATCAGGTCAGCACGCTGGACAGAGATGCTGTTCTGGAAGTGGCCAAAAAGGAGAAGATCGACGGGGTTATATCAAATTCAGAGCCGGCGATGCTAAATGTGGCATATATTTCGGAAGAGCTGGGATTGATAGGAAACAGTGTGAAAAGCGTTGAGACATTGCTCTCAAAGAATAAGTTTCGAAAACTTCAAAAAGAGGCGGGAGTTTTTTCGCCCAAATGCGCGATAGTTTCATCTTTTGATCAATTGCTCAAAGCCGCGGAAATTATGAAGTTTCCGGTTATTATCAAACCTACCGAAAGCTCGGGTACGCGCGGGACAAAAAGAATAGATTCTTTTAATACGGATGAAATGCGCGCGGCTTTTGATATATGTATTGATTTTTCAAGAGACGACAATGTTTCGATTGAAGAATATGTTGAAATGAAGAATCTGAGAGTAAACGATGCGGATATTTTTGTCTTGGGAGACGAAATAATTTGGGACGGTTGGTTGTGGCAGGATAGGTCACCCGATACGCCTATGCTTCCTATGACTGAAATTTTTCCAATGGCTTTGCCGGAAGAACAAAAGGAAAAGATCCGCAGTACCGTAGCAAAGATCGTGAAAGCGTCGGGCATAAAACACGGCGAATATAATGTCGAAACATATTTTACCAAAACGGGAGATGTTTTCGTGATCGAAATCAATCCGAGACAAGCCGGCAATTATATTCCCGCGCTGATTGAGGAACATACCGGGGTGAACCTGACAAAATTACTTGTAACTACCGCTGTAGGCGATATGAGTTATTATGAGTATTTAAAGTCGTTTGAAAGAAAAAACAATTATGTGACATTGCAAATCGTTTTTTCCAAGAAAAAGGGCATATTCAGAAAGCTTTATATATCTCCGGAAATCAAAAAGTATGTCATGTGGACCGAGATATTGTTCAACGAAGGAGATCTTGTTGAAAAAGGTGTAAATGCCGCTGACGCTATTGCCTTTGTTGATTTACATTTTGACTGTTTTGAGATACAGCATAAATATACGGATGATATTGAGAAATATATTTATCCGATTTTGAAAGAGGCAGAGGATAATGAATAAATCAAATTTAGGAATTACTGCGGGTTGGATGAGTTGGGATGAGATCGAGCCGTTTAAGAAACAGTTGATTGAGCTGGAACAAGTTTTATTGGTAAAATATCATTATCCCGACCGATACGACGGAAAATTGTATTGCGAAAAGCGCGTTAATATGCTTGAACAGTATTTGGCAAACGGTAATACTTTTTTTTGGGGCGCCGTGCATGAGCAGACGCTTGTTGGATATTACTGGGCGTATACAACACAGTTCATTGACAAAAAGCGTTGGTGTTTAAGTTCGTTGATGATAAGAGATGAATATAGAAAATTAGGACTTGGCACTTTGGCAATCAAAGAAGGATTGAAAATGGCAAAAGCTGTCGGATGTGATGAAGCGTCTACACATTATGTGCCATGGAACGAAGCAGCGGCTAAAGCTTATCAAAAAGCGGGGTATGAAATCACTCGAATAGAAATTGTAAAACGATTGGATAAAGACAATAATTAGATTCATGACTTTTGATTTTGATAATAAATAAGGAGTAAAAATATGCAAAAGGAAATTGGCAGTATTTTTCCAGTATCGGATTATAATGTGAAAATAAACGATTATAGAGAATATTATAATGGCAGTTATTTTTTCTCTTTATGCCGTGAAGCATTATTTTGTATAGCTGAAAATTACTCGACGGAGAAGAAGGTAATATTGATACCTGCATATACCTGTCAAACGGTTATTGAACCTTTTTTGCAGGCGGGTTGGGAATTGCATTTTTATCCCGTTGACAAAAAACTGTGTATTTCTGAAAATGCTTTTTTGGCTTTACTGGAAAAGTTTTCTCCGAGCGTGATTCTGTTCCATCCATATTATGGCAAGAAGCTTTTAAAATGTGAGATTAAGCTTTTGCAACAAGCGAAAGAATTTGGCGCGCTGATTGTGCAGGATCTGACACAGTCTATATTTTCTCAAAAAAATCCGAGTTATACGGATATCACTGTAGGCAGTATTAGAAAATGGTTAGGAATTCCGGACGGTGCGTTTTTGTCGGTTTCCGATAACTGCTCGCTGAATATTGAAGAAGGAGAAAGTTGTAATACAGCTTTTACGATCCCGCAGTTGGATGCTATGTATTTAAGAGGTGAGTATTTTCGTACCGACAATATGAATTATAAGCAGATCAGTATCAGATTAAACAAATACGCCGAGGGACTAATGCATACAGAACCGATTGTTATACACAAGATCAGTAACTATTCTTTAAGTGTTTTGAATAAGACAGATTTTGCTTTAATACAGAAAAAAAGATCTGAGAATTTCAAAACATTGTTGTCTAAGATCAAAAATAGCGACGGATGTTTCGGTGTTATTAATTCTGTTTCGGAATTAGATGATGCTCCTTTGTATTTCCCGATATATGTCGAGAAAAGAGAGAAATTCCAAAGATCGCTTGCAGAAAAAAGCATATATGCTCCCATTCTTTGGGGTGTGGAAAATAATGATGTTTTAGTCGATGAAACAACCAAGTATATCTATGAGCACTTGTTGGCAATACCGATCGATCAGCGTTATGACTATGATGATATGTCAAGAATAGCAGATGTGATAAATGAAATATGTGACTAGGAGGGATCGGTTTGCAAATAAATGTAACGCGCTCGTCTATGGCGCCGATTGAGGAATATATAAAAGAAATAGAGTCCCTTTGGGAGAGCCGTTGGCTCACCAATATGGGAGCAAAGCACAACGAGCTTGAAAAAAAGCTTTGCGAGTATTTGTCGGTTGAAAATATCTCGCTGTTTACCAACGGGCATCTGGCGCTTGAGAGCGCAATCGCGGCGATGGGACTTTCGGGAGAGGCGATAACCACGCCTTTCACCTTCGCCTCGACAACTCAGGCGATAGCGCGGTGCGGAATGACGCCCGTGTTCTGTGACATAAAGCCCGACGACTTTACTATAGACCCCGACAAGATAGAAGCGCTGATAACCGAAAAGACCTCGGTGATAATCCCGGTGCATGTTTACGGCAATATCTGCGAAGTTGACAAGATTGAAAAGATCGCAAAAAAGCATAACCTAAAGGTTATATACGACGCGGCTCATGCTTTCGGCGTTCGAGTCGGAGACAGAGGTGCGGCCGATCTCGGCGATGCCTCTATGCTCAGCTTTCATGCCACCAAGGTGTTTAACACAATAGAGGGCGGCGCGGTGGCGTATCATGACGATTCGCTGACCGATAAGCTGCGCCTGCAAAAGAACTTCGGAATGGATACGCAGGACAGCTATCCCGAGATCGCCGGCAACGCCAAGCTCGACGAGTTCCGCGCGGCTATGGGTCTCTGCAACCTGCGCCATGTGGACGCCGAGATAGAGAAACGCGGCAAAGCGGTCAATCGCTATATAGAGCGCATTGGAGATGTTGACGGTATAAAGACGTGGCGGCCGCAGGAAGGCGTTAAGCCCAATTACGCCTACTTCCCCGTTTTGTTTGACAAAGACAAATTCGGCAAGAGCCGAAATGAGGTTGCCGCGGAGCTCGCCGAAAACAATATTTTCGCCAGAAAATATTTCTATCCCATCACAAGCGAGCTCGATTGCTACGCGGGAAAATTTGAGATTCAGGCGACGCCTATCGCCAAACACGCGGCCGAGAACATTCTCACGCTTCCTCTCTACGCGGACCTGACGCCGGATGAAGTTGACGTGATCTGTGATATAATATTGAGATAAGGAGATAAATATATGAGTAATACCGCCTTAAAAACCGATCGGGGGGGGGTACGTGATTCGAGCATTGAGTTATTCAGAATTATAACCATGCTTGTTATTGTGGCTCACCACTACGTGGTCAACTCGGGCTTGACCGAAGTTATCAGATCCGGCAGCACAATGACCCTAAACGGATTTTTTCTTATATTGTTCGGATGGGGTGGAAAAACCGGAATAAATTGCTTTGTGCTTATCACGGGTTATTTTATGTGCAAGTCTAAAATAACGCTTAAAAAGTTTTTAAAGCTTGTTCTTTGGACACAGTTTTATAGAATACTGTTTTTCCTGATATTTACTGTATCCGGTTATCAGAGCTTCACGATAAAAGGTGTTGTTATGCTATTGCTTCCGATTACTTCAATATCCACCGGATTCAGCTCGGCGTATCTTGCGTTTTACTTGTTTATTCCGTTTCTTAATATATTAATAAACGCTATGAATAAGAGACAGCATATTTTGTTGATGGGGTTGTGCTTGCTTATATATACTGTTATGAGTACGATGGGCTTAACTGTGACGTTCAACTATGTGACATGGTTTTGCGTGATTTACATAATCGGCTCATACATAAGACTGTATCCCGAGAAATGGTTCGACAGCAAAAAGATATGGGGTTTCGCCGCGCTGATATCGCTGCTGCTGTCCTGGGCGAGCGTACTGGTGATTGCGTATCTTTCGCCATGGGTTTTTGGGAAGATAACCGGATATAATTATTTTATATTTGACTCAAACAAAATTTTTCCGGTTTTGACATCGGTGTGCGCGTTTATGTTTTTCAAGAATCTTAATATCGGATACAGCAGGTTTATCAATACCGTCGCCGCCTCGGCTTACGGCGTGCTGCTTATACACGCGAACAGTGACGCTATGAGAAAATGGCTGTGGAAAGACACGCTGAACAACGTCGGAATGTATAACTCACCGTGGCTGCCGGTTCACGCTGTGTGCTCGGTGATAGGCATATATATTGTATGCACGATTATAGATATGCTGAGAAGAAATTTTTTGGAAAAACCGGTTTTCAAATTGTATGATAAATGGTATGATAATAAAATAGCGAAAATCAAGAGAATTACGGAGGAATGATCATGAAAGGCATAATTTTGGCGGGCGGGCGCGGGACGCGGCTTTATCCCATGACGCTCACCGTGTCGAAGCAGTTGCTTCCGATATACGACAAGCCGCTGATATACTATCCGCTGTCGGTGCTGCTGCTTGCGCGCATAAGGGATATACTTATTATCTCAACGCCGCAGGACATCGACAACTATAAAAACCTTTTGGGCGACGGCTCGCGAATAGGTGTGCGCTTTGAGTACGCCGTGCAGGACGAGCCCAGAGGTCTCGCCGACGCGTTTATTTTGGGCGCCGACTTTATCGGAGACGACAGCGTGTGTCTGGTGCTCGGCGACAACGTTTTCTACGGCCAGGATTTTTCGGGCATACTCAGCCGCGCTAAAAAACAGGCCGAGACTGTGGGAGCCGCCATATTCGGATACCCCGTCAAGAACCCCAAGCAGTTCGGCGTGGTGGAGTTCGATGAGGAAAGCAATGTTATCTCAATAGAGGAAAAGCCGAAAAAGCCCAAGTCGGGCTACGCGGTTCCCGGGCTATACTTTTATAACAACGATGTCGTGGAGATCGCGAAAAACGTCAAGCCCTCGGAGCGCGGCGAGATCGAGATAACCTCGGTCAACAACGAGTATTTAAAGCGCGGAAAGCTAAAGGTGACGCTTATGGGCCGCGGCATGGCGTGGCTCGACACGGGCACGCCCAAGGGCATGCACAAGGCGGGCGGCTTTGTCAAAACCGTCCAGGAGATGCAGGGCTTCTATATTTCCTGCATCGAGGAGATCGCCTGGCGCAGAGGCTTTATAGACGACAAGCGCCTCAGAGAGATAGGCGAGGAGCTCAGTATGACTGACTACGGACAGTATCTGCTGTCACTTTTGGAGGAATAGTTATGACAATTATAGTGACCGGCGGAGCCGGATTTATAGGCAGCAATTTTATATTTTACACGCTGAAAAACCACCCCGAATACCGCGTGATCTGCCTCGACAAATTGACTTACGCGGGCAATCTTTCGACCCTGAAAGACGTAATGGACAAGCCGAATTTCAAATTTGTCAAGGCCGACATCTGCGACCGCGAGGCGGTGTATGATCTGTTCGAGAGCGAAAAGCCCGACGTTGTCGTGAATTTCGCGGCGGAATCGCACGTTGACCGCTCGATAGAGAGTCCGGATGTGTTTCTCAGAACAAACATTATAGGAACTTCTGTCCTGATGGACGCCTGCCGCAAATACGGAATAGTGCGCTTTCACCAGGTTTCGACCGACGAGGTCTACGGCGATCTTCCGATCGACCGCCCCGACCTGTTTTTCACCGAGGAAACCCCGCTGCACACCTCGAGCCCCTACAGCAGCTCCAAGGCGTCGGCCGACCTGCTGGCGCTGGCTTACCACAGGACCTACGGCCTGCCCGTTACGATAAGCCGCTGCTCGAATAACTACGGCCCTTATCATTTCCCCGAAAAGCTGATACCGCTGATGATTGCCAACGCGCTGAACGACAAGCCGCTGCCCGTTTACGGCAAAGGCGAGAACATCCGCGACTGGCTGTACGTTGAGGACCACTGCAAGGCGATCGACCTGATACTTCAAAAGGGCCGCGTCGGCGAGGTGTACAACATCGGCGGCCACAACGAGATGCGGAACATAGACATCGTGAAGATCATATTAAAAGAGCTCGGCAAGCCCGAAAGCCTTATAACCTTCGTGACCGACCGTAAGGGTCACGACCTGCGCTACGCGATAGACCCGACCAAGATACACAGCGAGCTGGGCTGGCTCCCCGAGACAAAATTCGCCGACGGCATCAAAAAGACCATTAAGTGGTACCTAGAGAACCGCTCATGGTGGGAGGAAATAATCAGCGGCGAATATATGGACTACTACGATAAAATGTACTCAAACAGATAAATGAGCGATTATATATAAAAATAGGAGACGGCGAAAACCGTCTCCCGTTTTATCCAAATCAAATTTTATCTGAATAATCAAATTTTATCTGAATGGATACTCGTCAAGTGATATAAACTTCCAGTAAAGCGGGTTTACCACTTTTTTCGGCTTGTTAGCCCTGCTGGTTCGCCGCGTCCTTCTCATACTTCTCAATCATCTTCTTGACCATCTGACCGCCGATGCTTCCGGCCTGTCTCGATGTCAGGTCGCCGTTGTAGCCCTTGTTCAGAGTTACGCCAACCTCGGAAGCCGCCTCCATCTTAAACTGATCCATGGCGGCCTTTGCCTGAGGTACAACCAGATTGTTAGAACTGTTTGAATTAGCCATTTTATTTTTCACTCCTTTTTCATAAATCACATTTTTTTAAATATTAAATATTTAAATCTCATGTGCGCAATAGTATTTTGTGAAACTTGCGCCCGATATATACAAGCAATTTTTTCAAATTTTATTGGCTCTGTAAACCGTATAAAATTTTTTAAAAATTTTTATAATAGGTATTGCACAAATTTTTCAATTATGGTAAAATATTTTTAGTCAAATTATTTAATTTAATTTTAAGGAGATAAAGCTATGAAAAAGAATGTAACTTTCAACTATCGCAGAGCTCTCGGCTTCTTCTCTCAGGACGAGATCGACAACATGCAGGCGCAGATCGGCGCGGTCGACAAAGTGCTGATGGACAAGAGCGGAGCGGGCAACGACTTCCTCGGCTGGATCGACCTTCCGGTTGATTACGATAAGGAAGAGTTTGCCAGGATCAAAAAAGCCGCCGAGAAGATCAGAAAGGACAGCGACGTGCTTCTGGTTGTCGGCATAGGCGGCTCATATCTCGGTGCAAAGGCTGCCTGCGACTTTTTGGGCGGTCCGTTTTATAATATGACCGAGAAGCCTCAGATAATATTCTGCGGCAACAACATCAGCCCCAACTACCTGAACGCTGTTTTAAAGACCATCGAGGGCAAGGACGTTTCGGTAAACATTATTTCAAAGTCCGGCACGACCACCGAGCCCGCCATCGCTTTCCGTATTCTCAAGAACTATGTTGAGGAGAAGTACGGCAAGGAGGAGGCCAAGTCCAGAATATACGCCACGACCGACAAGGCTCGCGGAGCGCTCAAGAACCTGGCCGACGAGGAAGGCTACGAGACCTTTGTTGTTCCCGACGACGTTGGCGGAAGATACTCCGTTCTGACGGCTGTCGGTCTGCTGCCCATCGCTGTTTCGGGCGCCGATATCGACGCCATGATGCAGGGCGCGGCGGACGCCAGAGAGATGTACATGAGCGCTGACCTTAAAGAGAATGAGTGCTATCAGTACGCGGCTATCAGAAACATCCTGCTCCAGAAGGGCAAGACGATCGAGATGCTCGTTAACTATGAGCCCGAGCTCCAGTATTTCATCGAGTGGT
>CANRHV010000042.1 GCA_947630505.1 uncultured Monoglobus sp. | reverse complement strand
ATTTCTACCTCACGATCATATATTTTTTCATCAATAGTCTCAATGCTTTCGCCGACGACGCGTATATCTGCCGGGTCGCCGAACTCCGGGACCTTAAATTTATAGTTCTTAGATGTCTTCACCTAAAATTCCCTCCTTTTCATAAACTTGAAGCCATGTATATTTGTTAATATCACCCCAAGATTCGGTGCTTATATATACTTGACGCCATGTTCTCGGCGTAAAGCTGCTTTCGAGTTCGAGATGGGCCGGCAGCATTTTTCTGAGCAGATCCAGCAACTCTGCCTCCGCATCCGGTCGCCCGAAGCGGTCGACAAAATCAACATGCACGGTATAATTTGAATAATCGCACCAAACATCAACTTCGCCCTTCCAAAAGCTCTTGCAAACTAACCTTACAAGCTTTTCGGTAACTGTTCCATATCCGCGAAGCCGCGATCTGATTCTTCCGCGGCGAAAATTAAGATACTTATAGTATTCAATATCATAATCCGGATCATCGGAATCAAGCTCAAATTGCGGAGTCGGCAAGCTGAGCAATTCTTCCCAATTTGAAAGATAGTCAACCGATGTTGAAATTATAAGCTCAGCTGAAAGATAAAGACGATAGGCTGCCAGCTTTCGATACTCATTGTAAATCGCCTGCATCTTATAAATCTCGACCGGAGATTTACGTTCGTAAGACGGCAAACGTTTTAATAAATCAATCATTTGACACCTCCAGCGATGATACCGATGCTGCCGAAAATGCCGAAAGTTGATAGTTTGTCCTATAATCCTTGCCGGCAATTTTATAAAAAATATCTCCGCACTCGATAACGCCGCCCGTGGACATAATTTGTCGCACAATCGAAAAATATGATATTTCCGCTCCGTCCAAAGGCAGATCAGAAAGGTATTCTTCAATTTTATCAACAATATCGCTTTTAATTTTGTCAATAGAAAACGATGCGTCTGTTTCAAGATTATTGATATGGATTGTTAATTTTACCTCAGCCACGCTTTCAACAGTCAAAAATGCGCCGATCGGCTTTTTGTCCATTATGTACTCAATGACTTGCTCGACCAGTTCTTCGGATGCGGGTCGATGCTGCATATCCGCTATTATAACTTTAACCGTGCCGGGTCCGTTCCAAATAGGAACGCATTTAGCGTATCCAACGCCATCAACCTCACGCGCCCATTTTTCGTACTCGGCAGGGTTGCCGGATGCTGCAGGGGTACTGTAATAATCCTTGAATCGTTGGATGTATTCGAGATCCGTTTCCGTATCTGAACCTCCGCGAATTGGAGATTCGTTATTCACAGAGTATATTCCACGAACAGAAATAGGAATATTATTAACCGTGTCAACATTCGCATTGCCGCGCTCACCCAACGAAGTGCACTCGATCGGGACGACAGCCGTGCCGTCATCGCTCAAAACCGCGCTCCGGGTCGTTCTGTACGTGCAGCGTGAGCTCGATACAAGCATTTCAAACGGCACATCAGCGCCCGGCTCACCGTTAAACTTAACCGATCCGGCAGCCCGTGTCATTCCGTTTCTCTCGCCGATAAAATCAAACAGCAACTTATCAAGGTCGTCACCTCTGGCGGTCTCAATTCTTCGTTTCAGAAATTCATCAAGCGTGTTTGAATAGTCAGCCTCAAACTCTTCGGCGACCGACGTCATCTCATCGCTGATAAACGCTCCCGTGCTTTTGTCCCAGGATGCCGGCAGATCCAAAAACAACCGTTCCAAAATTTTTTCTTTTGTGTATATTTCAGGCAGTTCAGCCATAAACCGGCACCTCCTCGTTAATTGATCCGAAATCACTTTCAACGGTGAATGATATCGTAAGCATTTTGCCTGTCTGCAGTACCGAAAAAGTACTTACCGAATTCACGCCGTTAAGCGTCATTACCGCGTTTGAAATAACTCTCTCAAGTTCGGACTTCACATAGCTTGACGGCAACGTTTTTCCTATAATCATGGTTTTTAAAGGCACTCCGTACGAAGTGCCCTGATATATCTTAAATTTGTTGAGTTCTGTTCGGAGAATTTTATGTATTTTCTGCTGCAGTAAATCTTTGCCGCTGATCATAATAAATTTCCCACCCGAAATCACAAAATCATTCTTGTCAAAATCAAATTTGGGTTCCGAAATAGAATAATCGGTCATGCGACCACCGCCCCCAAAACCAAATATTTATGGCAATTCAGGTAAGGAATGAGAGCGACGGTTTTGCCCAAATATGTATAATGCCCAAAGCCGTCCGTCTCGCTTAAATTAACAAGCGTCCTCATATTACCGCTGCTCAGAATGACATTATTGTCCGGCAGCTGCACTCTCGGCGGCGCGCACTCGACTACCTTGCCGAACGTTATCTCCGGGATCTTGGGATTATCGCGTTCATGGATCAATTCGGCCAATTCCTCAATCGCCTTTTTCAACCTTCCTCCACCTCCACAAATCAATATCGTTATAGTGTATATTGTTCTTTATGCTGTGCGCGGTGCTTTGGATCACAAAATCATATTCGCCGAATGTCATCACCTCGCCCGCGCGGGTATAACTGTCATGCCCCTCGATCATTCTAAACGACAACGTTTCTTTCGCCTGCGACATTACAGCAAGCCGATCGGCTGCGTATTGTTGCGGATCCGAAACCTTATCGGGATCGATCTGCACAACCTCTTGTAAAAATCCGTAATTATTATAGCTGTCGCAGTCTTTAACAACCGCCAGCACGTCAGTCTCGGATATCACCTTGATCGAGTTCTTAACCTCATCGATCGAGCCCGTATGTGTTTCGGCGCCGCGCCACTCAAGACTGTCCAGCTCATATGTATTCGGTGCGAACTGCCACTTGGGATCCGCTATAATTTCACCGTATTTGTAAATACGTATCCCTTCCGGAATAACGTCAAAATTATATTGCCCGCCGTTCTGATCCAGAATATTAAGAATTATATCTGAAATATATTCGTTCACGAAAACGCCCGATATTTTCGCGGTAAGCGTGTCACTCATGAACGCGATGGGTATCGACAGATCCGTCAATATTTTGGTGATCGCGTCGGTCGAATCAGCGTCGGTAAATTGGTACGTGTCCTGTGATTTGTTCAGCCACCAGCCCGCATCCATCGCGGTATAGCCGTTATGCTCGGTTGATCCGTAATCGATGTCAATGATCATGCCGCGGTACAGTTCCTTTTTGTCGGCATAGTAGCGCACTATATCGCCGATTTTCGGCTCGTATAATTTTTGTTTCACATAATCGGTTCTGGTTTTCGCGACAGAAAATGTAAAATCTGTCGCAAGAGTTCTTGTTGCGTTTTTCCACGCCAAATTTCCGGCGTAATCCACTATGTCCTCGGGCCCTTCATCGGTTCCGATATAAACGTGCAAATCGTTATCCGGCGGCGTTATTTCGGGCTGGTTAAACAGCGTCGGATGCAGCGGGATTTTTTCGTTGGTATCCGTAAAATGGTACTCTATTTTATCGGTTCCCGTTCCGTCGCTGCTACCCTGGACCCAGCGCGGCTCTGTGTCCGACACCCATATATTGGTGATCGAGGCGCTCGCGCAGCCGCAGTATTCGTCAAAAGCTTTCAAAAATTCCTGCTGCCAACCGGAGCTTTGGGTGTCGGCCTGAACCTCCAGCAGATTGACGGAAATATAATTTGCCTCAACAACGCCGGCGCCTTCAACGTGATAGCTGTGCGCAGGATGCTCGGTGTTCGTCTCACGGTCATCCTTCTCATCGCCCTTTACGCAAACGATCTCATTTCCGTTGTCAAATTTTATCTTGACAAATGTCCCCGTCGGTCCGTAATATGATCCGAGCGCGATTATCAAAAAATCGTTTTTGTAGACCCTAAGCCCCGTGCTGTGCGTGCTTGCATCACTTGTGCGGGATATCTGATACGCGGTCGTACCTTGAGCTGTTATTTTCCAATACCGCTCGTATGTCTTTTCCTTCAGTGCGATCGGATTATTCGGCAGCTCCTTCTCGACCCAGTTGGCATCCCAGTATGACTCTCCGCCGCCGTATGTCAACCCGAACGACGAGATCAGCGCGTCGGCGATCGCCTTTGCTATCTCCGACTTTTTCGCCTGATATTTATCCATGTCGGATTGATTGTCGATATAACAAACCTCAAGCAGCGTTGTATTTTTAGGTGAATTGCTCGTAAATTGAAGACCCTGGGTCGAATCAGGACGTGCGCTAAACCCTCCGGCAGCCGTCACTTTTTCAAGCAGAGCAGTTTCGAATGAGTTCCTGTCCCGGCTCCTGTGTCGTATAACCATACTGCCGCTGCCGCCCCCGGCATCGAAGTGTATGGATAAACAATACTCGAACTCATCATAATTAAGATCGGGATTATAATTATAGATATCTTTGTCATAATCCCATACTGTAATATCCGCATACCCCGAAAGATTGCTTTCTATCATACGGACTAACTCTCGTGTCAGCTTTGCTTCCTCATATCCGCATCCGGTCGCACCGCTGTCGTATGTGCCGCTTTTATAGTATCCATGACCCGGATTAAGCAAGATTTTCTTTTTGGGACCTACGGAGCTGTCATTCATATATCTCAGCACACAGTCCCACGGATAATTATAATAGTTTCGATTGGCGACAATACCGTTTGACGGACTGCTGGCGTGAACTATTGTGCCTCCGTCCTCCTGAACAAGCGCGGCATGGTGCGATTCGTTCAAAAGCACATCACCGCGTTTCAGACCTGAACCCGTCGAAAGATTACATGAATTTGTGACATCCTGAAATCCGCTGTTAAGAAATGCTTTTTTCATATTTCCGGTATAACTTGCACCGGCAGATTTAACGGGCACACTGGCTTGTTCATAAGCCGAAATTGCAAATGATGAGCAATCATAGCTCGGCCCCCAACGCACAGATTGACTGTAGCTATGGCTATCATCGTTTGCGATTTGAACAGCCCAGCTGACCGCGTTATCAATTACTCCCATGTTGCCACCTCACCATTAATCGATCAATTCCTGATCAGCCTCAGTCAAAGCGATATTTTTGCACTCATCGCCAAAACCGCCGGCGCGGGCGATTGTCACATATGCTCTGATTAAATCGTCCGTTAGATCAAGCTCGCCTTCCTCATCGCCTCGGATTATACCGTTGCTGCAAAGCCAGCTTATCGTGCCGCGGGCGTATGCGGGAATATTTCCATCATTGTAGTTATAGATAACAATATTTCGGAACGCCTGTGCCCGTTCGCATATTGTCAAAATCCGGAGCATATCATAGCTGAGATCAAGTCCCGATTCGTTCTGTTGAATAGCGCCGTTATTGTAAAGAAGCGCTGCCGCCTCTTTCGCCCATTCGGGAAAATCCTCATCATCAAAAAAATTATATCTTTTTGTGAGACTCTCCAAGATTTTCTTTATGTCGTCAATTTCGCCTTTTAATTCTTCGTATTGTGCCATAGTAAGCTCCTCTTCCTTGATTAACACGTCGGGTATTTTGGTAAATTTTATATCATAATCCAAATCGCCTGTCGGTCCTATAGTGCAGTTGCTCAACGTGCACTTTGTCGCGATATTACAAATTGTTTTGTTATTTCCATAAATAACTAAACGGACCGGTAGAAACGCGTTCCGCCAGTCCTTTAATATCTTCTCGTACTCCATGACATTGTCAAGAGGATTGCCTCTGACAAAATCGTAGTCATGCGACGGATCGGGAAAAAACGAGCTCCACTCCACCGTGTTGAGGCCCTCGACCGTCAATAAGTCAAATTCGGTGCCCGCCGCGGTTTCGAAAACCTCAGATTTTTCACCTTTGGAAAACTTGATTTCTTTGGGTATCACCGGTATCTCCAAAAACTCATTGGAACTGTATGGTCTCGGCGCGTTAAGGTCTCCCGAAAATGCGTTGTTCACGCTCAAGAAAATTTCAACCATAACTCATCCTCCTACATATTACTGAGCAGCACCTTGAGCTGATGAACCATATCATTCAGCTCTTCCTCCGAAGTGCGGCCCTGAGGATAAACATTGATGCTGATATTTCTGTCGTCGTGATAAACGTTATTTTCTTGAGAGCTCCCGCGTTGATTCCACATCTGCTCAAGTCTTGAGAATAATGTGTTAAGCGGCAATACAGCTTCGGGTCCGGCCTCGCCGAATCCCTGAAGTCCGGCCATAGTCGGCAGCACGGTCGGCCGCGAAAAAATACCGCCTTCCGCGTTCCACTCGATTCCGAGCTTCGGGATCGGCGTGCTGATTCCCGCGATGGTGATTGTGCCGTTTTGAACAATATGCGGCGCCTTGATGATACCCTTAATGCCTTCCCAAACGGATGCTATTTTTGACTTTATAGATTCAAAAATGCTGACTGCCGTGTCTCTCGCCGCGGTAAAAGCATTTGATATCGCATCTTTGACCGCATTGAATTTTTCCTGCGCACTGGCGAGGATCTCACCGGCTTTTCCTCCGGTTATATTGTTCAAAACATCAAATCCACTCTGCCATATTGATTGGGCGCCTGCCATCACCGCCGAGAATACGCCCTGTACTCCGCCTCCGGCTTGCTGATATGCCGTCTGCATAGCGCCAAATGCAGTTGTTCCTATGGTCTGCATGGTTTGAAATCCGGTCTGTATTCCCTGAGTGACAGTCGCGAGCTTGCCGCCCGTCGCCATGTTCAAAGCGTCAAAACCGACCGAGTATGCCTGTTTCACACCCTCCATTGCGGCAGCGGCGGCGCCTTTTAGACCGCCGCCGTGTTCCTCAAAAGTCTGAGCCACAGCGCCAAACTTAGGACCGACATAACCGCTTATGCCGTCCACCGCGGAGCCCCATTTTTCCTTGATGCCTTCCCACACGCCGGAGGCCTTTTCTTTGAAGGCATTAAATTTTTCCTTTGCAATGTTCACAACTGTGTCCAATTTTCCGCCTGTAAGCGTGTTTAACGCGTCATATCCAACGGAATAATATTGCTTTACGCCCTCCATCGCGGCAGCGGCGACTCCTTTTAGACCGCCGCCGTGTTCCTCGTATGCTTGTTTAATGCTGTCAAGCTTTGGAGCGATGTAACCTTTAATGCCGTCTATGGCTGCACCGCACTTCTCACTGACTCCGTTCCAGATATCAACGGCTTTGTCCTTTATGGAACTCCACTTTTCGGTAACGCCATTCCAAATATTCATTGCGCCCTCTTTTACGGTATTCCATTTTTCCGAGAACCACTCTCCGATACCTCCGAAAAAACCTTTTATTGCATTCCAGCATTGACCGGCCTTCTCTTTAATGGTATCCCAGTTTTTGTAAACCAAAACACCTATGGTAACAAGAGCCGCTATCCCCGCAACCACCGCAAGTATTATCGGATTTGCCGCCAAGAATCCGCCGAAAGCAGCCGCAGCTTTACCGATTTTGGGAACAATACCGAGTATGGAGCTGCCGATTCCGGAAAACTTTTTGGCAAAGTCAACGCCTTTCATAACGTCCTTAATTTTTCCGACTCCGTCAACCAGATTCTTGACCTTATTTATACCGTCTGTGACGCCGCTGCCTATTTTAAATGCGGCAAATGCGCCCGCCGCGGTCTTTACGACCGGAATTATTGAATCCCAGTTTTTTATAACAAACTCCGCGATACGGCCGACGGCGTCAAATGCGCCGGCAATTGTGTTGGCAATACTGTCAACCGATCCGGCCAAAGGTCCGCCCTCAGAAAAATCGGTTGCGAACTTATTGACTAAATCGGTTATTGCGGGCGCGACTTTTTCCGAAATAGGAAGCACAAGAGATGTATTAATCACTCGGCCGAGCCCTTGCAAAGCGCTGTTCGCGTCGTCGTATTTGACCGACTTCAGCTGCTCCATGGAATTATAGGTCCGATCCGCCTCTCCGCCAAGATCGCTGAGAGCCTTAACGCCTTCTACGCCGAGATCTTCCCACATTGTTCCGAACAGCTGCACTCCCAAAAGATTTTGTTGCACCTTGTCATCCATGCCGAAGAGGGCCGTTGTAATCTTGTTAAACGCTTTTTCTCCCTCTGCTCCGCCGGAGGCAAAAGCCGCTTTCAACTCTTCGGCATTCAAGCCAAGCTGTGCAAACGCCTCGTCTCCGGTTCCGTCCTTAACTCTGATACCAAACTCTTTGACTGCGTCGCCCAGCTTGTCAACCGACCACGTTCCGTTGGCGGCGCCGTTTATCAGCGAGTTGAACATACCCTCGGCGGATATGCCGATCTGAGAAAAATGTACGCTGTATTCATTGATGGTGTCAAGCAAATCGCCGTTTTTGTCGAGTCCGTTTTGCGCTCCCTGCACGATCAGATTATACGCTTCGGTACCCGACACCCCGAATTGATCCATTAGCATATTCGCGGTTCTGACCGATTCGCTTACATCAAAATCAAACGCGTCTCGCAGCGCGAGCGCGTCAATAGTCATTTCTTTTATTTCTCCGGAGTCGATTATCTTTGCTTGCTGCGCCACGATTCCGATTGCAGTTCCAATATCCTGAAATCCTTCTCCGTAGTTTTGTGAATATATATCTTTTAGCGCGGATTTTAGCCCGTCAAGCTCCTGCCCTTCCAATCCGGTCGAAACCGCGATATTGTTTGAGCCTTGCTGATATTCCGCGCCCACGTCCTTAACCTTATTAAACGCAGCGCCGACGCTTACGGCTCCGAGGGCTCCGGCGATCGGCCCGATTTTTCCTTTGATTCCGTCGTAAAGCTTTCCGAGACGACTCACCTTCTCGGTGCTTTCTTCTTGACTTGAATTGAGTTTCTCCTGCTCTACCTGGATTTCAAAAACCTTGGACTTCGCCTTTGCAAGCTCCGATGAGCTCTCCTGCAGCTTTGCCTTCCACTGCGCCTGATTGTCTTTAGCTTTTTTAAGCTTCTGATTTATCTCCTCCTGCGCCTTCTTGGCATCTTGAGCCGAGATCGACTGCTCTTTGATTTTGGTGTTTAGCTGCGACTGTTCATTCTTGAGCTTGGTGACCTCTGCGGTCGCCTGCTGATACTCCGCTCTGACGCGTTCTTGGGCCGCCTTGAAACCTTCAACATCGATCTTAGCCTGAGACAGCTTGGCTCTGAGCTGCTCCGCTTTTTGATTGATATCTGAAAATCCTCCGGAAAAGTCTTGTATTTTTGTTTTAAATCCGCTCGCCGCTGCGCCCGCGGCATCCATGTTAGACTTAAAGGCGTCCGCGCCCGAGCGCATCGATACAAATTTTGACTTTAATTGTTCCAGAGACTCTCCGGATTCTTTGGCGCCCCTCAAAAGACTCTTTATGTTGAGCGAGAAAGTCGCGCCTATGTAATTTTTACTTGCCATAAACTAAACCCTCCCGCTCAATAATTTTATAAAATATATCTTTTCTTCCTCGGCCAGCGCCATGCTGTCAATATAAAACTGCTTTCGTATGGGGGACAGCGATAACAGATATTCGTCACTAAATCCCTTTTGGATATAATAATGCAAAAACTGCAGATCGCTGTCCTCCTCGATTAGTTTTTTACGCTGGTGTCAATAACCGAGTTGCCGTCCGCGGCAAGCTCCAGGCACTTCTGAGCAAGCAGAGCGATTTCCGCCTCGCCTAACAGAATATTTACGATCTTCATCGGGTGCCCCTCGACACCGAACTCCTTGTGGAGATTGGGGTCTTTGAGGTTCGGCTGAACGACCGAGTTGTATACGAGGAACTCGGACGCCTTGGGCTCGTCCATGTCGGCCGCCTCCAGCACAAGCAGTCTGCCGGGATTTTTAACCGTCACGAGCGCGTCAAGCGTTTCGATATAAAAATCCTTGGTCTTTTCGGCGTCGCTCTTGCGCTTTGCCTTTATCTCTTCCTTACGCTTGATGAGCTCATCAAGCGTAATAACCTTTTTTTCGCTGAAATCTATCTCATTAGCCATATTTATAAATCCTTTCTGAATAATTTAAACAACATAATTGTTGTACTTAAGGCCCTTAAAGCCGCCGGAAAATTCCTGATCCACGGTCTTTCCGGCTTCAAAATCCATGATCGACGGATCGTTGAACCAACAGTTATAAAGCGTAACGCTCATATTGCCGAGCGCATCCGGATCGGCAAGGTTCATTGTTATGGTCGAGCGCGGATCCTTTCCTTGAGCGAACTGTTCGATAATGGGCTTTTCACGGTTGCGGATCTTCTTGCCCTTGATCGTCCACTCTCCGGAGATCGCCATCAGCTTAGTGCCCTTTTCCATCTCCTGGCAAAACTGCAGATCCTCTCTGTCCGTCTTATAGCCGGCGGATCCTCCGGTCGTCTCAAATATGTAATTGCCATCAACCGTCACATAGCCGTGCGTGCCGTTTATGACGTTCTGGTCTTCAAAGTCTTTAACGATCACTATATCTCACCTCCATTAAAGCATCACGCGAAGCGTAAGGTTTTCCATAGCCATCTGGAATTTCACGTCCGCGATAACGAATACTTCCTTTTTTGTGTCCTGGCGCAGGATCTCGTTCTCGTCCATCTCGGAAACATCAACGCTGTGCTCGCGCAGCCATTCCGCGGTAGCCTCCGCATCCAGGTTAAAGCTCTGATTGTACTCTCGATTGAGAACTCCGCTCTTCTGGAGCGACTGGCCGTAAAGCTCAAGCGCATTCGTAAAATCGATTTTGTTGTCAAAGCTGTTGTTTTTTCCGACATAGTTCTGCTTGAACGAAATACGGATATCATCGGTCATAAGGTCCATGCCCTCCACAACCTTGATATCCTTGTAGTCTTCTGTTTTGTCGTTTGAAATCGTAGTAAGCGAGTTGACGCCGCTGCCGATCACAAACGCTTCGAGATCATCATCCCTGACTATAATCAGCTTTCCGTTGTCAACGTCTGTATCCGGGTCAAGGCTTTCCTCGATCTCGGTAATGTCGTCAACCACCATGTAAGTGCATGACTGGTTGAGCGGAACGACCGCCAAAAATCCCGCGATCCTCGCGCAGTATTCGGCGGTAGTGTACTCCGTGCCGTCCGATTTGATCCCGGTCGTGGTGAAATTGATTATGCCCTCGTGGTTCGCCGCGCAGTTTGGCAGCACAGCCTTATATGTCTTGCCGGCACCGCGTTTTTTTATGATCCAATCCTTGATTTTCTCAACGCCGCCATCAACCGACTCTATCCCCGGGACCGCAAGATAGTTCCATTTTTTAAGTGACAGCCGCGTCAGCGCGTCATCATACGACGTTTCCTCTGCTGCGACGCGCTCAACCAGCACCTTTTTGGGTTTTGCCTTGAAAACCAGCTTGAGATATCCGAGATTCTTCGTGTCCCAGTCCCCCGTTTTAACCTCATCAAGGTTGTTATATGTGTACGATGTCCCTTCTTTGGTGTTATCCGCAAGGATAAGCACAACAACGCTGCGCATACTGCGGATAATAGCCGTTTGAGCTCTTTTGATGAACTCAATAACAATTTTGGGTAATGCCATAATTTAATATCCTCCTATTCCCAAATTTTCCATAACGTCGGAATATCCGACGTTCGGATCATAGTCTGTTTTTTGTGTGAACTCGATTGAAAATGTGCAAAACAGCGAGCTTTTCTCGGGTTCAAACTCTAAATCATATATCGTCGGATGGCGCCCGTCGATATTTATTGTTTTCCCGAAAAACAAATCCTTGAGCCGCTGCGATGTTGCCACCTGTTCCTCCCAGGTCTCCGTTTTCGAAACGACCTCTATCACGACCGACGCTGTAACGGTCTCGGTGAACTTGTTTTCCAAATGAAACTTGCTTGGAAATACATTGACAAACGCAGCGGGTTTTTCGAATCCGTCCTGCTGATTCCACGGATAAACCATTAACCCGTTGCCCTCAAGCATCATAACGACCGCTCGGTGAATATCAATTATTGTTTTCATTAATTAAAATCCTCCATGATCTCATCAAAAAGCGCATCAGCTTCAGACATAAACCTGCCCGCGACAGATTCCTTTGCTTGTTCGACGATATGCTGTCCATCAACGCGCCCGTGGGTTTTAACTTCCTTTGCGGCTCTTTGCGTTTTGCTCATTTTTCCGGTCTTGCCGGTCTTGGTATTTCCGAAAGAACTTCCGCCCGTGGTAACAATGTTGTGACCCAGATCTATCAGATGAGCATGCGGAGCCCGACTGCCGGGGCTCCACGCTCTTCCGACCTCCGCGCCCGTGCCGCTGTAAAATTTAGGGTCCTGGGCCTCCCAACTCTTTTTAAGCTGACCGGGCTTGGCCTTCCTGTTTCGATTGGGTTCTTCGATTCTCGGCGACAGCTGCACCGCCTTTTTTATGGCCGCATTTGTGATTTTTTCAACAATTCTCTCGGCCTTTTTGTTTGCGCCGGCGAGCCGCTTGAGCGAGTTTATAACATTATCAAAGCCCTCAATATCAACACTTGCCATTGTTATCGACCTCCGTGCAGACAAATTGCAGCTCTCGGTTTCTCTCTCCGTAGTTGATTACGGAAATAATCTCAAAGACCCTGGCGTCAAACAGTATTTTCATATTAGCCCGAACGCCCGGAATGAAACGCGTACTGATCTTATAGGTCAACTCTTCGCGAATGCGCTGATTTTCCTCATACTCCCGACCGGATGCGGGCGCCACATGAGCCCAAACGCCGAATTCCTTTGTCGTTTTTTCGATGTCGCCGTGGAGACGGCGGATTCCTCCGTCGCTCATCTCAATATAAGCCGGAAGATCTTCAAGCTCTGCCGTTTCGCCCGAAAAAAACAACGGAATCCATACCGGAACCCGCTCTCCCAAATTATTTTTTATTTCATGATTCGGCTTAAAAATGACTATTCGGCTGCGCATTTTCGAAAAGTTCATTATCAGTCGCCGCCCTTTGTCGCCGCGATTATCGCCGCAATTATCTCGGATTTGTTCTGGGTATCCTTAACTCCCTCGATTCCCAGATCTTCAGCGAGGATAAGCAGCGTTTTCTTTGTCTGGTACGCCAGATTTTCCTCGGTATACTCGGCTATATCCGCCGCTCCGAAGTCCTTTGTGGGCTCGGTGGTTGTGATGTCGGCAGCTGCCGTAACGGGTACCTCTCTGGCGATAACGGCGGCGTTGTTATCCATGATCCTGCCGTCAAAGCGCTCGATTCCGCGCGCCTTTGTGGTGTCGGTCTGAAATGCGCCGGCGGCGCTGTCGGTGAACGCGATTCCGAAATCGCGGCGTGTGAACATACGATACGCTTTTGTGAAATCTCCGTACAGCAGCGTGGATTTTCCTTCCTCGGTCTCAATGTCGTTGAGGATAACGATCTGAGATCCCAGCAGTCTGTACTGCTCGTCCTCTTTCGGGTCGGGCTGAATGTAGCTGTGACCCTCTTTGTCTCTGAGCTCCGATATTTCGAGAAACATATCGTCATTCATCAGCCACTTGGCCGTCTTTCTGTACTGACTCTTAAGGCTGAACTTCATCTTACGCAGATAGCCGATAGACATGGTCGACGGCGCCGAGATCTCTATAAACGCTCCGGGCGTTGAGATAATGCCCTGGCAATGCTTCTCTCCGCCTACTCCGTAAAGCACCTGCCTGTTCTCGGTGTTGCGCGCAGCCTCCGAGAGCCAATTCGTGAGCTCCTGCGTAAAATTCGCAAACGAATCCTCAAGCAGCTCGCTTGAGACTGTCATGATGCCGGCGAACTTCTTCTGATTATATGTAACCGTGTCAAATTCCGCGTTGTCCATCTCTTTGATCTCCGATGCTTCGGCTGTGTTATAGAGCTTAACAGCCTGACCCTGCCTAAACACGCGCGTGCCGGTCTTTGCCTTCACAGGCTCGACATACACAAGATTTCTTACCGAATTTTCGTCCTTGATAGACTCAAAAATCTCACTTGAGAGATCATCCGGGACTGTGTATCCTCCGCCCTCTTTTGTACTCTCGGTATAGCCCGCGTTATACTTGCGCATCGCGTTTTTCACGACGGCCTTTTCCGCATCGCTGAGACTCGCTCCGTTTGTCAAAGCTTTATAAAAAAGCTTCGCGTTATACTTGGGCGTTTGCTTTCCGGCAGCGTTTCCCGCATCCGGATTCTCTTCATCGTCGATCTCGTGATCCTCGATTTCCGCTCGGCGCTCGCTGTCAAAAGCCGCCTCCGCCGCGTCATACAAGTCGTTGAGCCTCTCCAGCTCTCCTTTGACTTTCTTTGCCTTCTCGGCGTCGCGCGCGGAAATCGCGTCATCCATCTCTTTCCGCTTTGCCGAAATATCGCCGAGAAGCTCTCTCATTTTGTTACTCATTCTTTTAGCCATGATTGACCTCCTAATTTGAATATTTTATTTTAATTAAATTTGCGTAATCAAAAAAATCCGACATATCAATATCGGACTCTTCTTCCTCAGTCATATGCAGTTTAAATTGCTCCGGCGTGTTCCGGAAATTTTTAAACGCTGACGAGCTGAGCTTTGCGGCAGCTTTCGTTTCCGATACGATTTTGATATTTTTGAATATCTTTGCCGCTTCCTCTGCGTTCAACCATGTCTCGTCAGCAAGCATTTTCTTAATATACTCGCACGCAATCTCGGGATTGGCGCCGTCGTCATATACGGCAACAATTCCGTCTTCCAATTTATCGAGAATATCAATACAATGCCTCATGTCATCCGCGTTCGCGTCAAACATGGTGCAGTGGGGCTTGTGTATCATGAGATACGCGTTTTTGGGCATCATAATCTGATCGCCCGCCATTGCGATTACCGACGCGATCGACGCCGCACAGCCGTCAATATACACGGTCTTTTTGCCCTTTGCGCGCTTCAGCAGATTGTAGATAGCAAATCCCGCGAATACATCGCCTCCCGGAGAGTTAATGCGGATATTTATATCCCTGCTGCCGATATCGCCAAGCAGATCAACTATATTTTGCGGGCATTTATCCTCCCATTTCCATCTGTCCCACGAATCCGAAACAATATCTCCATAAAAAAACAACTCGGCTTCATCCGAATTGTTTTTGATATTCAAATTGCAAAAATCATATTTTTTACTCATTATTCACATTTCCTCCGTTCTGAATGATTCTCTCATGCTTTTCAAGCGTTTCCAGCGTCGTGTAATTCAACGATAAATAATGCTTGTCCCCCAGCTCACCGATGCTGTTTCTGTCCTCAAGCTCAAGAATATCATTAATTGAATAAATACCCATTTGCTGCATCTTCTGGTAAAAGTTTGCCCGCTTTTCATCGGAGCCGCGCATGCCTGCGGCAAGATTGAACTTTGTGTAATATTCGGATTCCGACGGCAGGAAACACGAAAAGTTATGTGCCTCTTCGATGTTGATACAGTCAGGCTGAACAACGTCCTGCATATATCTGTCGTTTATCTCCTGAAGATTTGAGAACTTCTCGCTTGACAGTCCTATCATGCTCGGAGGAACATTAAACACGCTGGCGATCTCCTGTGCTGTCAGCCGTTTGCTTTCGATAAACTCCGCGTCTTTCAGCGGCAGCGAAATATCCTTAAAATCAAGCCCGTTGTCAAGCACCGCGGGCTCCCCCGCGTTGGCCGCGCCGCCGTACAGTTCGGCCCATTCATGCTTGAGCTTTTTCTTGGCGGCCGGAGACAGCGCCGCCTGCGTTACAAGCGCGCCCTGTTTGAGCGCTCCTCCGCTGTAAAAGCCGTTTATATGCTTAGTCATCGCTTCGACCGCTCCCGCGCTTTCGCGCGCCACCGACATGGGCGATTTTCCGATCTTGCCGTCGGCCGTTATATACGGGATATATATCACCTCATCCTCGGTGTACTGCTTGCCTTTATAGATATAAACATACCTGTCTTCATTCAATACCTTCTGAACGGCGACGTGTTGGGGCTTTAACGGGATAAGCTCGTCGATACGGCCGCTTCCGTCGTATTTTTTTAATATAACAGCAAATCCCCAGAGCAGCTGGCATGTGATAATGTATTTCTTATACATTGTCGGCGTCTGATAAGCGTTCGGTCTTTTTGTCAATAAATAATTGACCCGATGATCCGTCGCCGCCTCTCTGTTGCCGTTCACCTTGCGATACACACCGAACGGGAGCTTTGCAAGCGCGGTAGCTCTCCGATCGACGCACGCAAATACCGTCGTAATTCGATTAAACGCCTTTGTCGGGGTAATATTTTCACCGCTTGATGTTCTTGAATAATATATATCTTCAAGAGTTCCCCAGCCCGATGATGTGTTTTCACTCAGCAGATCCGAATTTGACGAAGGCTGTTCTTCATCGGACTCGGCCGAGGTGTTGTCCCGGTGCTGCTCATCGGCAGCGTCCTGTGGCTCTACAGCGGCATTTGACAGATTAAACCCGAATACTCTGTTAAAAAATCCCAAAATTTCACCTCAAATCTATAAAACATAATCGTCGCTCATGATATACTCGTCAAGGTTCGTCGGATTTCCGAACATTGCGCGCGACAGCGCTGTTATCAGCGCTGCGATTGGGTCGATCTTATTCGGCGACTTATCCTTGTTTGGCTTAATGTTTCCTGCCGGATCCGTTGTCACTATAACATTTGATACGCTCCATCTGAGAACCGGATCGTCAAAGTGTATCAGTTTTCCGGAATAAACAAGTTTTTCAAGCTCTTTTGTCGGTTCCGAAAGGGTTGCGTAGCCCTGGCGAACCTCGACGCAGGTTAAGCCTTCTGCCTCAAGGTGTTGCGCGAACTCCGAGGCGCTCCACGGATCATAATCTATTTCCTGCACCTTGTACTTTCGGCACCAATTATTTAATATCCATTCCTCGATCCAGGATTGATCAATAACCTCGCCCGGAATGGCCGTTATATAACCTTCGCGGATCCACGCCGCATATGATACCTTGTCGATCCGTTCTTTTTCGCCTATCGAATCCTCCGGCATAAACGAATGATGCACGGCCGCGTAATAGCCGTTCTTCAACGGAAACACAGCAACCGCCGAAGTCAGATCTATTTTCTTGGATAGATCAACGCCGACCCAGCACGGCTTATTTTTGAGGATCGGAAATTTTCCCTTGCCGCTTGCGTTCCATTTCTCCATATTCATCCAGGCGTTGAGCGCGTTTACCCAGATGTTCATATGCTTGCACAAAAACATATTATAAGCCGATGGCAGTTCCGCTGCTTCTTTCGCCTTGCGCTTGATGTCGTCAATTTTAACGGATACGCCGAGATTAGGATTGGCTTTGATCCAAACTTTTTCATCAAACGGATCATCATCGGGATCGATTTGCGCTATATAAGCAAAAAGCGTGTCGTCGTCAGTTGATCCCTCAAGCACTTTCACCGCGTAATCATAACGCTCCTTGCATATTCCGTTAAGATTGTATCCTGCCGTGGTAACAACCCAGATAATCGGCTGTGACCGCGCCGCCGTTCCGCCCTTGATAATGTCATAAACCTCTCGTGTCTTATGAGCGTGCAGCTCGTCGATCAACGCGCAATATATATCAAGTCCGTCCAGGCTGTTCGCTTCGGATGATACAGGCTCAAACTTACTGGATGTTGCCGGAACATTTATATTGTTGGTCAAACTGTTGTACATCGCGCGAAGCGACGGACTCTGACGTATCATTTCCTGCGCCGTTTTAAAAATGATCCGCGCCTGCTGGCGCGTGGTCGCTGCGCTGTAAACTTCCGCTCCGGGCTCGCCGTCGACCGTCATGCAGTATAGCGCTGTCGTAGCTGCGTCGGTCGACTTTCCGTTTTTTTTGGCGATCTGCTCATAAACTTCCTTAAATCGCCGCTTGCCGGTTTTTTTGTCAACCCAGCCGAACACCGAGCCCTGGATAAAGCATTGCCAAAGCTCCGGTTCGATTGCTTTCCCGGCAAAATCGCCCTTGTAATGACGACATAATTTATAAAAATCAAGCCGAGTTTCTGCAAGCTCGGCGTCAAATTTATACGGATAATTTTTTCTTTTGCTTTTTTTGATATCATTAATATGCCGCTTGCACGCAAGTTTCACCAGTCGGCCGGCGACGATCTCTCCCGCGAGAACCATTTTCGCATATTTTGTAGTCCTATCCAACGCCCGTCACGTCTTTCCGCCTGCTCATCAGCGTCAGCAGCGGGTTTTCAGACTTTTCGGCGGCGTCAACATTCAAGTCAGCGCGCGATGCCGGCGAAAGTCCGAACTCGCGTCCGAACTTTAAGATATTCGCAAGAGCCGCGTTCGCTATTCCGACACATGGCCGCTGAACTTCGTTTCCCTTGTCGGTAATATAAAAATCCCCGTCTGCCTTCTTGGATTTTTCCGCGTATATCCAATTATTCACCGACTGGCAATACGCGGCAAGCATGGTATAATCGGCATCGGTTATAAGCCCGTTCTTTTCAAGAAGAGGAAAAATCCTTTTCCATTCTTTTTTTCCGTAAGTTCCGAGATACTCGGGAGGCTTGCGATATTTTTCGGACAGATCATATTTAGGACCGTTATTCAGCTCGCGTTTTCCGGGATTCCCCTCAAGGACCTTTAGCTCGGTCGGCTTAATTCTCGGCCCGCGCTTTCCCATAATTCTCACTCCTTATCAAGACTCCGCCTCAACATTTCTGAGCTGCTCGATCGCAAATGTTATTCCCGGCGGCAGTCCGTTTCCGCCGCCCGCTATCTCGCCGCGGTTTTCATAATAATGCGCGACTATCATCATAAGCGCCAAGTCGTATTTATCTCCGTATGTCTCATTTCGGATGCAGCCTGCCGCCCGAAGCGTCTGATCGGCAGCAAGACACATTTGATTAATCAGCTCGTCTTCATCGTCATATTCAACTCTTAAATATTTTTTGACTTTCTCAATTTCCAAAAAAATCACCTCGATACCCCCGCCCTCAAAACTCGCGCACACTCACACAGTTTTGGGGCTGCGGTCGGTTAATTTAGACATTTTTTCGACCCCCCCGGGGGGATATTATTAATATTTGCCATGACATTTATTGCACAACGGTCTTAAATTACTTGGCTCTAACGCCAACTCCGGATGCTCCCTAAGTGGTTTAATATGATGAACCATCTCGGCCTGCTGTATTACGCCTCTGTCAATGCAATCCAGACAAAGTCCATTAGCACGGGCAATAGCCGCGGCTCTCGCCTTCTTCCACTCCGGAGATTTATAAAATGCTGCGGCTGTTTTATTTCTATAATGTTTGTCATATATATGATGCCTATCGGATTTCAACGACTTATGCTTATCACAATATCCCTCGCGGGTCAGCTCGTGGCATCCACATTTTCTGCACTCACGCAGAGGTCTGCGTCCCATAAAATCCACCTCAAAATATTAATTAGCGACACAAATATAATATATATTCTATTTGGTTTTAAAAAAATCCGCACAAGCCCATCGCTGCGGCGTTTGCGAAGTATTTTAGAAACACAACCAAATGCTTGATTATTATATTTGCTTTTTCAAATATTGAACGCCAGCATGGCCTTCCTGACTCTCTCTTGCGTGACCCCGATATATGTCAGCGTATCGCGCTCGCTCGTATGGTTCAGCCAGACCTTCAGCGTTGCCAGATCATTGGTCTGCATGTAATAGTGATAGGCGCAGGTCTTTCTCATGCTGTGGGTTCCGAGATGAAGATGATGTTTCTCTCCGATCGTATGTATTACCTCCCATGCCCTGATGGGCGACAGAGGCTTATACTCGTTATCGCGACATGGTATCAATGCACATTGCGGATCCTTGCCGCTGCAATAGCTTTTCAACGCTCGATGCAGTTCGGGGTTAAACGCTATTGTTATCGTCTTTCCCGTCTTGCTTTGGACGAATGTATGACTGCGCTTGCCGGCTACATCTCCGATTCGCAGCGACAGTATTTCATTTATTCTCAGTCCCAGCAGACAACCCATGAGAAACATAATATAATATTTCTCATTCCACGCGAGAAGCTCGGCTTTTATCTTATGATAAACATTCTTATCACGAATCGGTTCCACGCTTACCATTTTCAATTCTCCTTATGTCGTCGCATAAGGAACGGCAGCACCTGCATCTCATCAGGCGCTGCCGTTCTGTTATGTATTCTCTTAATCTTCTTTTGCTTACGTTTCTGCGATAATTCATACAATCTTTACAGCTGATATATTGCTTGAATTTGAAAATCTCCATAACAATCAACCTTCAATCAAATTCCTATGCTATCATAATACTACAAATAAAATACGAAGTCATCCGTTTTTATCCGCTTTTGACCGAAATCGTCCAGATTCACAGCAGTCCCATACGAACTATATTACCGATCCCCAATGCTTCATACATTCTGTTCTGGGTGTTTTGATAGCCGGTATGTTCCGGGAGCTTTGCCCAGCTGATTCCCTTGATGTATTTTAAATAAAGCACGTATCTCTGTTGATATTCCAGCTTATTAACAGCTCGCTCGATCTTAAACATTCTCTCTTCGAGATCATCAATACTCTTTTTCCTGCGGTCAAGAGCTCGCTGATACGATTCAACGTAAGGCTCCATACAGACAACATAATTCCCGGTAGGATCGGATGTAAGACCTTTGCCGCGCGGTAATCCGTCCAGAATTATGCCCTGGATAGGATTATAAACATCACACAGATATTCCTCGTAATCGGTTTGGCGCTCGTCTCGTTCCTTTTTCAAAATGCAAAAACTGTTTAAAATTTTACGCACACGTCTGATCTCATCAGCTGCAATTTTTTCGGCCACTGCAAATCACTCCTTGACTTCATAATATTTTTTTGGTATACTCAAATTAACCCCTTGAGTGCTGTGGAGTGATTCGCAGTACTTTTTTATTAAACAATCTTAGACTGTATCAATTTATCAATCAGCGTATTATATAAATCTTTATAATTAACTTCTTCAGCGGAGTTACCCCCCCCCGATGGAAAATCAAGTCCCATTGACACCATCAGCGCCTGATCTATCTCCTTCATCTTGTACGACGGAACTTCCATCATAAACTTATCAAGCCGCTGCACATTTATTGTATGGACCTGCTCGCATAACGCGGTCGATTCAACGTTTGTATCAATTGTCACATGCGTCGGCAGAGGCTTTTTATATCGTGTTGTAAGAAAAACTATTTCGATGTAGTCCGAATACTTATTATTTTTGTTATTTGACACAATAATCGCCGGCCTGGATGTTGGTACGGTATCTCCGTACGGCACGCTTTTACATTCCGGTTTTATATAAAATATATCTCCTCTTCGAATTTCCATTTTTAATTTCCTTTCTAAAAATCAATTTTGCTCATTTTCATAATCATTCATATATTTTATCTTCAGCGGCAAATTTGCGATCTCCCGAGCCAGACGCGCCGCTTCTTCATAGTCGTCATTAGTTTTTTCCCATTCTTCATACAAACCCTTATCATCATCCCTTACATCTTTACTACAACAATTACCGATTTTTCCACCCCAATTTATAGGACAATTATTACAAACTACCATATCCGGATTATACTTTTTCAGACTGTGTGTATATTCACATAAATAACAACACAGAATCGGTCTGTCACGTTCGTCAATACCCTGCGTGTCAAAATACTCCTCCTTTTCAACCTTACGTTTTTGCCGCAGTGTCTCGTCGGCCATCCAGTTCCATTGCTTACGGAATCCGTCAACTGCGTCTTTTAGTGTAATATTCATTCTCCTAAATTCTCCTAAATTCTTCTAATTTTCTTATAAAATCAATTTAACCTTGCCGATCGGCGCGTATATCAACGTCCTCGTGTTCTTGTCAAGCAGTTCGACCGAATATCCGACGTCCCGGCGGCGCGGAATTTTATATCCGCGAACGCCGTGCACCGTGTAAATTGCTCCGTCATATTCCGCCCGCTTGCCGTAAGCTATAGCCGTTTTAATCTCACTGGTCTTCAAAATCATAACCTCCCGACATCCTTGAGCTGAACGTTGTTGTCGTTTTGTCCCAATCAAGTTCAAATGAGCCGGTTTCACCGTCGCGGTTTTTCTCGATTATTATTTTAGCGATGCCTGCGTTTTCGGTCGTTGCGTTGTAATACTCTTCGCGATGCACAAATGCAACAACATCGGCATCCTGCTCGATCTCACCCGAATCACGCAGATCGGAAAGATGCGGGCTTTTATCCTGCCGCACCTCGCTTGCGCGGTTCAGCTGCGACAACAGCACAACCGGACAATCGAGCCGCTTTGACATGATCTTGCAGGTTCGCGAATTTTCGCCGATAGCGATCCTGCGGTCCTGACGCGGATTTTGAGACGGCATCAGCTGTAAATAGTCGATTATCACGGCATCGATCTTCGTGTTGCTGTTTCTGTGCGTGACATTCCATCGCAGGCACTCAGACAATATTCCTGCCGCAGTTTTAATGGAATCATCGTTAATGATCAGGTTCTTGCCGATTTTCTGCAGCGCTTCACCCATTCTGGCATATTCCTCATCGTCAAGACCGGTGCTCTTAAGCCGCTGGCCCTTAATTTTCGCGACCGAGGAAATAATACGCTTCGTGACCTCGCTTTCGCCCATCTCCAAGCTGAATAGCGCCACATGTTTCCCGGCAATGCACATATTCGCCGCGATGTTAAGAGCGAGCGCTGTTTTCCCCATAGCGGGACGGCCGCCGATGACGTAAAGCTTTTGCTTTTCAAGTCCGCCGGTCATCATGTCCAGCTTCACAAAACCCGTCGATATTCCCGGAAGTACTTCCTTGTTTTTCCTGCGCTTATCGAAATCATCTAGAAAATTCATAAACGCTTTATCAAATGTCACCATGCCGCGATCCGCCCGTTCTTTCGCATCAAATACCGCGCTGCATAAATTGTCCTCAATATCACGCAGTCTCACGCTCGGTTCGTACAGCTCTTCCAGGGCTTTTTCAAGCGCTGATATTCGGCGTCGGCGGTCGGCTTTTTCTTTGACGAATTTCGCGTATTTTTTTACGCTGACGGCGTCTGTCGACGGCACCAGGTCAAGCAGCTTAACGACGTATGACATCACATTGAATTTTTCGGTCACTCCGGCTTTCTCAAAAATATTTTTTAGAATTACAAAATCCTCGTTTCCGCCATTTGTCTGCTGCTGTACATACTCGGGCAGCGCTCTGAACACAACTCTGTTCTTCTCGTCAAAAAAATCATCTTCTCCGAGCATGCGGCCGACTGTGCCGAACAGTTCCGGCCGGCATATTACCGCGCCCAGGACAGCATTCTCAGCGTCAACATCCCTCGGCGCCGTTCGGATAGTATCCACTCAAATCCCACCCATCTTGCTCCAGTTTTTTAAATAATTCCGTCTCG
>CANRHV010000041.1 GCA_947630505.1 uncultured Monoglobus sp. | reverse complement strand
ACCAAATCAGAAAGAGGCGATGTTTATGCGTGTATAATTCTTCGCTTTTTTCTGTCTACTTTATTGACATTGATCCAATTTCTTTATTATATCAGATTTTTGGGTGTTTTTCGACTCCTTTTAAATGATACCACTCCAGTGATTTACTCATTAAGTTTTCCTCCTTGCTATTTTGTTGCAGTCGCCAAACTGTTTTCATTATAGCATTGGAGGTTTTTTTATGCAATCACTTGAAGCTAAAGCTTTTCGGAACTCACCCGCATAGCGGGTGGTTTATTTTTATTAGCATCACAAAAAAGAGCATAACCGCATTGATTTGCGGTTATGCTCTTGGTATGAGTGGAACAATAGAACCTCATTTTGAGGGGTTATGGTATAAGTGTATATTATCGAAGATGTTTTTGGCTTTAAAACCAACGTTTTTACGTCACTCGCAGGCCTCTATTTTTCCACCCCGGCACCTTGAAAACCGAAAATATTTTTAAAGGGATAACTATACAGAATTCGCCTTTTGTGTCACGCAGTAGAACCGCATTTTTGGGGTTTTTAATATAAGGACATAGCTTTGCTTGTTTTTAGCCTAAAAAACTACGTTTTTTCGGTGTTTGAGGCCGTCTACTGCGTGACAGCTTATCCCCTTTTATCGGACTGCCGGTTTTAACTACTGTTATGACTATGTTGTACAGCGCGGATATTATATAATTTTTCGGGTCGTGTATTAGTGTCATTTTTCGATTAAATCCGCGTAATAATTCCTCGATCTGCCGTGCGTTATCGAATAATAAAGGTTTTCATAGTCGATTTGTTTTTTAATTTCGGATTTTATTTGCTCATATCTATCCATCCTACATTATCGTTTTTCTTCACGCACGCGTGATTGATAGATGGATAGATAGTTTGTTATGTTAGTTATTAATATTTTAGTATTTAATAAATTAGTATTTTATATATTTATTACAATCAAATACGGATAAACACGAGCAATCTCGGCGAATTAGCGCCGGCACAGTACAGGGCAGAATATGAGCGCGCGAAGCAAGCAGCATGAGCAGGCTTCAATCGCCCGGAATAATTATATTCATTTTCAGAATTCTGTCAAGGTTATACAGAGTGCCTTCGGCAACCTTGACAGAATTCTGAAAATGAATCAGTGGTAACTAAGGCGATTGAAGCAGACAAATTGATAGAATTAGATTTTGGGTAAATTTTGACTGCACATTTCTTGACAAGTCCAATGATTACTAAAACTCGCACAACTCAAAACCCACGTATTTTGGGGCATGTCGCTATCTTAGAATCAGTTTTAAGAAATTTTTCTAAAATATTTTTTGAAGATTTATAAAAAAGCCGCGCCGAACATGTTTTGCGGTGAAAAAGCCGCCGACTGCGATTATCGCGGCCGACGGCTGTCGGATAATTATGCCGTTTCACGCTTACTCGTAATCGACAACGTTTATCCAGCTTTCAAGGAAGTCTTTTTCCTCGGGCTTGTTTTTAACAAGCTGCGAGGCGGCCACGATCGGCAGCCACGACTGAACGTACTGCAGAGCGGTATCCGATTTTTTGCAGAACAGCTTGATATATTTTTCCGCCAGCGCGTCCTTTTTCTCAAGCTTAAACAGCAGATACGTCCGCGCCACGTCCTCGGAGGCGTTGCCCTGGGTTGCGTGGGACCAGTCGAGAATGTACGGTGTTCCGTCTTTGGTGATTATCACGTTCGAGGGGTTATAGTCGCCGTGCAGCACCTTGGTATGCTTTTTCATGCCGTTTAAGCGCGTGTGCAGCTCATATCTCGTGGTGGCGTCGAGCGCGCTCTCGGAGATTTTTCTGTTCATCTTGTCGTGTATCTTGTTGAGCAGCGGGCACGACTTGTTCTGTATCTCAAGCTGAGTGTCCACAAACAGTTCGAGATATTCGTCCTCCTTGTCGGGGTTGTTTTCCATGAGCGACGCCAGCGTCTCGCCCTCGATAAAGTCGGTGATGATCGCCCACTTTCCGTCGATCTTGGTGACCTCGCGGATCTTGGGGATATTCAGGCCTGTTTCCTCGATCCTCGCGGTGTTAAGCGCCTCGTTCAACACGTCCGCGGTTTTATAGTTTTCGGCAAACACCTTGATCGCCGCGTCTCCGTCGCGGTACACGGTTTTGTCGGGTCTGGTCGCGATAACATTATTCAGATTCATCTTAATTCTCCTTTCCGTAATATGCGCCTTTGTACAGTTCCTTGAGCTCGCTCATCAGCGGATAGCGCGGGTTCGCGCCGGTGCACTGATCGTCAAACGCCATTTCCGTCATCTCATCGAGAGTCTCAAGGAATTTATCTTCCTCAACTCCGTAATCGCGAATCGTTTTCTTTATGTCGATAGCCTCTTTGAGCTCCTCTATCTTCGCTATGAGCTTTTCGAGCTTTTCCTCGTCTGTCCTGCCGCCCAAGTGCAGAAAGTCGGCGATCTCGGCGTACCTCGCGAGGGCGCGCGGATGGTCGTACTGGGGGAAGGTTCCCATCTTCTGCGGAGCCTCGGCCGCGTTGTATCTCATAACGTCGCAGATAAGCAGCGCGTTGGCGACGCCGTGGGGAATGTGGTGGTACGCTCCCAGCTTGTGAGCCAGAGAGTGACAAACGCCTAAGAAAGCGTTGGCGAACGCCATACCCGCCATGCAGGATGCGTGAGCCATTTTTTCTCTTGCCTTGGGGTTTTCAGCGCCTTCGGCGTAAGCCGCGGGCAGATAATCGAATATTGTCTGTATCGCTTTTAAGGCGATGCCGTCGGTGAACTCGGTCGCCATGACCGAAACGTACGCCTCGAGCGCGTGTGTCAGCGCGTCGATTCCGGAAGCGGACGTCAGGCCCTTCGGCATATTCATCATTAGGTCGGCGTCGACTATAGCCATGTCGGGCATAAGCTCATAGTCGGCGAGGGGATATTTGATACCCGTTTTTTCGTCGGTTATTACCGCGAAAGGCGTTACCTCCGAGCCCGTTCCGGCGGAGGTGGGCACGGCTATAAAGTCGGCTTTTTCTCCCATATGGGGGAAGGTGTAAACGCGCTTTCTTATGTCTATAAAGCGCATCGCCATATCCATGAAGTCCGCCTCGGGGTGCTCATACAGCACCCACATGATTTTGCCCGCGTCCATCGCGGAGCCGCCGCCCAGCGCGATTATCACGTCGGGCTCAAACGCGCGCATCGCCTCTGCGCCCTCTTTGGCGGACGCGAGAGACGGGTCGGGCGCCACGTTAAAGAATGTGGTGTGAGTTATGCCCATTTCGTCGAGCTTGTCGGTTATCGCTTTTGAATAGCCGTTTTTATAAAGGAACTCGTCGGTCACGATAAATGCTTTCTTTTTGTTCATCACGTTTTTAAGCTCCTCAAGGGCGACCGGCAGACAGCCTTTTTTGATATACACCTTTTCGGGCGTTCTGAACCACAGCATGTTCTCTCTCCTCTCAGCGACGGTTTTTATGTTGATAAGGTGCTTAACGCCCACGTTTTCGGACACCGAGTTGCCGCCCCATGAGCCGCAGCCCAGAGTCAGCGACGGGCTGAGCTTAAAATTATACAGGTCTCCGATTCCGCCGTGGGATGAGGGCGTGTTCACAAGTATGCGGCAGGTTTTCATTCTCTCGCCGAATTTTTCGAGCTTTTCGCGCTCGGTCACCGTGTTGAGATAAACCGAGGACGTGTGGCCGTAGCCGCCGTCGGCTATCAGCTGTTCCGCCTTGCCGAGGGCGTCGTCAAAATCCTTCGCCTTGTACATGGCGAGCACGGGCGACAGTTTTTCGTGAGCGAATTCCTCGGACAGGTCGACGCTCTCGACCTCGCCAATCATGACGCGGGTCTGCTCGGGGATCTCAACTCCCGCGAGCCGCGCGATCGTCACGGGCTTTTGACCCACGATCCTGGCGTTGAGCGCGCCGTTTATGATAATGGTCTTGCGAACCTTGTCGATCTCGTCCGGCTTTAAAAAATAGCAGCCGCGGTACTCGAACTCCTTTTTGACTTTTGAATATATATTTTTGTCAACGATAACGCTCTGCTCGGAGGCGCATATCATGCCGTTGTCAAATGACTTTGAATGGATGATCGAGTTCACCGCAAGCAGAATGTCCGCGCTCTCGTCTATTATAGCGGGGGTGTTGCCCGCGCCCACGCCGATGGCGGGCTTTCCGGATGAATACGCCGCGGTAACCATTCCGGGGCCGCCGGTGGCCAGTATGCAGTCCGCCTCGCGCATTATGAGGTTCGTCATCTCAAGCGACGGAATGTCTATCCAGCCTATGATATTCTCGGGCGCTCCGGTCTTGACAGCCGCTTCCAGAACTATCCTCGCCGCCTCGATCGTCGATTTTTTGGCTCTCGGGTGAGGACTGATAACGATACCGTTGCGTGTTTTTAAGGCGATAAGCGTCTTAAAAATAGCGGTGGAGGTGGGGTTTGTGGTGGGTATCACCGCCGCCAGAACTCCGAGCGGCTCGGCTATTTTCTTTATGCCGAACGCTTTGTCTTCCTCGATAACGCCGCATGTCTTTTCGTTTTTGTACTTGTTGTAAATGTACTCCGACGCGTAGTTGTTTTTGATTACTTTGTCCTCAACAACGCCCATTCCGGTTTCCTCGACAGCCATCTTCGCCAACGGTATACGCGCCATGTTCGCCGCGGTCGCCGCAGCCTTGAAAATTTTGTCCACCCGCTCCTGAGAGTAGGAAGAAAACTCGCGCTGCGCCGCTCTGACCTCGGCCAGCCGCTTTTCAAGGGTCTCAACGCTGTCAACCAAATACTCTTTCATGCTATCAGTTCCTTTCTTTAATTTTGATTGATAATTATTTAACAATCTATGTTTAAATAATAGCACAGTATATAATATTTTACAATATCCATATTTTACTAAGATATACATGAATGTTAAAATAATTTTGTTAAATTTTTATCAAAGTCTCCGATATAAAAGAGCGGAGGTAAGTAAGAAAATAATGCTTGCAAAAATATAAAAGCTGTGATATAATATTTTCTTGTGAATATGTGTCCGTAGCTCAGTTGGATAGAGTGTCAGACTCCGACTCTGAAGGTCGCGGGTTCGAATCCCGCCGGGCATACCAGCGGAAAATCAACTGCCTGTTTATGAAAGTCATGCAAAGCATGACTTTCTTTTTTGCCTTCCCCTTGAGGGGAAGGTGGGTTTTTGCCCGAATGGGCAAAAAGTCGGATGAGGTGTTTACTATTCCCTAGTCGCTACGTTGACCCTTCTCCGTCAGGCTTCGCCTGCCACCTCTCCCCAAGGGGCGAGGCAGAAAATAAGCGCTTACCTTACGGCAGGAGTGGCAAAAAAAGCACCTCCCCGAAATTTGGGGAGGTGCTGAATTTTTAGGATTAAATCCTGCTCATAACCGCGGCGAATTCGGCTCTGGTTATGGGTGACTGCGGCTCAAACGCGCCCGCGTCGTTTCCGGTCATAATCTGCTTCATTGTGCAGTACATTATGCCTTCAACCGCCCAGTCGGAAATTTGACCGAGGTCGGTGTACTGAAGCTGAATGGCCCATTCGCCTGTGGGACCCTGTCCCTTGTAGGTGTAGTAGCCGGTGATTATCTTCGCGGCCTGCTCGCGGGTTACCGGGTCGTTGGGAGCGAACATATTGCCTCCCACGCCGTCAACTATTCCGTTTTCGGCAGCCCACGCGATGTAGGGAGCGTAATACTCGCTTTGGTCAACATCAGCGAACGCGGAGACGGCCGATGTGTCGGCCTTGTCGAATCTGCCGAGTATTGTGACAAGCATTCCGCGGGTCAGAGTGTCGCCCGGGCCGAACAGAGTGTCGCTCTCGCCGTTCATAATGCCCATTGAGTAAACGTTCTGAACGTAGGGATAATACCAATCGGTTGCCGCCACATCCGTGAAGGGCATCTGAACCTCGCCTGTCGCGGGGCCGGGAGCTGTGATCGTTGTGTCGGGCTTCGCGGTTGCCTCGGCCGCGGGTTGACCCGAAGCTTCCGGCGCGGCTGTTGCGGTAGCCTGAGGCGCCGCCGTGGCTGTTGTTGCGCCGGTTGAGAAGTTGGAGTTTGTGCCGCCGCCACCCGAGCTGTACGAAGGTCTGCGCGTAGGTGTGGGAGCCGATGTAGGCGCCGAAGACTCAACAGGCGCTGACGATTCTTCGGGCTTCTCCGTGGCCGGAGCCTCTGTAGCCGGAGCTTCTGATGCGGGTGCTTCCGTGGCGGGAACTTCTGTAGCCGGAGCCTCTGTAGCGGGTGCTTCCGTGGCGGGAACTTCCGTAGCCGGAGCCTCTGTAGCGGGCGCTTCCGAAGCGGGAGCTTCCGTGGCGGGAACTTCCGTAGCCGGAGCCTCTGTAGCGGGAACTTCCGTTGCGGGAGCTTCCGAAGCGGGAGGCTCGGTAGCGGGAACTTCCGTTGCGGGAGGTTCGGTAGCGGGTGTTCCGCCGATATACGGTGTTGAAGGAGCGTCGGGATTCGGAGCGACAATATCGGCTACCGTCTCGGCCGCGTAGTTGTGATCGTCGGGTATGATCTGGCTTTCCTCATTGGGTTCCTGAGTCAGGATAAAGCAGAATACCAGCGCTTTCGCGGCTTTCGCTCTTGTAACGTGCGCCTGAGGCTCAAGCTCGTCGCCGACTTTGATCTGTCCTCTTGTGATATCCTTTTCGGAGCGCATAAGACCCAGGTTGTAGGCTTCCTTGACCTTGCTGTAAAGCGAAGGTGTGATATCAGAAATATCCTTGAGCGCGGCCCAGCCTACCAGCGGTATGTACGGCGAGCCTTCGTATTTGATGTTGGGATCATAGTTCGGGTCATCGGGCGAGGGAACTCCGCCGTTCTGGTTCATGTAGGGAACCTTTACCCACGCGCCGTTTTCGTCCTTGCCGTAAGCCGCGAGGTACGCGTCGTGCAGAATCGCGCCCATAGCCTCGCGCGTCAGCGCGGCGTCGCTCGCGATAAGAGTTGTGGAAACAAGCTCGGGCTCGCTTTTATAGATGGCCGAAACCTCGGAATCGGCGTCGGCTTCGAAAATAAGTTCTCTTCCCGTGCCGCCTGCCATGGGCTTTCCGTTCAATGTGATCTTGTCGTTGAGATAACCGTCGCCGGCTATCGCGACAACTCTGATCTCGTCGCCTTCGTTAACGATCAGCGATTCCTTGGACTGCGGGTAGTCTGTTGACTCATACTTAACGCCGAACAGTCTGCCTGTGCCGCCGCGCGCCCACAGCTGATAATCGGTGTCGGCTTTTACGTTAAACTGAACCATGCCGTGGATCGTCTCGCCGGTGCCCTCGCCGGGAATCGTCTGAGACTGCGTTTCCTCGCCGTCCGTAAGTTCGATGGCTTTGTTGTCGTTAAAGCGAGCGTATACGGTGATCTTTCCGTCTTTCTTTGAATGATAATTAACTATCTTTTCGGGATTTGAGTTGCGGAATTCGAGATAGTTGGTTGATATCTCGCTGTTATCCGCGAATTTTCCGCTGCTGTCGCTGCCTGTAACAAGATTATCGGGAGCGGTCATCGTCATGTAGTCGTTGTCAACGAATACCTCGCCGGCTTTTATCTTCGAAGCCTCGGGAACGTCGCCTGTGCCCGTGTCAAAAGCGCTGTTGTTGTAGACGGTGATCTCGCCGCCCTCGACCTGCTTAACGGTGATGGTGTACTGCGTTGCCGCTGCCTGAGCCTCTGCGGGCGTATACTCGGCCGGACCCGATACCGCGGGAATGTATTCCGAAGCCTCCGCCGGAGGATTCTCCGCCAGCAGCTCGGCGTATGTCTTGGTGTAGCTTGTCAGCGAGTTTTCGGACAAATTGAATACTTTTTCAATGCCTCTCGCGAACTCGCCCACAGTTATATCGTCGGTGGGCTTAAAGTTGTTGTCCTTGTCCTTGTGGAGAGCGCCTAACTGCAGAGCCTTCTCGATAGAGGTCCTGTAGTAATAATTGTCGCTCGCCTGCTTGGTCGCGCCGGGAACTACGTCAACCGCGTCAACGTCGCTCGCCTGCTCGGGCAGAACGGCCGACCAGTCATGGTTCTCGGAGGCCGCAGCTGTCTTTACAGTCTCGGGCATGTACGAAACCAGCTTCTCCATGATAGCCTTGTCGGTGTATGTGTCCTCAGCGGCAACGCTCTGGTCATAGATGCTCTGGAGCATTATGCGGCAGAACTGCTTGGCGGCCGCTTCTCTGTAGTGGGTGCCGTCGCCGTTGGCGCCGTTTGCCGAGTTGTTGGCGGGTGTCTCGCCTGCCTCAACGCTGTTGTATGTCCATGTGCCCTCGTTTTTGTCGAGCTTTTTGTAGTAATCAACAACGCCCTGATACAGCTCAATGTAAGCAACCTCGGGATCGGATGTTGCTTTTGCCTTCATGTTGGCGGGAGAGTCGGGCTTGAAATTAGTCGCACCGCCCGCGCTTCTGGGCATGGGAGATACCAGAACCGGAACCATGCCGCGCGCCTTGATCGCGCTCACATACATGTCGAGCCATCTGTTATAAAGCGCGTTGCACTTTGCCATGTCGCCGTCCTTATACTGGCAGCCTCTGTCAAAGCGCGTCTCGGCGGGAGACTCGTCGTTATGCGCGGAGTGCAGGAACACATAGTCGCCTTCCTTTCCGTTTATAAGAACGTCGTCAAATCTGCCTTCGGTGTAGTTGTTTCTCATGCAGCGACCGCCCATTGAGTAGTTGATAACGTTGACCTTGCTCAGGTCAAAGTAATTGCGGAGCGTCTGGCCCCATGAGCTGATCGTCTCGTTGAATGTGTATGTCTTCTGTGTCGAGTCGCCCAGGATATGGATAGTGGGCTTGTCGCCCGCGGCCGCCTTTTCGATAGGCGTGATGCTGATCGACTTTACCGTAACGGTCTGGGAATTTTCGGCCGTAGGCAGAGTTGTGGGCTCGATGTCGATTTCAATAAAGCTGTCGCCTGTCGCGAAGTCATACGACCATGTGGTTGCCGCTTCGTCCCACTTGGCGATAGCCGTTCTCGCCACATGACCCGCGGTGTCCCAGGGATTGGAGTTCGTCAGTCTTGAGGGGTCCATGCCTGTGGGAGCGATCTTTGTGTTGGCCGATGTGGAAGCGCCGCCCAGCGTAACCTCGATGTGATACGCGCCGGGCTCAACGTCCTGTCTGTAGATAAGGCCGCCGTAATTGGCGTAGCTGGAGCTGTCCTTGTATTTGTTGCTCAAGTACTCTCCGTCGCTTTCGGTCACGCTCGCGCCGTCGGCGCTGATCGTGATCTTGTCGGTTCCCGCGACTACTCTGTCATAGCCCTCGGCCATGATGGCGCCCGAGGTCGAGACAAAGCCGCTCGTTTTTTCCGCCGTGTAAACCGGAACTTCTGAAAGAGTCGAGAAGTCAACGGTTACAGCGTCCGCCGCCTGAGCGTCGTCAGCCGCGAATACAGCCACTCCGGTGAACATTGTGGCGATCATCGCGACAGCCAGCGCCAGGCAAAGCAATCGTGTTTTTATCATATAATTTCCTCCTTTTTGCGCTGTGAGATTTTTGTAAAAACAGCACAATATTTATAATATAATTATAACATACAATTATGCGAAATCAATACCCAATTTTAAGAAATTTTAAATACCAGATAACAAAAAATCAGTGCAATATATGAGTATGTTGCACTGATTAGTTCGCCAGCTTAACTAAGCTTGAGTATGTTCCCGGAATATTTTTGAGTTGTTCATGGGTGCCGCTCTGGGTGACGTGCCCGCGCTCGAGCACGTATATGCGGTCGGCCTTTTCGATGGTCGAGAGCCTGTGGGCTATCACTATGACCGTGCGCCCCTTCATCAACGCTTCGATACTTTTTTGCACCACCCGCTCGTTCTCGGTGTCAAGGGCGCTGGTGGCCTCGTCCAGCAACAGTATGGGCGCGTTTTTGAGAAACGCTCTGGCGATGGCGATCCTTTGGCGTTGCCCGCCCGACAAGCTCTCGCCCCGCTCGCCGACCCGAGAATCATAGCCTTTCGGCATGTTTGTGATAAAATCGTGCGCGCCCGCCGCCTTTGCCGCCGCGATTATTTCCTCGTCCGAGGCGCCCGGCCTGCCGTAGCTTATGTTCTCGCGCACGGTCGTGTCGAAAAGATACGCGTCCTGAGGCACGTATGATATTTTATCTCTTAGTTCCTCTAAAGAGTATGAGTTAATATTTCTGTGCGCGAAATATATTTTCCCGGTATTGTTTCTGTAAAAGCCGAGGAGGAGTTTGAGCGTCGTGCTTTTTCCGCCGCCGCTCGGCCCGGCGAGAGCGGTGACCTTTCCCTCGTCGGCGCTGAGGCTGAGCCCGCGCAGAACGCGGCCGCGCTTGTCGTCATAGGTGAATTCAACGTTTTCGAATTTTATATAGTCCTCATCGGTGTCGGCGTTTCTGTCGATGAGCGGAGCGCGGGTCTCGCGGTCGCGGCCGAGTATCTCGTCGATAAGCTCCGCCGCCGCGGCGCTCTCCTGCATCATACCCCATGAGTTTCCGAATGTCATAAGCATGCTGCTCACGTTTCCCTGAACGCTGAGTATAGCGAACACGGTTCCGAAGTCGCAGTAACCCAAAGCCGCCATGACCGCGCCAATCGTTATCAGCGCGAAATTATTCAGGAAAATAAGCAGGTTGTCAACGCCGCTCAAGACGCCCATTTTTGATATTCGTTTTATTCTTTTGTCCGCCACGGTGTTATTCGCGTCCTCATATTTGCGCACCGACGCTCCGTCGATATCAAACAGCTTTATTATCCTGAATCCCGCCAGCAGATCCGAAAGCCGCGCCAAAAGCGCCGACTCGCTGCGCTGTATCTCCTTTCCCAAACGGCGCAGAGGCACCGTGAACCTGAGATTAACGATAAAAGTGATAAAGCAGGTTATTATCGACACTAAACCCAATCGGGCGTCAAGGGCCAGAATAAACACACACGAGGCGCCGCCGCCGAATATTGCGCGAACTATGTTCGGAAAGCTGTTGGTGTACGCCCGTTTCATGTTTTCCACATTGCTGTTGAGCCTGTAAATACTGTCCGCGCTGTGGTTTTTCTCGTAATAATCCACGGGCAGAAACTCCATGTGTCGAAACAGGCGGCAGCGGATATCGCGCATTATATGGCGTATCGCCTTTATTTTGTAAAACCGCGAAAAAATATCCGCCGTGTAAAATATCAAAGCCGAAACGCCGAACCACAAGGATATCATGAACAGGTGAAAATCCATGGTCGTGACCGAGTTCACCACGCCGCGGTTGAGCAGCGCGAACAGTATATCCGCCGCGTAGGTGAGAGCCGCGTCAAGCGCTACCATGGCAAAATACGCGCGCTTGTGGACGCGCATTATCGAGAAGCAGATCCCGATCCCGCTTTTTCTTTTATCCTGTTTCATTCGGGATCACCTCCCGTGTTGTTGAGTTTGGCGTATATTCCGCCAAGGCTCATCAGCTCGTCGTGCTTTCCGCACTCGGCGATAACTCCGCCGTCAATAACGGCTATGCGGTCGGAGTTCTTTATCGTGGACAGCCGATGCGCCACTACCAGCACGGTCCTGCCGCGGCTCAGATCGTCAAGCGCTTTCTGCACCTCGGCTTCGGCCTTAACGTCAAGGGCGCTGGTGGCCTCGTCCAGCAGCAGTATGGGCGCGTTTTTCAGAAACGCCCGCGCTATCGCTATCCTCTGTATCTGTCCGCCCGAAAGGCGGCAGCCGCGTTCGCCGACCTTGGAATCATAGCCGTTTTCGGTCGCCGTTATAAAATCGTGAGCGTACGCCGCCTTGGCCGCCGTGACGACCTCATCCCGCGCGGCGCCCGGCTTGCCCATGGCTATATTGTCGTATATCGACTCGGGAAACAGGTAGGTATCCTGAGAAACATACGAGATCAACGCGCGCGTTGATTTAAGCTCCCGCTCGTTTATGTCGATGCCGCCGATCTTGATGCTGCCCGAATCCGGAGAGTAAAATCCGCACACCAATCCCAAAAGCGTGCTTTTTCCGCAGCCGCTTGCCCCCGCGAATCCGATCTGCTCGCCCTTCGCTATGCCGAGGGAGATGTTTTTTAAAACGGGCTTGCCGCGTTCATACTCAAACGACACGTTAGAGAACTCGATCGCCGGAACGTCGCTCGGCAGCTCGCTTGAAACGATGCCGCCCTCGCGCTCTATCGGCTCGTTTATTATCGAAAACAGGCGCTCCGCCGAGGCCGCGGCCGTGCGGAAGTTGAAAAACATCTGCGACGATCGGATAATCGGGCTCAAAAGCTGTGATATAAGCGAGGTGAAGGCGACCAGAGCGCCGAGCGTAAGGCTTCCGTTAAAGCACAGCAGCCCGCCGTATATTAAGCAAACGGTGAGAGGCACGTGCCGCGCCAGTTGAAAAAAGAATATGCCGCGGTACTGTATCTTGTCATTTCCGAGCGCCATATCGGTGGCCTTGTCTATGCCGCTGTCGTACTTTTCCGCGAGAGCGTCCTCTATATTATATGATTTCACGATCGGGATCCCGCCCACCATGTCGGCCACCGTGTTGCTCACCAGACCCAGATAGCGCATGTATTTTTTGGAGCCGATCTTAAAGGGTATCGAAAAACGCGCGCCTATCGCGACGAAGATCGGCGCCGAGATTATCGAAGCCAAAAGCAGAGAGGGATTCAGCCTTATCAGAAATACCAGATAGAATATAAATGTGAACGGTATCTCCATCATCGCGATAAAGTCGCTTTCCATAAAAAACTGAACGTTGTCCGCGTCGGAGCTCATTTTGGACAGCATTTCGCCGCTGCGCACCGAGTTCATGTAGTCTATCGGAATTTTCGATATTCTCTCCGCGCTGTCTCGCTTGATGTCCCGTATCATTCCCGTCGAGAATCTGCCCGCGGCGTAGGCGCTTATATAGACCGCCGCCATAATGCCCGCGACGCAGAGAGCCGCGATCAAAAATATACGGGGCACGGCCGAAAGCTCGCCGGCCTGAGCGGAGTCCACGATACGCCTCAGGCAGTCGGTCTTTCTGACCTCGAGCCATGACGATAAAACCGTTCCCGCGGCAGCGGCGGCGGCCCACAAGATATATGTTTTCGCGTATTTCGCGATGCTTTTGTAAATTCCGGTGTTTTGACTGTTGTTATCCATGGCATAAATTTTAGCACACGGAAAAAGTGATTGTCAATAAACCCCGCCGCGAATCAAGCGAAGTCGATAATTAATCAAAGAAACGACAAATTATAAATATTAAATAAAGGTGTTTTTTGAAATGTGATGTCAATAAATCAAAGTAGGGACTAGGAAATAGTAACTAGGAACTAGGCCCCTCGGTCAACGTAGTGATTAGAGATTAGCGAATAGTAACACCTCATCAGTCAGACTACGTCTGACAGCTTCCCCTCGAGGGGAAGTCTCTCTTGCCTTCCCCTTGAGGGGAAGGTGGGTTTTTGCCCGACCGGGCAAAAAGTCGGATGAGGTGTCAACGTAGCGAATAGGCTACCCCTCAGTCGCCTTCGGCTACAGCTCCCCCTCCTAAAGGAAGGGGAGCCTGATGTTAGCCTCCCTTGCCGTAAGGTGGGGGGAGGGGAACCGCTTGCAGTGGAAGGGGTTCCATTAAGTGTTTTTGTCAAATACTAAACCGTTTCGGTGCCGCATTCGGAGCAGAACTTGCCGGTCACCATTTTGCGGCATTTGGGACAGAATCTGTCTCCCGCGGGCGCCGCCTGCTGCGCGGCTCCGTTTTGCTGCGCGTTCATCTGCTGCGTCATTTGCTGAGCCATGGCGAGGCCCATTCCCATCTGTGCCCCCGCTGCGGCCACGTTGTTTCCCGCGCCCGGGTTGTTCATGCTGTTGGCCATCTGAACAGCCGCGTAGTTCGCCACGTTGTTTCCGACAAACGAGGTCGCGGCGACCTGCTCGGCCACCTTCATAACGTCCTCGGGATAGTTCACGTCGGCGATAGTCAGATCGACCGTGTCCATTCCGAAGGCGTTGGTTATCGTGTTCAGCCGCGCGCATATCTCGTTTCCTATCTCAAGGCTGTTCGCCTGAATACTGATAAGCGCGTTGGTGGATATGTTGCTTTGGCCCTTTAAAATAGCCTCGGCAACGACCGCGTTGAGCTTGCCCATGATACGCTCCGATATGTCGTCGATCGTGAACTCGTCCTTAACGCCCGCGATAGCCGCGATAAAGCCTTTTATCGCCTCGGGGTCGTCCGAGAACTTGACGATTACGTTTCCGTTCATTCCCACCGGAATACCCGTGGGAACCTCGGCGGTGGGTATCATGATCCTCTGTCTTGTTCCCCAGTTGACAAGCACCTGTTTTGTGTTGATAAAGTAAACCTCGGCTCTCATTCCCGTGTCGCCGAACAGGTGTATCCAGCCCTTTAAGGTGCTGAGAAACGGCGTGATCTCCGAGTCGATATCAAAGTTTCCCTCTTTTTCAAACACGCCCGTTTCCACTCCGTCGGCATAGAAGATAGCCTTCTGACCGGGACGCACGATAAGGTGCGAGCCTTTCTTGATCTCTTTGGCGGGCCATTTGTAACAAAGGACGTCCGATCGCGATTCATCCCATTCTATCGTGTCTCTGCCCTGTCCGAACCATGCCATAAAAATTACCTCTCTTTCCTATTTTTATAATAAATAATATTAATTCTGCGTTATCTCCCCTCCGCTCAGATCGGGATAGTTATAATACGAGTTGCCGCCGTTATAATTATTATAGTAGTTGTCATAGCCGCCGTAATTGTCATAGTCGTTATAATACTCGTAGTAGCCGCCGCTCGGTTCCTGGCTTTCCGAGCCATTGTTCAGCGTTGACACATCCCAGATCAAAAACAGAGCCACCGCGACAGCCGCGATAAGCGCCGCGACCGCGATTTTTAATGGGCTGTAGGGCCGTTCGCCGCATATGTTGCCCGTGTCGCCGTTTATGGCGTAGGTATAAGTCTTTTTATTGTACACAAAATTTGATATCCACACCGGCGCCAGAATTTGCTTGTAGCCCGGATCACCGTAATCGGCGTTCACTCTTGAGACCGTGGCGGTGTTGAATCCGCGGGCTATTATAGAATTTTGGGCGCGAACCTTGAGCTCGGCGTCGATCTGGTTCTTGACGCGGCCGAATCCCTCGACTGCCGAAAACGCGTATCTCTCCGAATTCACGCCCGACAGAAAAGCGGGGGAGTAGGGGTAGCTGCCTTCCTGGGTATTGAACGGAAGTATGCCGCTGAGCGTTTTCGCGTTTTTGTCGGTCCCCGCGAATACGGGAACATCGTCCAGCCGTTCAGAGACGGTGCCGCTGACCGGGAACCAGTTGGTCTGCGAGCGGATATTTCCTTTGTTGTCGCGCACCGATACGATTCTGCCGCCCATGCCCGTGTATGTGGCGGTCACGTCCAGATCGTATGTCCAGATCGGGATATAGACAGGCGTCAGCTTTCCGGTCTGATACGCCAGCTTGAGCCTGTTCGGGGCGAACCAACGGTGGCGAACCCATTGCTTGAACCGCGCCTTGGCGTCGTCCTCGTCGATCATAAAAGGCACAACTCCGTCGGGCGGGATCCCGAATACCTGGCTCTTGGCGTCGACCTGAGATGAGCCGCACATGGGGCACACTGCCGCCGTTTGGTTGGCCTCAAACTCTATCCGGCTGCCGCAGGTCTTGCAGTATATGACGCGGCGCGCGTTTGAGGGCGCGTTCACGGCGTCCGAATTGTCCGAAGTGCTTGTGACCGAGGCGCCCGTCAGCTCGTCCTCGCGCTTTTGGTACTGCGACAGCGGGTGCTCGAGCACCTTTTTGTTGTCGGTGTCAAGCTCGCCGGGCGTGCCGCATGACGAGCACATAAAGCCGCGCTTTTTTATGTTCCATTTCATAATGCCGCCGCAGTTGGGGCATTTGAAGCTTTGTATCTCGGGCTCTCTGTCCCGCGGCGCTGTGCCGTTGTTGCCGTTATTAACTTCGTCGCTCATATTATCACCTCGAATTAAATATATTTTACTATAGTATTTAAAACTTGTCAAATTATTTGTAAAAAATGCTTGCATTTTGTCGGATACAATGATATAATTATTATACTTAGAATTGCCGCGTAAACCGCGCGGCGCTCCGGAGAAACCCGCTGAGCGGGGGCCGAAGGTGTACGGCGAGAGCCAATCTCTCAGGCAAAAGGACGGAGGTATTTCAGCGCGAGCTGCGATATTTTTCTTCATTTTTGTTTGAGCTTGAATCCTACGGATTTCGGCTCTTTTTGTTATGTAAAAAATAAATCAATATATTAAATTAAATAAGGGGAGTAATATTCTATGCAAAGCTTTCTCGATGTCGTTGCGAAGGTCAACGACGCGGTAAACGGCGTAGTCTGGGGATGGCCCGCGCTGATCCTGTTGGCGTTTGTGGGCGTTCTCATGACCTGCCTTACCAAATTTTTCCAGCTGACCCATATCGGGCATTGGTTCAAAAACACTATCGGCGCCATATTCGGCGACAAACACGTCACAAAGCACACCAAAGATAAGTCGATATCCCAGTTCCAGAGCTTGTGCACGGCGCTCGCGGCGACCGTCGGAACAGGAAACATCGCGGGCGTGGCCTCGGCTATCGTTATCGGCGGCCCCGGAGCCGTGTTCTGGATGTGGCTGATCGCGTTCTTCGGAATGATGACAAACTATTCCGAGAATGTTCTGGGTATTTTGTACAGAATAAAGAACAGAGACGGAGAATGGAGCGGCGGCGCGATGTACTATCTGCGCGACGGTCTGGGCTCAAAGCCGCATTGCAAGTATATCGGCTTGGTGCTGGCGGTGCTGTTCAGCTGCTTCTGTATGCTGGCGTCATTTGGTATCGGAAACATGACGCAGGTCAACACTATCACGACGAACATGCAGTCGGCGTTTAACATTCCGAGGATCGTGACGGGCATTGTGGTAATGCTGCTCGCGGGTCTGGTTATCATCGGCGGAATCAAGAGGATCGCCGCCGTTACCGAAAAAATAGTTCCCGTTATGGTGGTGCTGTATTTTCTGGGCACTATCGCTATCTGCATTATACATATCGGCAAGTTCGGCGAGGTTTTCGGCGCTATATTTAAGGGCGCGTTTTCGGTCCGGGCCGCGGCGGGCGGCGGTGTCGGAGCGGGCATTGCTATGGCGATACAGATGGGCATGAAGCGCGGCGTTTTCTCAAACGAGGCGGGTCTCGGCTCATCGGTAATGGTGCACTCAAGCTCCAACGTCAGAGAGCCTATCAGACAGGGTATGTGGGGAATATTCGAGGTATTCGCCGACACTATCGTTGTCTGCACCCTGACCGCTTTTTCGATCCTTTCGTCGGGTCGCATTAACCTCGAAACCGGTATGCCTTATAACGAGATCGCCAACACGGGCGACCTTGTGGGAAGTATTTTCGGTCAGACCTTCGGCCCTATCGGCGCCTGGTTTGTCGCGATCGCCATGCTGCTGTTCGCGTTTTCCACGGTGCTCGGCTGGAGCCACTACGGAACCAAAGCCTGCGAGTTTTTATTCGGAACAGGCTCGACCATGCCCTACAGGATAATTTTTGTTATCGCTATTCTGGGCGGCGCGCTTATGGGCGAGAATCTGGCGTGGGACCTTTCGGACACGTTCAACGGACTGATGATGCTGCCCAACCTGATAGGCGTGCTTGTCCTGTCGCCGCAGGTTTATAAATGCACAAAGAATTATGTCGACCGCCATTTCAGGCATCTTGACGTGACGCCCATGCTCTCGATGGACCCCAAGATCCAGGCCGAGAACGAAGAAGCCGTAAGACAAGGCGGGGAATAAACGTAGGGATTAGTGATTAGCGAATAGCGATTACGCGGAGATGATTTGGCGAAATTTATTCGCATATTCCCGCGAACGCATGGGTTAGGCTCGCCCCCAATCCGTAGGGGCGGACGACTCCGGCCGCCTGGCTCCCCTTCCTTTAGGAGGGGGAGCTGTCTGCGAAGCAGACTGAGGGGGTGGCCTATTCCCCAAGTTCTCACATTCTCGCGTCAAAACAATACTGTTATAAATTTTTGTTTTATTCTTATATATATTTGAAAATTATGCGAGAATGCGAGACATTGTCCCAAAACCCACGTATCCACGGGCTTCGCGTTGTCTCGCATGATTCAAATTTACGCGAGACATTGCGAGATATGCGAGACATTTTTAATGTTAATTCGATTGAATTTTAATCATTTTGCAATTTTATGTATCTTGTCTTTGTGCCATAACAACCGGTGCAATAGTCAAACCTCCCGTCATGGTTCCTCACCAAAAATCCGTCGCCTTCGGCGCCACCTCTCCCTCCCCGGAGGGGAAGGCAAAAAAGGCTTCCCCTTGAGGGGAAGCTGTCACCGTAGGTGATTGATGAGGTGTCAACGTTGCAAACAGCAATCTGTGAATAGCAAAATAAAAAAGCGCCACGTTCTAATAACGTGACGCTGATGTTTTTCTATTAATCCTTCATTGCCGTGACCGTGTCGAACGTGTCAATTACGTCTTTGTCGGGGGCCTTGGTGAGAAGGCTTACGACGACGATCGCAATGAGACCCGTGATGAACGCGGGGAGCAGCTCGTAGATAGCGAACAGTCCGCCGAGCTTCGCGATGCCGTACTTCCAGATGAATACCATCGCGCCGCCCGCGATCATGCCCGCCAGAGCGCCCCATTTGTTGGTCCTCTTCCAGAACAGGGCCGCCAGCATAACCGGGCCGAATGAGGCTCCGAAGCCCGCCCACGCGAACGAAACGATTCCGAATACCGAGCTGTCGGGGTCTCTCGCCAGGATCGCCGCCACGATAGCTATCGCCACAAGCGTAAATCTGGCGATCACCATTGTGGTTTCCTCGCTCATCTTGGGGAACAGCTTTTCCTTAACGATGTTCTGAGAAACAGAGGAGGAAGCCGCCAGCAGCTGCGAGTCCGCGGTGGACATTGTGGCCGCCAGGATTCCCGCCAGGATAACGCCCGCGATGAGAGCCGGGATAATTCCGAATCCGCTCAGAAGCTTTGATATCTCGATGATAACGCGCTCGGAATCGGCCAGAGGCGCGATAACGTTGTTTGTCACAAGACCCATGCCGATTATGCCGATAAACACTGCGACCGCCAGGGATATAACCACCCAGATCGAAGCCACGCGTCTTGAGAGCTTGAGCTTTTTCGCGTCTCCGATAGCCATAAATCTGAGCAGGATGTGGGGCATTCCGAAGTATCCGAGACCCCAGGCAAGCATCGAGCAGCTGCGGAACCATCCGTATACCTCGGAGCCGCCCGTCTCGGGCACGTAGATGTTTCTAAGGCTCAGATATCCGGGCAATGTTTTGGCGTTTTCGATGACCTGACCCAGGCCGCCCGCCTGGACTGTTCCGAAGATAAGAACGACGATAAGCGCAATAGACATAATTATCGCCTGCAAAAAGTCGCTTGTGCTGGCAGCCAAAAATCCGCCAAGCATGGTGTAGATTATGATTACCGCCGCGCACACGATCATCGCGCCCACATAGCTCACGCCGAACAGCGAGTTAAAAAGCTTGCCGCAGGCCGCGAAGCCCGAGGCAGTGTAGGGCACAAAGAAGATGATGATAACGATGGCCGCGATAACGCTGAGCATTCTCGACTTATCCTTGAATCTCTCGGAGAAAAACGCGGGGATCGTCGCGGCTCCGATATAGCTCGAGTAGTTTCTCAGCTTTTTGGCCACGATGAGCCAGTTTAAGTATGTACCGATAATAAGTCCGATAGCCGTCCACGACGCGTCCGCCAGACCCGTGAGATACGCCAGTCCGGGCACGCCCATCAGCAGATAGCTGCTCATGTCCGACGCCTCGGCGCTCATCGCCGTTACGAACGGGCCGAGCTTTCTGCCGCCGAGGTAGAAGTCGTCGGCTGTCTTGTTTCGTCTTGAAAACCATACTCCGATACCGAGAACGATTATCATGTAAAGGACTATGGAAATCATAATGCAAACATTTTGTTGTGTCATTTTTAACCTCCTGTTTTAAGCACTTTTTATATTAAAGCATAGCATGTTGCCGCAATATAAAAGTCTTACATAATCAATATTGTTAACGCTATAACAAAGGCGCCCCGAAATAGAGGCGCCTTTGCCGTATTAGTCTGATGTGTAGGGCATAAGAGCAATTTGACGCGCTCTCTTTATAGCTACGGTCAGCTGTCTCTGATGCTTGGCGCAGCAGCCGCTGATTCTTCTGGGAAGGATCTTTGCGCGCTCCGTCACATATCTTCTGAGCTTGGCCACATCCTTATAGTCGATATGGTCCACCTTATCAACACAGAACGAGCAGACTTTTCTCTTGGGACGTCTGCGGGGTCTGTCGTTTCTTCTTTCTTCAGCCATTATAAATTCTCCTTAAATCAAATTTTTAACAAATTTTAGAACGGAAGGTCGTCATCGACCTCGGAAATCGGCAGGAACTCGTCGTCGTCAAGATTGCTCGGCATGGTCGGCTGCGGAGCCGGCTGAGCGTACTGCTGCTGCGGAGCCTGATTGTACGAGGGAGCGTAGCTCTGCTGCGGTGTATAGCCCGCGTTGGCCTCTCTCGCCTTTTTGGTTTCTCCGAAGCTTATCTCGTTTGCCACGATCTCGGTCGAGTAGTTTCTGCGTCCGTCCTGACCTTCCCAGCTTCTGGTCGAAATTCGACCGACAACGATTATCATCATGCCCTTCGCGAAGTATTTGCCCAGGAAATCGGCCTGGTTCCTCCAAGCGACGCAGTTGATGAAATCGGTTTGTCTGTTCTCGCCGTAGCCGTTGTCGACAGCGACGGTGAAGCTGCAAACAGACGTGCCCGAGCCGGTTGTGCGGACCTCGGGATCGCGAGTGAGTCTTCCCATAATAATCGCTTTGTTAATCATAATTAATCCTCCTCGCGTCTTACGACAATGCTTCTCATAACGCCGTCGGTGATCTTGTAAACACGCTCAAGCTCCTTGGGGAACTCGGGGTCGGATTTAAAGTTAACCAACACGTAGTAGCCTTCGTTCATGAAATTGATCGGATAGGCCAGCTTGCGCTTGCCCCATTCGTCGACGCTCTCAATCTCGCCGTGTTTTTCGATCAATGACGTGAACTTGCCAAGCAGAGCCGCTGTTTCCTCTTCGGTCCGGGACGCGTCCAAGACCATGATCGTCTCGTACTTGTTAATGTGTTCTGCCATTTTGTCACCTCCTTTTGGACTTTGACCCCCAAACTCTGTTGGGAGTAAGGATTGTACATTTAAAGAATTTATACAACTTTAACATTATAAACCATTTTCAAAATCTTGTCAATAAAAAATTTCTCCGCTCATATGTAAATTAAAAACACAAAAACGGTCGATAATTAGTAAATCTGCACAATTCGGACATACTAATTTTATACAACAAATTTTCTTTTTGCCTTTGAAATTAGGTGCGTAATGTGATAGAATGTATAGACCTATTCGGGAGGTGCGCGAAATGAAAGAAAATAGCGAAAATAACGGCGGCAAATACGTTATAACTCTCGGGCGTCAGTTCGGCTCGGGCGGCATGAAGATAGGAAAAATGCTTGCCGAGATACTCGGTATCGGGTTTTACGACAAGGGCCTTATCGCCATGGCCGCCAAGCGCAGCGGCCTCTCGGAGGACCTTTTTGAGGGCATAGACGAGAAGCACACAAACAGCCTGCTCTACTCGCTCGTCATGGGCATGCAGCACGACAGGCACGTGTACCACCGCTCGGGCGACATACTTAATTCCGACGCGGTTTTCAGAATACAGTCGCAGGTGATCGAGGAGCTTGCCGACACCGAGACCTGCGTCATCGTCGGCCGCTGCTCCGACTATGTGCTGCGCGACCGCGCGAACGTGATAAACGTTTTCATCCACGCCGCCGACGATTATAAGCTCGAGCGCGTGATGGATATTTACAAGCTCAAAGAAAAAGAGGCGCTCGACAAGATAAAATCGACCAACAAAAAGCGCGCGAATTATTATAATTTCTACACCAACCGCAAGTGGGGCGATGTTTCGAATTACCACATTTCGATCGACAGCGCGGTCCTCGGTCCCGAAGGCAGCGCGAAGCTCCTGAGCGAATTTGTGAAGGCGAAACTCAAGATAGGAATATAAGCAAAACCGCGCGGTTTTTAAACGTAGTGATTAGCGCGTAGGGAACGGCAAATATCAGGCTCGCCCCTTGGGGAGAGCTGTCAACGTAGGGACTTAGGAAATAGGTACTAGGTACTAGGGACTAGGAATATCTTGCGGTTTATATTAGGCTCGCCCCTTGGGGCGAGGCAACGCATAGATTAGCTATACATCAATTCTTTTTGAATATCAATTTATAATCTCCGAGCGTCAGGGTCATTTTTGAGCTGCTTATCTCGCAGGGCGCGGACAGATCTTCCTCAAATTGGGGGACCGATATGCTCAGAGAGCCGTTTTCGTAAGCGTAGTCGGCCGAAATAAAAAGGAACGACACCTTGCCGTCATCGTCGAATTCAAACTCGGCGCCGCTCAGAATGCTTCCGGTGAGACCCGACATCTCCGTGAACGGCTCTACGGGTATGTTTATATCCTCCGCCGAAACCTCCGCGCCGTTTTTGTCAAGAATTTTGTCGACCTTCCATGAGCCGATGATCGATCCCTGCTTGGGCGCCTCGGCCTGCGCCGGAGCCGAAGCGGGTGCTGATTTGCCGCCTTTAATGCGCGAGAGCAGCGAGCAGCCCGAAAGGCACATGAGCGTCATTGACAGCGCGGCGATGAGAGCCGCTGATCTAAAAAACCTTTTCATAAAATATCACCTCAAAACAATATATTCGCGTCCGAAAATTTCAGACCGTTTTTTGCCAGTTTATTTCCTGTCCGCCGTTTGCCGAAAGGAACTCGTTGCATTTTCTGAAATGCCCGCAGCCGAAAAATCCGTTGTAGGCCGAGAGCGGACTCGGGTGCGCCGCGGTCAGCACCAGATGGCTCGGGTTGGTGATAAGCGCGGTTTTTTGCCTGGCGTTCGCGCCCCAGAGCATAAACACGATCGGCTGCTCCCGCTCGTTTAAAAGCGATATTATCTTATCCGTGAGGATCTCCCAGCCCATGCCGCGGTGCGAGTTCGCCATACCCGCTCTCACGGTCAGCACCGTGTTTAAAAGCAGCACGCCCTGCTTCGCCCAGCCGGTCAGCTCGCCGCCCTCGGGCATAGGTGTGCCGTACTCGTCGTATATTTCCTTGTAAATATTTTTGAGCGACGGCGGAGGCGTTATTCCCGGAAGTACCGAGAAACACAAGCCGTGTGCCTGTCCCGGGCCGTGGTACGGGTCCTGACCCAATATCACCGACTTGACCTCGCTGTAGGGCGTGTATTTCAGGGCGTTAAAGATGTCGTACATATCGGGATATATCGTGCCGGTCCTGTACTCCCGGGCGAGAAATGCCCGAAGCTTTAAATAATAGTCTTTTTTGAACTCACCGCCCAGGATCACATCCCAGTCGTTTCCTATATTAACCATTAAAATACCTCCTAACGTAGAGAATAGTGATTAGCGAATAGTGAATAGAGCGGGCGGCAGATATAAGGCTCGCCCCTTGGGGAGAGCTGGCGCCGAAGGCGACTGAGAGGGGTTCCTAGTTACTAATCTCTAGTACCTAAGTTGACCCCTCTCCGTCTTTCCGCCGATGGCGGAAATCCACCTCTCCCCAAGGGGCGAGGCAGACGCCCTACATCGCAGCCAGCAGATTCGTCTGCTGCTTTACCGTCACCGATACGGGATAGCTAATTATGACCAGATCGTCGAATTTAACGAAATCGTAGAACTCCTTGAGCTTAAAGGCGTAGGCCTCGCTGCCGTAATTGCCGTAGGTGCCGCCGTTCCACATTCTGTAATCTATTATGTAGACTTCCTCGTAGTTATTGAGCGCCCATACCGAGAACGCGTCGCCGAAGGATTCCTTCACAATACATATCTTTCGGCCGTTATTGACGTTGGTCTTGAAAACCTCCAGCGGATAATCGCCCTGCAGGAAGCACGAGTAGTTGTTGAGCCACGGATAGATAGGCACAACGCTCTGCATATACGAGTTCATAAACGGGTCGTTGTAAACCGCGCCCTCATACTCCGAATTGGGATAAAACAGCTGAAGCATATCGGGGTTCTGCGCGATAAGCTCGCTGCCGTATGTGCCCGCCATGAACGACGAGAACGAGCCCATCATACCGTAGCGGTTTTCGGTGCGGTAATTCTGAAGCGGCTCGAGATCGTCAATATTCGGGTTTTCCGCCGAATATTCGGCGTAGGCGTAATACGCGCCTCTCTGGGTCCAGTGGTGGTCGGTGCAGAAGTAAATTTTCTCCGCGGCGTGCTCCGACAGGGTGCCCACAACGTTTATAAGTTTGAGGTTGGGTATATCGCGGGAGATCAGATCGTCGTAAACCGCGGTGATACCCGCCGTCTGGTTTGTGCGCCTTGAATTGGGCGCGTAGAATTCCTGAGCCGTCGGCGCCAGAATATTATACACGTCCGCGTCGGGCACCGACCGGGCGATCTTTTCCACCGCGCCGGCATAGGCTCCGCTGCTGTCGCTTAAGCTCAAAAGCTCCATGCCGAAATTCTCGCTGCCGTTTGAGAAAACGCTTATGCTGTTGTACGTGCCCATGTCCTGCCCGTGTCTGAACTCGTCGGTCACGACGGTGTCCGCCATCGGGTTGGGGTTAAGGTCAACTCTATCGCCTAAGAATACGGCCTTGTTTTTCTCGTCCCACTCGACGGGATAGCCGAATGCGTCGGCAATCGCTCTGACAGGGACCATGGCGTAGTCTCCCGAAAAGCACGCCGCGGCTCCCATATCCACGGGCTGACCGTATTTTATCATTTTGTCGCTGCCGATTGTGAAACGCACTGTCACGGGCTCGAGCGTGACGGCCGCGCTCTCTGTCTTGTCGTCCCACTTGATCGTGGCGCCGAAAGCGTCGCATACCGCCCTAAGGGGCACCATGGCCGAGCCGTTTTCGGTATAGATCGGGGTTGGGCAGACGACCTCGTCGCCCTTGGCGAAAAGCCTGATACCGTTGTCCGACGGGCGCGAACACGCGGCGATCGCGATACATATGACCGCTATGCAAACCGCAGCGCACACGATCACCTTTTTGTTTTTGAGGTGCCCGAGATATTTTTTAAGCGCGCTTGCGTTAAAGGTTCCGCGCTTTTTGTCGGGCGATTTTTTTAAGTTTTTAATTGATTCTTTCATTAATTTTGTGTTCATAGAAACCCTCCGCAGCACATTATAACACAGGCGTCATAATTTGACAAGTGTTTTTTGAAAGCGACGCTCCGCCGAAAATCGTGAATTCCCAAAGTAAATTCCAGAGTGAGAAGGAAGTGGCATTTAGAGCGGGAAAAGGGCGGAAATAAG
>CANRHV010000040.1 GCA_947630505.1 uncultured Monoglobus sp. | reverse complement strand
GAAATGGAAAGGATACAAACTGATAGAGCCGCCTATTACAGCAGAGAGTAATTTTCTGCGTGATTTGGAAATACCGTGTGGCGCAGACGAGTGTGATTGGTAGAAAAAGATCATGTCTCTCTGCCGGTGATATATCCAGATGCAGAGATGCAAGTAAGACAAACGAAGGAAGTGCGAGAAAGAAATGAAAATTTGTAAATTGTATAGATCCTGCGCGATACGGATTTGGCATATGGTGTGGACGGGAGCAATCGGTAAAAAATAATATAAGGAGTTAAAATTATGTCTGACAACAAAAAACAACAGGAGCGGGAAGAACTTTTTCGCAAAATATATAAGATAGCAACAGATCTTGTTCATGCGGGCCATGTGTCGGAATGGGATTTTAAGTCTTATGTACTCGGCACGATGTTTTATCGTTATATTTCAGAAAACTTTACCGCATATATCAACGAGGGTGAACACGCAGCAGGGAATAAAGATTTTGATTATTCAAAAATGTCCGATGAAGATGCGGAAACCGCTCGTGAAGGATTGGTGCAGGAAAAAGGGTTCTTTATTCTTCCATCAGAATTATTTTGCAACGTAGTTGACGGTGCTGATAAGGATGAAAACTTAAATGAAACTTTGGAGCGTATTTTTAATAATATAGAAAGCAGCGCTTCCGGCGGTGAAGCCGAGGATGATTTTGCCGGTCTGTTTGATGATTTTGATGTAAACAGCAAAGCGATCGGTGAAACCGTTGCAAAGCGAAATAAAGTTCTTGTTGAGCTTTTGGAGGGCGTCGCCTCGATGCCGCTGTTTTCCACGGATGGCGTTAACGCCGATTTACTGGGAGACGCTTATGAATATTTAATGAGTATGTATGCTGCCAACGCGGGTAAAAAGGGCGGTCAGTATTTTACGCCTCCGGATGTTTCGGAGTTGCTCGCGCGTCTTGGCACAATAGGCAAAACACATATCAATAAAGTATATGATCCTGCTTGCGGTTCCGGATCGCTACTGCTTAAGGTTGAGAAAGTGCTTGGAAAGGATAACATTGAACGTGGATTTTTCGGTCAGGAGATAGATCTGACAGTTTATAATCTGTGCCGCATAAATATGTTTCTGCATGATATTGAATTTGACAAATTCAGTATTGTTCGCGAAGATACCCTTATAAGTCCGCAGCATTGGGACGATCAGCCATTTGAACTGATTGTTTCCAATCCGCCTTTTTCCCGTCCGTGGGAAGGTGACAAAAATCCGATTTTGATCAACGACCCGCGTTTCTCACCCGCCGGAGTTCTTGCTCCTGCATCCAAAGGTGATATGGCATTTATTATGCATAGTTTATCCTGGCTGGCTTCAAACGGAGCGGCAGCGATAGTGTGCTTTCCCGGTATTATGTATCGTGGCGGTGCGGAGCAGAAAATACGAAAATATCTGGTAGATAATAACTTTGTGGATTCTGTCATCCAATTGCCTTCAAATCTTTTTCTTAATGTTGCCATTTCTGTTGATATAATGCTCTTGAGAAAAAATAAAACAGATAACGCCATACTGTTTGTGGACGCCTCCGGGGAATTTGTCAAAGTCACAAAGAACAATCGCCTTTCGGATGAGAACATCAAGCGCATTGTTTCAGCTGTTGCCGAGAGAAAAGATGAACAGTATTTCTCTCGTCTCGTGCCGAATGACGAAGTCGGCAATAAACAAAATAATTATAACCTGTCTATCAGTACATACGTTGAGCAAAAAGATACCAGAGAAAAAATAGACATTGTTGAGCTTAATAAAACCATAAAAGAAATCGTGCAGCGCGAACAACTTTTACGCGATGAAATTGATAGAATTATAGCGGAAATCGAGGTGAAAGAGGCATGAGCGGGAAGAAAAATATCAGCATTATTCGGTCTTCGGCGGCAGAATATTTAACCTTTATCACCGCAACAGGAGAAAGCGATGTCAATGCGGTCTACTGCGACGAAAATGTTTGGCTCACGCAGAAGATGATGGGTCTCCTTTATAATGTGGGAACAAATACTATAAATTACCACCTAAAAAAAGTATTCGCTGACGGTGAGGTAGACGAGAAATCAGTTATTCGAAAATTTCGAATAACTGCAGCCGATGGTAAAAGCTACCTGACCAATCACTATAATTTGAGCGCGATCATTGCCGTTGGAAATAAAGTGGATTCTCCGAGGGCTATCCAGTTCAGAAAATGGGCAAACCGTATAATTGAAGAGTTTACCGTCAAAGGATTCGCTATGGATGACGAACGGCTGAAAAACTTCGGTACGATCCTGACAAAAGATTATTTTGAAGAGCAGCTTCAGCGCATTCGTGAGATTAGACTGTCCGAGCGCAGATTCTATCAAAAAATTACCGATATTTATGCTACCAGCGTGGACTATGATCCCCATGCCAATACGACTAAATTGTTCTTTGCGCGGGTACAAAATCAACTTCATTGGGCGATTCACGGAGAAACCGCGGCGGAAGTGATTTATCACAGAGCTGACAGCGAGAAAGAAAACATGGGTCTCACAACATGGAAAGATGCACCACAGGGAAAAATACAGAAATTTGATGTTGTGATTGCCAAAAATTATCTGACGGAGCAAGAACTTTCCGCCATGGCAAGAATCGTTAACGCATATCTTGATTTGGCGGAGCTGCGGGCGGAAAAACAGATACCCATGACGATGGAGGACTGGGCAGAACAATTTGAAGGTGTCCTTCGCTTGAGCAAAAAGGAAATATTGACAAACGCCGGAAGTATTTCCGCAAAAATCGCAGAAGAACACGCTCTGAGCGAGTTTGAGAAATACCGCATAAAACAAGATCGATTGTATCAGAGCGATTTTGACAGAGTTTTGTTGGAAACGGAACAGATTGAGGCCGCATTCGGCAAAAAGGAAGGTAGTGAGCCCGATGAGTAAATTACAGAAGTTAATAAATGAGCTTTGCCCTGACGGAGTGGAGTATAAGAAACTGGTTGAGTCAGCAGATATATCAAGAGGTGTACGAGTTGTTAAAAGTCAATTAACATTTGATGGAGCATATCCTGTTTTTCAAAATAGCCTAACTCCTCTTGGATATTTTGATGAATATAACTGTAAAGCTGACACTGCCTTCATAATCTCAGCGGGAGCAGCCGGAGAAATAGGATATAGTACGACGGATTTTTGGGCAGCAGATGATTGTTTTTATTTTACAAGCTCAAGTGTTAGTAGTCGTTATTTATATCATGTACTTCTTAACCAACAAACGTTTATAAAATCAAAAGTGAGAAAAGCGAGCATTCCAAGGCTACCGCGCTCCGCAGTAGAAAATCTAATAATTCCTGTGCCGCCTTTGCCGGTGCAGCGTGAAATTGTCCGTTTACTGGACAATTTCACGGAGCTTACAGCAAGGAAAAAACAGTATGAATATTATAGAGATAAATTGTTAGCCTTCGAAAACGGTCGGGGGGGGGTAAGTAATTGTTACTGGAAAACACTTGGGGACATAGGTAAAGTCTCAATGTGTAAACGCATAATGAAGAGTGAAACATCATCTCAAGGTGAAATTCCGTTTTATAAAATCGGGACCTTCGGAAAACAAGCAGATTCTTTTATTTCACGAGAAACGTTTGAGAAGTATCGTGCTCAATACCCATATCCCAAAAAAGGCGATATACTGATTTCCGCCTCCGGCACAATTGGGCGCACTGTTGTGTTTGACGGCGAACCGGCGTATTTTCAAGATTCAAATATTGTCTGGATAGCAAATGATGAGACTCAAGTATTAAATAGTTTTCTATATTATTGGTATCAGACAAAGCCGTGGAAAATTTCAACGGGCGGTACAATATCGAGGCTTTATAATGATAATATTTCCAATGCAAAGGTGCCGATTTTGCCCCTTGAGATGCAGCAAAGAATTGTTTACGTCCTTGACAATTTTGAGGCCATTTGCAATGACTTGAATATTGGTCTTCCTGCGGAGATAGAAGCGCGAAAAAAACAATATGAATTTTATCGAAATTTACTATTGACATTCGCAGAGGGGGATGCGACAATCTTTAGACAGACAGACAGACAGACAGACAGACAGACAGACAGACAGACAGACAGACAGACAGGCCATAATTAGGCTTATTCAATGGGTGTTCGGTTATGCTCCTGTTACATTAAAGGAAATAGCGACTATTGTCAGAGGCGGCAATTTTCAAAAAAAAGACTTCGTTGCCGAAGGTAGACCTTGCATCCATTATGGTCAGCTTTATACTCATTTTGGAGTCTATGCCGAAGAATCGCTCACATATATTTCAGATGAGAAATATGCAAAATCAAAAATTGCGCATAAAAATGATATTATTATGGCGGTGACAAGCGAAAATGTGGAAGATGTATGCAGTTGCGTAGCATGGCTTGGCGATGAGGATATTGCTGTAAGCGGACATACGGCGATTATTCATCACAACCAAAATGCAAAATACCTGTCATATTATTTTCGAACACCGATGTTTTCTGCGCAGAAACGCAGATTGGCACACGGAACAAAGGTTATTGAGGTTACACCGGATAAACTCTACGACATAGTTATAATGTTGCCATCCGAAGACGAACAGGAACGCATTGTGAATATCCTTGACCGTTTTGATAAAATCTGTAATGATTTATCGGAAGGTCTGCCCGCAGAGATTGACGCAAGAAAAAAACAATATGAATTTTATAGAGATAAACTATTGACATTTGACGAGGTGAAAGTATGAACACGCCCGAAATTCAATTGACCATTGTCGGAATTCAACAGTATCAAGGACGCTTTCCGTTTTCGGGAGGCAGATGGATTAATGTCAATAAAGTAGACAGAAAAAAGCGAAGAATTATACACGCATAAACATTCGTTCTTAGATTTTGAGCCTGAGGCATCCCAGTCACCGCGATAGCGGCTTGCCCTTGACAGTGTGGCAAAACAATGCTACGCTGTTGTTCCCGACGACAATTTCTGATTCGTTCTTGAGTTTTTCGCCGTCGGCACTCCTTTTTCAGCATTGTTTTGCCTAAGCTGTCAAGGGTGACGGCGTTTTTTATCCTTCTTTTATTTTTCATATCCTACTTTACAGTATCAATAAAAAGTGTGTGGTCTCAATCGGAACCACACACGAAAAATGTTTAGCTCCGATTGCTGCCACGCAAATTTCTAACCTGATTTAATCGGTATACGAAAATAGAGCGTACATTTTTGCCAAATGCAAAAATACACCGATCAAATCAAGTAGATTATTAAATTTACGTGGCAAATTTAATATATCATACTTTGAAAAAAATAGCAAGTCTTTTTATTATACGCGAAACAAAAAGTTATCCCTGAAAGTTTGAATAAATCCAATACAGTGAGTCGGCCGCTCATACGGCCTTGGGAAAATTCGTTTATATGAAAAATATCCCCTCCGAGAGGAGGGGTATTTTATTTAGTTTATGCTGCCGGCGCTGCCGGAGGAGGACCACTGCTGCTCCAGCTTTACCCAGTCGGGATTGTCGCCTATCTCGGTCCAGGTCTCATATTCGGTGTTGCGCGAGCGTTTGTAGTTGTGTGTGTTGGTCGCTTCCTGCACCGCGGCGTAGTACCATTCGCTTGTGTTCCCGTTGTCCGACCATGTTGCCATGCCCGAAAGCAGGCCGCCGGCGTGGACTTTTCTCTCAAGCACGTTGTTGACGATAGTCATCGCCTCGGCTCGGGTTATGTTCTGGTCGGGCTTGAAGGTGCCGTCCTCGTAGCCCTGTATCCAGCCTTCCTCGGCGGCTATCTCCACGTATTCCTCCGACCAGTGTCCGTTCACGTCCTTGAACTTGCCGCTGCCGCTTGAGACCGCGTCGCTGAATCTGGCGGCTATCGTGGCGAACTCGGCGCGGGTGATATAGTCGGCGGGCCTGAAGTAGGCCGTGCCGTCGCCGCCTAAGATGCCCGCGTTGGTAAGCGTAGATATGGCGTTGTTAGACCACAGGTCCTCGGGAACGTCGATATAGTGGTTGACCCTTGTCCAGTAAATGTCGCGGGTGTTGTCGGTCAAAAGTCGGAAAAAGATGGTTGCGACTTCGTCTCTTGTGATGTTGTTCTCGGGCCTTATCTTTCCGTCGGGGTAGCCCACGATATACGCAAAGTGGTCGTATGTGTTAAGAACGGGCTTGGTCGTGGGTCTCGGCGCGCTGTCGCTCGTCGAGAAGTTCGAGTTGTTCCAAAATCCGCCCGGCATGTATGTCTTGGGGAAAAGGTATGTCGCGGTGAGCTTTTTGCCGTCCGCGCTGACGCTCTCGACTGCGGCCTCTCTGTCGTTCACGGTGACCGTCGTCTTGCCGTCCTCGGCGTTTGAGAACGTGCAGCCGTCCTTGGCGGTGAACTCGACCGTCACGGAATACGCGGTGCCGTAGCTATAGTTGCTGCCCGGATATATCGTCGGGCTCCACATCGCCTCGGCGGCCGTGTAGCAGGCGCTTTCGGGAACGGTCACGGCGTTGCTAGCGATTGTGTTGGCGTCGGGCGCGGTCACATATGCCGCGGCCGTGCTCAGAATATAATCGAGAGTTATCTCGGCCGCCCTGTTGCCGTAAATGATCGTCATAGTCCTGCCGGTATCATAGGGGTTAGAGTTCGGCAGCGCCGCGTCGAGAGCCGGAACAAAGGCGAAATCCTTCGCGGTGCTTTCGTCGTATTTGACGACGGCGGGCGGCGTGTTTTCGTCGTTGTATGTCACGGTGAGCCCAAGCCCCGTCGGATCGAATTTCTCGCCCTCTCTGTATGTCAGCTTTGTAGGGGGCGAGCTGATCGCGATCTTGGCGATCTTTCCCGCCTCGGTCGTTGCGATAGCCGCGGACGCGTCCTCGCCGTGAACCGGGACCGTCAGACTGCTGTTTTTGAGGTCTACCTCTTTACCCTCGGCGGCTTCGGCTGTTATTTTGTAATATCCGTCCTTGACCGCGCCTTTAAACGCGCCGTCCGCCTCGTCCTTCATGAGTGTCAAAGAGTTTGACGGGTCGTTTTTATCCGTGAGCGTGACAGCCGTAATATCGCTTGACGCGAGAACCGTGATCGTGCGCAAGGGCGCGGGCGTCTCGGTTGCCTCAGGCTCGGCCGACACGCTCGGCGCTTCCGAAGCCTCGGGCGAGGTCGAAGGCTCGACGCTCGGCTCGGAGCTTATCGCGGGAGCGGGCTCAAGTGAGGGGTCGGCAGTCGGAGCCTCGGTGGGAACGGCCGTCGGCACAGCCGTGGGAACAGCGGTCGGAAGCGCGGTCGGGACTGCGGTCGGAAGTTCCGTCGGAGCGGCGCTTTCCGCGCCGCCCACGGGTGTTACAGCGGGCGTCGCGCTTGCCTCGGTCGGGGGAATTGCCGCCTCCGCGGACGCTGAAGGCGATTGTACGGTGTCAAATACGACCGTAGGCATATTATTGGGAGGATTTATAACGCCTCTGCTGTTTACTATGTATTGGTGGGGCTCGTTGCTTGCGACGACTGTCTGAGACGCGCCGCACTTTAAGTTGGTTATTTTTATCGTGTAGCCCGTGAATATCTCGTGCTTGTCCGTTCCGTTGTCGTTGAGGGTCACGAATCCCGCATCGGCTGTTTTTGTGTTGTTTTTCATGTCAAACTCGGCGGCGACTTTCTCGTATCTCATGTTGCCCAACAGCACGGGATTTGAGCAGCTTTTGAAGCTGTTGCCCGATATGCTGATATTCGCATTCGTGTCAACTGCAAACACGCTTATTGCGCTGCCCGGCACGTTGCCGAACTTGTTATTCGAAAACGAGCTGCCGTTTTTCACGCGGTACTGTCCGCCGTAGCCGCTCTCGACGCAGTTGTAGTACGCCCCGTCGGCCGCCTTTGAAAAGTCGTTCCCGGTGACGGTCAGCTTTCCGGTGACGGCCAGCGACACGGGGATCGCCGCGCCCGTCGCGGTGAACGGCTTTTGCGCCGCGAAAACGCAGTCTTTTAAGGCGAAGTCGTGATTTCCGGTGACTTTAAGATATCCGCCGTCGCGGAACGTGAAGCCGCGCACCTCGGCGTTTCCCGAAAGCGCAGCCTCGCAGCCGCTGTCGATTACGGCCGAGCCCCGCGCGGGCTTTATAACGTCGCCGTCCTTGGCGCTCTCGATCGCCGCCTTGAGCGTGGGGTACACCGTGTCTCCGATAACCGCGGCCCCGTCGGTCTCGGCGAGAGCCGCGCCGCAGGATAAGACAGACGCGATCAAGGTGATAACAAGCGTGAGTGATAATCGTTTAATCAAGCCTTTTGAATCGTTAAGTTTCATTTTCCAAAACACCTCTTTCAAATAATTTAGTATGACAAAACAAAAAACGACCCTTTTTTCGTAACCGCCGATCAAATACCATATTTAATCAACGGTCACTTTTCGGCCGCTATAAAAAATTATGTTCCGGGTCGGTTCCGCGGCGGATAGGCCGCCGCGAGAACAAACCCAAAGTCTATCATATAGCAGCCATTCACTATATATGACGACTGCTTTGGCAAAAAAGTTCCCGAATTTTTAAAAAAATTCAAAAATTTTTTGTTTTTTCTTTTTTATGTTGATTTTTCCGACTGTCTGAGATATAATTATGGTGTAATTTGAAAGAGGTTTTGTTATGAACAAATTTGGTCTCAGAGACGAGATTATCGAATCCGTAACGGATTTTGCAAAGATGCGCGGGATTGAAAAAATTATTCTCTTCGGCTCCAGAGCGAGAGGAGATCATTCACCGCGCAGCGATATCGATATCGCGGTAAAGGGCGGGGACATAACGAACTTCGCGTTTGACGTGGAGGACGAGACGCCCACGCTGCTAAAATTTGACGTGGTTGATCTTGACAGACCCGTGCAGGACGATTTGCTTGACTCGATAAGCAAAGAGGGAGTTGTGATTTATGAAAAAGTATGAAAAGTTTGTCAAAGCGTATGAAAATCTGGCGGGCGCGTCCGACATAGAGCCGCCATATCAGCCGGTAACCATGGCGGGACTGGTGGGGCTTTTTGAGATAACCTTCGAGCAGGCGTGGAAAATGATGAAGGAGCTGCTGAGTTATCACGGCTACAGCGAGAGCGCGACTGGCTCGCCGAGAACGGTTATAAAAACCGCATTTTCAGCGGGCATGATAAGCGATGAGCAGGCGTGGCTTGACCTGCTCGGCGACCGCAACAATGTGGCTCATTCATATAACGAAAAAATCGCCGAATCCATAATTCAAAACACAAGAAAAACATATCTTTCTCTGTTTAAAAAACTGAGAACCGAAATAGAAAATAATTGGCTTTCATAAAAACCGCAGGCTACCGTCCTGTTTATGATACGCTCGGGCGTTTGCTGATGCCTAGGGTGTCTCGGGCCCAGATGCGGCTGAGGTAGAGGAGGAAGAGTATCGCCGCGGAAAGTCCGTTGCTGACTACCACCGAGTACCATATGCTCTCAACGCCCATGTGCAGCACTTTTTGGCAGAAGAATATCGTGGCGAAGCGGAACACCCAGAGGCGCGCAGCCTCGATCAGCATTGTTATCTTGGTCCTGCCCGAAGCGTTCAAAAGCCCCATTGTGCAGTTATAGACATTGTTTGTGAAGCACCAGAACGCCATTATCGAAAGAAAGTCCACCGCCATAGACAGCACCTCAGTGTCCGAGGTCAAAAGACCTGCCGCGGCGTTGCCGAACGGACGGTATGAGAACAGCCGTCCCAGGCAGAACAGCAGCACAACGCCGCCGAACGTGGCGATTTGGTAGCCGTGTTCCGCGCGCTTGAGCTGGCCCGCGCCCAGGTTCTGGCCGACTATGGTCGAAGTGGCGGAGCCTATCGCGGTCGAGGGCAGCGTGATTATGCCATTTATCCTGTTGCCTATGCCGTAGGCCGCCATTGCCGACGGGCCGAAAACGTACACGTTTTTCGACATAAGCACAAAACCGAACTGCATGGTGCTGCTGCCTATCGCGGTCGGCAGTCCCACCGAGATGATCTGTCTGATCATCTTTTTTTGCGGCCTGAGCATGTTTTTTTCAAGGTGAATATCGTTTTTGCGGCTGAGCAGATATTTCATGCCCACGGCCGCGCAGGGCACCTTTGAAAGCAGAGTGGCGAGGGCCACGCCGCCTATGCCCCACCTGAGGACCATCAGAAACAGCGGGTCGAGCACCATGTTTATCAGTATTCCCAAAAGGTTCAAAAGCATGGGAAACACCGTGTTGCCCTGCGACTGGTTGACGGCCGAGAAAATATTGATTATAAACAAGAGCGGCGTGTCGAGCATAACTATTCGAAGATATATGTTGCCTAAGTCAAATATCTCGCCCGAGGCGCCTATCCATGCGGTGATGAGCGGCGTGCAGACGACAAGCGCGGTCGTGCAGAACAGCGAGAAAATCATGGCGGTCAGAAATATCTGGTTTGCCATGTGCCGCGCCTTGTCGGGTTTGTCCGCGCCGATGTACTGCGCCATAAGTATCGAGCCCGCCATGGTTATGCCCTGGCCGAACGCTATAACGGTGTTCTGTATGGGCGACACCATCGAGATCGCCGCCTGCGGTCCCGTGCCTATCTTGCCGAGCCAGTACGTGTCGGTCAGGTTGTACATGTGCTGCAGCAGGTTTGTCACTATTATGGGCGAGGCTATGAGAAACAGCGCTTTGACGATGCTTCCGCGCAGTATCAGCTCGTTGTTGTTTTTAACAAGAAATATCTTTTTTATTTTTTCCAAATCGACATCTCCTCGAAATTGTTTTCAGAAAATCAATCCTGATCGCTCTCGTAGATCTCCGCGAATTTTTCAAGCTCCTCGCGTATCTTTATGTGCTGCGGGCAGGCCTTTTCGCATTTTCCGCATTTCACGCAGTCGGACGCGCGGCCTCGGTTCAGCGACACCCTGCGATAGTACATGCCCGACTTTTTGCCTGTCGTTCTGAACATGTTATACAGCCCGAAATACGCCGGTATGTTTATGTCCTTAGGGCACTCCTCGGTGCAGTATTTGCAGTTGGTGCAGGGCGTCGCGTTCTTGTTTATTATCCCCGTGACGCGCTCGAGAGTTTCCCGCTCGCGGCCGCTGAGGGGCCTGAAATCTGCCATGTTTGAAGTGTTGTCGAGCATTTGCTCCGCGCTGCTCATGCCGCTTAAAACCATCATGCAGCCTTCGAGCGAGGCGGCGAAACGGATAGCGTAAGACGCGGGCGAGGCGTTCATGCCCGCTTTTTTAAACTCGGCCTCGGCGTCCTTCGGCAGGCTCGCTAGCGTGCCGCCCTTGACAGGCTCCATGGCGATCACGGGCTTTCCGTGGCGGCGGGCGGTCTCGTAGCACGCGCCCGACTGTATCGCCGCGCTGTTCCAGTCAAGATAATTGAGCTGCAGCTGCACAAAGTCTATCTCGGGATGCTCGGTCAGAACCCTGTCCAAAAATTCCGCATTGTCGTGATACGAAAATCCTATGTGCTTGGCGAGGCCGTGCTCCTTCAGCCCTTTGAGGAACTCAAATCCGCCGAATTTTACCGTGTTGTCGTATCTGTCTCTGCACATGTTGTGCAGCAGATAGAAGTCGAAATACTCAACCCCGCAGCGGCGCAGCTGCTCGCTGAAATACGTTTGGTACTCGCCGCCGCCCTTGACGCGTATGATCGGCATTTTGTCGGCCAGTATGTATTTGTCTCTCGGATATCGGTCGGTCAGGCAGCGTTTCACCGCGGTTTCCGACAGCTCGCCGTGATAGCCGTAGGCGGTGTCGAAGTACGAAAATCTGCGCTCGATAAAGCGATCGACCATTTCGCAAACTAAGTCATAGTCTATGCTTTTCGGATCCTCGCTGTCGATGAGCGGCAGGCGCATAAATCCGAATCCAAGTTTTTTGACTGAATTTAAAAGCTCGGTCATTTTTGCTCCTCCTTTTAATTGTTAATATCAATGCCCGCGTGATCGCAGGCGCTCAGGAACGACGCGAAGGGCACGAACATCTGGGCGAACCCCTTTGTGCTCGCCGCGCCGCACAGCACCGCGTCGCCGTATACAGTCTTTTTGCCGCCCGGGAGGCCCGACGCCCTGAACGTCATAACATATCTGAGCGTGGGCAGACCCGCTGTGAGACACTTTTTGTCGCCCGTCAGCTCGTAGGCCGCCGCCAGAGCTTCAAGCACCAGCGGATTGTTGCCGTTTCGTTTGAGGCTCGGCAGCTCCTTGTAATAAAACAGCCCGTTTTCAAGCCGCGCGTTTTCAATTAAGTCGTCCACAGCGGCGATTATCATGTCTTTTATCTCGGGGTTGGGCCTTACTCTGTAATATCTCATCAGGCTGCCCACCGCCACCGATATCATAAACACGACCCTGATCGCCGTGTTCTCAAGGTACGGCGAGAGCCACAGCCCGTACTCGTCGCGCCACTGCTTAAAATGCTCGACTATGCGGTCGCATTTTTCGAGCCAGCGCTCGTCGTTTGTCTCGACGAACAGCGCGGTCAGGGTGCGCAGCGCCCAGCCCGTCTCTCTGGCGCTTGTGCGTCCGCCCTTTCGGAACACGGGATCATCAAGCAGGCGGGTGACGTTTTCGCCTATGCCGATCGCGGCGCTTTTCGCATCAATGTCTCCGGTCAGGTGGTACAGGTCGAGCAGACCCTCTACCCACTGGTGGCTGCACGCGATTTTGCCGTTTTTGCAGTGGCCGTTGGTGTGCTCCCACTGTCCGCCGTAAAGCCGCGGATCGTCGCTGAAGTGGCAGATGTCCACGTCTATCTGGTGCCTCGCCGAGACCATGAGATAGTCCATGTATCGCCTGATGCCGGTGCGCGCGTACATCAGCGCGCAGGCGTGGGGATAGTCGTACTCGTTGTTGGTCCATACAAGCTCTCCGCCGCCGCGGCCCTGATTGGTGTAGCCCATGTTCGGCGAATCGCCCCAGTTCAGCATACCGTAGCATCGGGCGTGCTCGTCGGCCTTGTTTATCAAAAAAATCTCAATGTCGTCGCCTGTATTGCCTCTGAATATATCCTCAAACGCGCCCGATTCCTCGAAAATCTTAGGGCTTATCGCGGGTCTGTCGGGCATCTGGTAAATTATGCCGCGGCTGTTTAAGCTCTTTAAGTCCTCGTTTTCGTGAAAGATAAACAGGACCTTCTGCTCTCTCGCCATTCCGCTCTGCATTACGATGCTTTCGGAGTCCTCGGGAACCAGATCAACGCGGAAACCGCTCTTGTCGGAGCGCAGCCCTTTGGGATAGTTCTGCTGCGGCTGGAATACCACGGCGCATAGGCCGATCTCATCGTCCGAGCTGTCGGCGAAAAACGAGCCGTAAAATACCTCCGCGTTATGCTCGTTGGGCTCGTACAAAAGCCGCTCGGCGCCGATCTCAAGCTCCGCGGCATCCCCGAGCAAATACTCGGTCTCGTGGTTGGTTATCGCGACCGCGCTGCGGGTGGGCGCCGACATACTTTTGTGGCGCACGCTCAGCGACTTTATTTCAAGAGGCTCGCTTGTCGTGTTTGTGAGCATGTACGCGAGCTCGAATTGGTTTTTCTCGGCGCAAAACGTCAGGTTTATCCGCGCCGCGTATGACCTGCCGCCGCCCGTGTGCCTGCCCTCAAGAGTGATGACCGTGCAGAGCGGGCTGTTTTCTTTTATGCTTATCCTGTCGGCCATATAGTCGTAAATCACTCCGTCCGCGTCGGTGAGGGTCGGAGCCGAGACGCACTCGCCCAAGTCTTTGCCCATGAAATTTACGTTTTCAAAAATTCGGTTCGGCCTGTCCGAAAGGGTTATTTTAAGCTCCCCGACCTTAACGGCGCTCCCGTCAAATTCCACGGGCTCAAACTCGCCGCAGTCGTTTTTGTCGGTATCGAAATAATAGTCGATCGCGGCGTTTTTCGGCAGATCGGCCATGCCCCGAACGAACAGCCACTTGACGCTGCCGTCGTCCCAGCGCGACAAGGTCCTGATGTCTGAGGGCAGCGCGTTTCCCGCGCCGTCGACCAACGCGCCCCGCGCCTCGGGCAGCGCGCCCTTTTTAAACGGCGCACCGAAATATATGTGCTCTCTCTTTCTTTCACAATTGTATGTCTTTTCAAAATGCAGCTTTATCATCACTCGTCCTCCGTTTGGGTGATTTTAAATTAACATTAAATATAATTATACAGCAATAAATACATGATTTCAATATAATTCTTGTCATGTTCGGCTGAAAACTTTGATTTTTTGCCATATCGTTTTTGAGATTCAAGGCGCGCAAAAATCTGTTGTGTTTTTAAAAAGCCTGTGCTAAAATATAATTGAGAGAAAACGAAATTTTAAAATCGGAGGAATATCAAATGGCGGAGTATTGCTTTAAAAACGCCGCGGCTCTTCCCGACCCCGCGTTTGAGCCGAGGGCGCTCAATAGGATACCCGATTGGCGGAAACAGTATATTTTGAAATACAGAAACGCGATCGACCGAAAGCTCAGCCTCGGCGCGTGGCGGCTCACAGAGCGCGAACTTGAAAAGCGCGGATTTTCGGCTGCGGATATCAAGGTCGGCGCGAACGGCAAGCTCGTCTGCGGCGGCGCGTACTTTAATATTTCCCACTCGGGCGAGATCGTCATGTTCGCCTATGGCGGCGCGCCCGTCGGCTGCGATATCGAAAGGGTCACGACCGCCCACCTCGATATAATGCGGCGTGTATTTACCGAAAGCGAGCAAAGCTACATAAACTCCGCAAAAGATTTAAGTGACAGGGACCGCAGATTTTTCAGACTGTGGACTATCAAGGAAAGCTGCCTCAAAATGAGCGGAGAGGGCCTCGCCGTCTCGCCGCTGCGCTTTGAGATAAACCCCGAGACAAACGAGATCTTCCGCGATTCGCGCCCGCTTCCCTGCGCCGTCACCACCGGCTCCTACCAAGAATACGAATTCTCGATCTGCGAGGCTTTTTGCCGCTGACGGCGTGATTTAAAAAAATTTTTAAACAAAAATGTAAAATATACTTGACATTTTGAGAGATGGTGTTATAATAGAAAATGTAAAACATGTTTTACATTTTGGAAAGGAGGCGGCAAAACTGAAAAACAGGATAAGAGAGCTGAGGCGCGCGATGGGGCTGACCCAGGACGAGCTGGCGGGCGCGTTGAGCGTCACGCGGCAGACCGTGATCGCCATCGAGAAGGGGACCTACTGCGCGTCGCTGCCGCTGGCTCACAGGATCGCCGTGTTTTTCGGCGAGAGCATTGAAAGCATATTTATTTTTGATGAGGAGGAACAATAATGGATTTTAAGAAAAAGATGAAGATAAACATGATATACTACGCGGCGCTTGTCGCCTTGGGCGCGGCGTTTATAGTATTGCGGATCCTGGGATACATGCCGGATATATTCATATCATTCGGCTGCGCCTACGCCGCCGCCGGTCTGGCGATGCTGATCAAGAACGGCGTTATTATCTCGAATCCCGAAAAGCTCAAAAAGCTTGAGATCGAGTCAAAGGATGAGCGCAACAGAATGATCTACGGCAAGGCGGTGGGCCTGGCGTTCAATATTTACATATACGCAGCGGCGACCGCGATGATGGCGCTGGAGTTTGCGGGAATGCACAATGCGGGGTTGACGGTTGCGCTGTGCCTGTGCGGCTTTGTCGTGATCTACGTCGTGTGCTATTATATCCTGAGAGCGCGGAGCTAATAGCTTTCGAGGATCTCGGCGGCGGAGCGCTTGTTGTCGCGCAGGGCGCGGCAGAGGCAGCGGAGGCAGTCGGAGTTGCCGCGGGTGATTATGTTCTGCTTGTCAAAGCACGAAAGGGTCGCCTTAAAGCCCATGTCGCGCAGTATGTCCTCGGCGGAGCGGGTAATCTCGCCGTAGGGGTAGGTGTAGACCTCGGGCGTTATCCCGCAGTTGTCCGAAAGCAGACTTTGGGTCTTTTGGGCGTCCTCGGTCAGGGCGGCGCGGTAATTTTCGGCGCTCTCGCCCTTGAGCTTCGCGGCGCCCTTGCGTCCGCTGTCGTTGCCTTTCGTGCCGGGCAGCATGTGCATATTATAGCTGTGGTTGGCGAACTCGAATCTGCCGCTGTCTTTCATTTTGTTGATCGTGTCATAGTTCAGGTAGGCGTACTCGGGGTTCTCGTCCGAGATCTTTGAGTAGTTCTCGGTGTAGCTCCCGACTATCGACACAAGACCGCGCATATCGTACTTTTCAAAAAGGGGCAGACCGTATTCGCAGTTGTTCTCAAACCCGTCGTCGAACGTGATAACGACAGGCTTTTCGGGCAGTTCGCCATTGCCCTCGACGTAGTTTATAACGTCGCTCATAAAAACGGCGGTGTAGCCGTTGTCGCGCATATATTTGAGGTCGCTCTCAAAACCGCTCACGGGTATAACATAGGCGTTCACCTTGCTTTGGTTTTCGGTCAGACCGTGGTACATCAGGATCGGAAGTTTCACCGAGCCGCCGTCCGCGGCTGCGGGCTCCGCCTCTTTGGCGGCGATCATACGGAAGCCGAACGCGCCCAGCGCGATAGACAAAACAAACGCGAGCGCGTAGATTATAAGAGTTTTGAGTTTGATAACATACATGAAAAATCACCCCTAATATTATTATTAAGGGTGATTGAATTTTATTCAAAAAAGGTTTTTTATCGCCGCCGGTCGCTATGTTCCCACCTCATCCGACTTTTTGCCCGTTCGGGCAAAAACCCACCTTCCCCTCAAGGGGAAGGCAAAAGAAGGCTTCCCCTTGAGGGGAAGCTGTCAGACGGAGTCTGACTGATGAGGTGTCTATTCACTAGTCCCTACGTTCGTTGGTTCCGCCAGCGGAATCAGGCTGTCGGTCCAATAGAATATTTTGATATTATCCGCACTGCCCGGTATATTGACCGGCTGTGAAAAATCTTTGGAGGCGTGCGGATCGAGATCAACGTCGTTTATGATATCGGTTGATAAAAGCGTTCCCGATGCGTCGTAGCCGCAAATGTACACCTTGCCGAAGATCGCCTTCGCGCTGTTGCTCGTCACGGTGAACGATACTTCGGCGCCGTTTTCGGTTTTGTTGATTTTCACGTTTCCGAAAGCCGCGGGCATATCGAACCCGGGCGCCGCGCTCGGTTCCGGGGTATTCGTGGGCTTCGGCGGGGCGCTTGACTCATAATATTCAACTATATTTTGGAAGTCGACCATGCCGTAGCCGTACTCGTCGTTGCGCTCGCCCTGCGCCGCGCCTCCGAGAGGCTCGCAGGTTTTTGAGAGCAATTCTGTAAATCCTGCGCTGTTGATATCGGGCTGATAGTATTTTGCCACGGCCGCCGCGGCCGCAACATAAGGCGCGGCGTAGGATGTGCCGCGTCCGACTCCGTACCCGCCTGTTATCACCGTGCTGTAAACGTCGACGCCGGGCGCGCAGGCGTCCACCGACGAGTTGTAGTGGCTGAACGAGCCGCGCTTTTTGTTTTTGTCTATCGCGCCCACGCCGATGACCCCGTCGTACGCCGCAGGATACAGCAGCTCGGTGCCCTTGTTCGTGCCCGATTTGTTGCCGCTGGCCGCGACCACAATCGCGCCGCTGTCGACCGCGTGGGCGATCGCGGTGCGCAGGTTCGCAAAATCGGATGGTGTTGTGAGGCTCAGGTTCACAACGTCGCAGCCGTAGGTGTCCACCGCGGCGGTGACCGCGTTTGCTATGTCGGATATGTAGCCTGTCCTGCCCTCAAGACCGCGCAGGGAGTATATCGAGACCTCGGGCAGAACTCCGGCTATGCCGAGCCTGTTGTTGGTGTCGGCGCCGATAATGCCCGAGATAAAGGTGCAGTGTCCGTAGCTGTCATAAAGTCCCGCCTTGTTTTTGGTGAAGTCGGCCTCGACGGCTATGTTTCCGCCGATGTCCGGGTGCTTCGACGGACTGCCGCTGTCGACCACCGCGATCTTCACGCGTTTTCCGAAAGCGTGATATGAATATACTTTTTCGGGCCGCACCATCAGGGTGTTCCATTGCGATGAATATTCGGGGTCGTTGGGAAAGCCTTCGGACGCCGCCATTATCGGGTCGGGCAGATCTATATTGCCAAACACGAGCTCCTCCTCCGGTATGGTAACAATTCCGTCGCCGTATATCGGCTCGGCGAAAGCGGGCGCGGCTGCCGTCAGCGTCAGCGCCGCAAACGCCGCGCACAAGATTTTTCGGAATTTCATAATAAAATCACTCCGTTTAATTTTAATTGTTGATTAGCCTATATTGAAAAGTATCTTTACCGCCTCGGCTCTTGTCACGTTGTTTTCGGGCTTCAGCGTGCCGTCGGTGTAGCCGTTCATTATGCCGTGGGTCAAGAGCAGAGCCGTCTCGTCCTTTGCCCAGTCGGGCACGTCGTTTTCGTCCGCAGCGATTATCTCTCCGCGATAGAGTCCCTCGGGCAGCAGCCTTGCCGCCGCGACCGAGAACTCGCAGCGCCGTATCCTGCCGTTTGGCGAGAACTCGGTCTTGTCGCCGTTCTGCTGCCCCTGCATTATGCCGAGGCTGTAGAGCGCCTTGACTTGATTTATCGCCCACGCGGGGATGGCGTCAATATCGTCATAGGGCGGCTGCACTCCGCTGTAGTCCGAGGGGTTCACTCCCAGATAGTTGGCGATCATGCAGGCGAACTCCGCGCGCGTCATATTGTTGTCGGGCTTAAACAGCGTTTTGCCGTCCTCGTTGTAGCCCGAGACCACCTTGCGCTCCGTCATGTAGGAAACATAGTCCTTTGCCCAGTGGTTTTTGGTATCGTCGTATATGTTTTCAAGCGCCTCAATATCGCCTCCGATGAGAGACAGTTTAAAGGCGCTGAAGCCCGCGGCGTCGGTCACGGACGCGCGCATCAGATGCGGCTTTGCGCTCTCGCCGTCGGGCAGGCGGCACTCGAGCCTGTCGTCCGCCTCGTAGAAGCTGAAGTCGATCGGCTTTCCGTCATATTTGAGCGTGATATTGCCTGCGGTGAGGTCTCCGTGACAGTTGTCAAACTCCGCCACATAAATGTCGCCGCTCATGCCGTCGGTGATTATCGGATAGTCGCCCTCTTTCGGAGGCGGCGCGTTCTCATACGAGACGCGGACTTTTATAACGCCGCTCGCGTTTCCGGCTTTGGCGGTGACTGTGCCCTCGGCGGGAATGTCGCCCGCAGTCAGAATTCCGCTCGGCGATATCGAGCCGATAGACGGATCGTTCAGCGACCAGAGGTAGCCCTCGTCGGCATCGGTCACGCTCGCGCCCGCGTATATGCAGTCGGCCGCCAGGTCGACCGTCTCGCCGGGTATCAGAGACAGCTCGGTCAGAGATTCGGTCCCATCCTCTCGGCGTATCGTGACCGCGTCGGGAGTGGTGACCGAGCGCAGCATGGTGGAGCCCCGCGCGGCGCCCGACGCAGCGTCGATGTATATCTCGCCGTCGCCGCGGACAGTCGCGTATCCGTCTTGGTTTATGTCCGCGTCGCCGCTCGCGACGGTGTATGTCACGGGCTCGGTTATAGTCGCTTTGCCGTATGAGCTGTCGATCGCCGATACCCATACCGCGGTCGAGCAGCCCGAGAGAATATAGTCGCCCCACGGATAAACCAGCAACTTGTAAGGCACACCGCTTGGTGCGTTGGTCTTTTTCAGAAATATAAAGTTGGCGCAGCGTCTGAGTGATTCCGACGGGCTGTTCAGCACCGTAAAATCAGTCGTCTCCAGCGGCGTTCCCGCCAGCTGGGTGCTGCCGCCGCCGTCCAGATTCACCGCGTCGACGCAGCCCAGCTCAAGCAGACGGTTGGCCAGAGTCTCCTTGCGCACGCCGTAGCTGTAGCCCTGCTGTCTGCCGTCGATAGTGTAGAATATTATCGAGCCGTCGGCCCGTATGCCCACCGCGCTTCTGGGCGCCGCGATGTCGTCCGTGAAGTCGAGCTGTCCGTTCCGTATCAGCGAGCCGCCGAGACAGCCGGTGCCGTATACCGCGTTTTGCCAGCGCTGATCGCCCGTCATTTCATATGCGGTGAAGGTTATCTTTTCGCCCGGGGCTATGCCCGCGATCCTTGCCTTGACCTCGTCCGCGGCGGTATTGTCTACGCTGAGCAGCAGTTTGCCCTCGGGGATATCGACCGAGCCGTCGGCCTCAAAGACCGACTCGACCGTGGCCGTGACGGGCTGTCCAAACTTAAATCCGCCCGAGACATCACCCAGAACAATGTTGGTTCCCATGCCCGAGCAGCCGGTCTCGGAGCCGAAATCATCGGTGTATAAGTACATGATATACGGCTGGCGGAATTTGTTAAGCGCCTCGACTCCGAATGTCGAGCCGTCCGCCCGCTGCGCGGTTATCGCGATCTTGAGCGGCGTCACAAACGCGGCGCCGTCGGCGTTAAAGCCGAGACCGATCAGCTCGTCGCTGTCGCAGGTCAGGACCTCGCCGTCCGTTATCGTGTCGCTCATCGGCACGCCGGTCGTGAACGAGAAAAAGTCGGCGTTCATGCCCATCGCGGCGAACACGCCTTGATTATTCAGATATTGATTCGCCTCAAGCACGGTGCGCTTGCCGAACACCTGACTGCCGTTTGAGATTATCGGCAGCACGTCGGGGTTCGGCAGATACGAGAAAAAGTTTTCGGTCTGCTGCCCCACCGACGAGCTCATGAATGTGTTTTTGTTGTAAACAGTGCCCTGGGCGTACTCAAGCTCGGAATGTGAGGTCTGCTCGCCCAGGATAGAGGAGGCCAGAGCGGAGGCGGGCATAAGCAGCACAGCCGCCGCCGAAATCGCCGCCGTCAGCCTTTTCGCGAATTTTTTAAGCTTAAAATTTTTCATATTCACCTGTCCTTGTTTTTGATGTCCTTGACACTATGTGTCATTTTATGTTATAATACAGACCGTGGAAACCGCCGTGATACAGTTGAGTTTTTATCTCCTTTGTAAACGGTATGGCGGTCAAAAGACGGTTGCCTTGACATCCCGCATGAGCGGAATGGAGGCGAATGTACAGCTCTTGACGGGAAATATTCTCGAAAGGGGGTTGATACATGAACACTTTAACCTTGATTGGAAGTATATGCAGCATTGCCGGAGTTATTCTGACAATAGTCCTATACATAAACTCCAATAAGAAAAAGTGAGCCGTCTGTCGCATCAGATGGCTCACGACGCGAAATTTGTTTCGCAAGTAAGTTATCAACCGTGGCAACCGTCTTGGTTTCCACATTTCGAGGGGTTGCTTTGCGACCTCTCTTTTCATTTGTATAATAACACATTAACAATGCCTTGTCAAGACCTAAGATGTCTATATATAATTATTTTAATTTGTCAAGCGTTTATTTCTGCATCAAATGATAACTCGGTTTTTTATAATCGGTGAATACAAAAATTGTATTGTCGTTATAATAGATATAAATATGATTTAAAGGAGCCGATATTATGGAGACACACAACACCGAGAAAACAGCGCCGTTTTTCTGGCTGCGTTTGGGCTACGCCATGGGCGCGTGCGCCGAGAAGGTCGGCGTGGGCCGCGACTGCGAGGACATATCGCGGCTGGCGGCCGACGCGATAAAGCTGGGCGCCGGCTTTGCCGGGGCGAAGATATGCGACTTCGGGGCACAGAGCCTGCCGATAACCCGAAGCGGCGCGCGGTTCCACAAGACCGGAGCGACGGCCTACGCCGGCTTTGACAAGGGCACAAACAGCCTGAAAATAACTTTGCTCGACGGTCGCGGCATACACGTGCCGCCCGAAAGGCTGCTGCGCGGCGGAGCCGAAATACTGAGCCCCGATTTTTCGGGCTTTAAGATAACGCCAGGGCCCGAGCCCGAGGACTGCGGCGGCTACAAAAGCCACTACCTGCGCGAGATAATAAACGGGATAGTTAGTGAGAAATTCGGGATAAACATGTGCCTTTCCACAAAATCAAAGACCGTGTCGGACATAATCGAGGCGGCGCTCAAGGAGCTGTATTTGCGGCTTGATCTGAAGGCTAGGGGCGTCTACGAGTTCCGCGGCATGATCAGCGACGACGGCGAGCGTCTCGCTCTGCAGCGGGCGGACGGGACGTATCTCGGCCGCGAGCAGACTCTGTCGCTTATAATATATGTGCTTTTGCGCGACAGCGGGGCGCGGACATTTGTGCTGCCCGATTATGTGTCCAAAAACGTCGAGGAGGCCGTGCTGAACTGGGGCGGAAACGTGGTGAGAGCCGAGGGGGACGACGGCGAGATCATGGCGAAGATACTCAAACACGGCAGCCGCGAGCAGATGCTGATGCAGTACGACGGGATATACGCCGCGCTGAAAATTCTCGACTTTCTAAACCGTTTCGACATCTCGTTCGAAAGCTTGTGCGACCATCTGCCCCGCATATTCAAGGCGGAGGCCGAGGTTGAGTGCGGCCCGGAGAAGGCGCGGGATATTATGAGCTCTATCAAAAAGAAATACGGCGGATCGGATGAGCGCCGCGGACTCAGGATCGCGGCCGATGGCGGCGTCACGCTGATAATCCCCGAGGGCAGCGGCGTGATACGAATAATTTCCGAGTCGGAATCCTTCGAGGCGGCGGAGGAAATTTCGGCTTTGTTTAAAAATAAAATAAAAACACTTGCAAAAGGCGAAATGTTGTGATATAATAATTTGGATTTTGAGGGGCGCACGCGCTCCGATGTACGGACTTGCGGGCTTTTGCCCGACAATTTAATAATGCCCGAAGCAAACCGCGCGCACGGGTCGACAATGGCGCGCGCAAGATTTTGCGGGCGATGTCGCGCGGCATGACATTCAAAAAAGCCCGACCGCGGGCGGGGACGGAATATGCGCTCCGCTGTCGGGAGGAATTTTTGCCGCGCCGTTATAAGTATTGCGAAAACCGCCGCAAAAGCGAGCGGGGTCGTTTCGCGCAGGCGCCGAGCGCGCCGTTTGTCCGTGCCGAAATCTAATATATATTTCAGGAGGATAAGTTTGAAGACTAACAACAACGCACGACAGAGCGGCAAGCAGCCGCAGAGCGCGGCAAACAAGATGGCGCAAAAGGTCGTGGGAAAGATCGCCAAACTGGGTTCCGGAAGCCAGAAGCCTGCCGGAAAAACGAGCGGAAACCAAAAACCCCGGGATATGGCGGCGAACGAAAAGAAAAACGTTAAAAAGACAAATAAGAAGGCGGCCGAGGCCAAAAAGCCTTCAAAGACGACAAAAGCAACGACAAAGACAGCCAAGACAAAGGCGGCGAAAACGCCCAAGACAAAAGAGACAAGGCCCGCGCTGCCGATACGGATAGTTCCGCTGGGCGGCCTCAATGAGATAGGAAAAAACCTGACCGTGTTTGAGTACGGAGCCGACGCGGTGATACTGGATTGCGGCATGGCGTTTCCCGACGAGGATATGCCCGGCGTTGACATAGTTATACCGGACATAACATATCTGCACAAGATCGCCGAAAAGCTCCGCGGCATAGTGCTGACCCACGGCCACGAGGACCATATCGGAGCGATACCATATGTTTTAAAGGAATTCCCGCTGCCGGTATACGGTACGCGCCTGACACTTGGCATACTTAAAAACAAGCTGAAGGAGCACGGCCTTGAGGACAAGGCGAAGCTCAACACCGTAAGCGCGGGCGACAGAATAAAGCTGGGCGCGTTCACGGCCGAGTTTATCCACACCAACCACTCGATAGCCGACGCGGTCGCCATCGCGCTCCACACTCCGATAGGGGTTATCCTGCACACGGGCGACTTTAAGATAGACTCCACGCCGATAGACAGCGACATGATAGACCTGGCGCGCTTCGGCGAGCTGGGCAGAGAGGGCGTGCTGGCGCTCCTGTCCGACAGCACCAACGCCGACCGCCCGGGCATAACATACAGCGAGAAAAAAATAGGCAGGACGTTTGACAGCCTGTTCGAGAAGGCCGACGGCAACAAGCAGCGCATAATCGTTGCGACCTTCGCCTCGAATGTGCACCGCGTTCAGCAGATAATAGACGCCGCCGTGAAGTACGGCAGAAAAGTCGCGGTCTCGGGTCGCAGCATGGAGAACGTTATACAGGCCGCGATCGAGCTCAAGTACATGCATGTGCCCGACAAAACGCTCATAGCTCTTGACGAGATCGACAGATATCCGAAGGAGCAGCTGGTGGTAATAACCACCGGAAGCCAGGGCGAGTCGATGGCGGCTCTGACGCGCATGGCGTTCACCAGCCATAAGATGATAAACGTGGAGCCCGACGATCTGGTAATAATCTCGGCCAGCCCGATACCGGGCAACGAGAAGTCGGTGGCCAACGTGGTGAACGAGCTTTTGAAGCACGGCGCCGAGGTGGTTTACGAAAAGCAGGCCGATGTCCACGTTTCGGGCCACGCCTGCCAGGAGGAGCTAAAAATGATACTCTCCCTCGTGAAGCCCAGGTTTTTCATACCCGTCCACGGCGAGTACCGCCATTTGTGCAAGCACCGCGAGCTGGCGATGGAGACCGGAATCGCGCGGAAAAACATTTTCGTGCTGGACATAGGCCATGTGCTTGAGATAACCCCGACGTCCGCCAAGGTGGTGGGCACGGTCCCCGCCGGAAAAGTTCTGGTCGACGGCCTGGGCGTGGGAGATGTGGGCAACATAGTCCTGCGCGACCGCAAGCATCTCGCGGAAGACGGCATAATCATAATCGTTATGACGATCGACCGCGACACCGGCGAGTGCGTGGCGGGCCCGGACATAATCTCCCGAGGCTTTGTGTACGTGAGAGAGTCGGAGGACATGATGGAGGAGGTGCGCCTCTGCGCCGAGGACGTCATAGACCGCTGCCTCTCGGGAAGAACGCTCGACTGGACCACCCTCAAAACGAGAGTCAAAAACGAGGTGGGCAACCGCCTGTACATCAAAACAAAACGCAACCCCATGATACTCCCGATAATAATGGAAGTGTAAAAAACGCAAAAGTATTTTGAATTTGATACAGCTGCCCTAAGTCCGGAGCGGCTGTATTGCTTTTTTGGTATGTAATATACTTTTAACTTGAAAAAATAGTTATAATATGATATTATATAAACAAGATGTTTGATAAATTTAATGAACGGCGTTTATTAAAGCGGTATAGCCTCCGAAATTCATATAGGTGAATGCTTATATGGAGTGTAGGGAGGTATTGCTTATGAAATATGTACTCAAGACATTATTTATAATGCTTGTGATACTTGTTTTGTTCGTGATTTTTCCGAACAAAGTAATATAAGTAATATAACCGCTTCACACGTCCAATGAAAGCGGTTATATTTTAATCACAATTTTGGGCTGTACCGCATTCGCGGTGCCGTTTTGTTAAGTTAATTATAACATCGGATCCCCCTTTTGTCAAGGGGGATTTTTATTTTACAATGCTTTTATAGGTAATCAAAAGCTCGTGCAGCATGGTTTTTTCATTTTCATCAAGGGTGTCGATAATTTCGCAGATTTTACGCATGGTTTGTCCGCCGTCGCTTTCCGCTCGTCCGCAGACCGGTGAAAAACCCAGCAGATAATCGGCCGAGACATTCAGCTCGCGGCAGATTCCGCACAGGGTACTTAGGGCCGGCGCCTTTCTGCCGTCCTCTATCTCCCAAAGAAAATTTCTCGAAATTCCAACCCGCTCGGAAAGTTTTTCAAGTGTCAGTTTTTGCTCGGCCCTAATGTGCTTTATTCTTTCGCCCATCAAAGACAGCTCCATAATATCACCCCAATATTATTTTACAGCAACAGGCAATATAAGAAACCAACACTCAGATAGAAAATTTTGTAAAAAGTCTTGCAATTAGATGTATTATGTGTTAATATATAGCTAACAGCAAGAAAAATATTTGTTTTAATATATTTTTGAACAGCTGTTGATTTATGAAGCAGGTGAGTTGTGTTAATATAAACACCGCACAAAATCAGGCATTCACAAAGCGAGACATGCGCGATTTTGGTGACGCGTATCAACGCTTTGTGAAAGTTTTGTGCGACAATGATTGGAGTGGTATCATTTAAAAGGAGTCGAAAAACACCCAAAAATCTGATATAATAAAGAAATCAGAAAGGAAAGGT
>CANRHV010000039.1 GCA_947630505.1 uncultured Monoglobus sp. | reverse complement strand
TTAATTCTACCACTTTTTCTTTCCCACACTTAATTCCACTCTAATTTCCACTCTGGAATTTACTTTGGGAATTCACTAAATTTGGGATTTTAGATGTTTATTATATTAAGAATGTTGACATTTTTAAAGTAATATAGTATAATGCAAATAAGGCATAATATATTTGAAAGGAGGCGGACATATATGGCAACATCAAGCATTTTGACCAATGTTAAGATTTCCGGCGTGCAGAATGCCGAGATTTTTGTCAACGCGCTTGAGACAGCGAGCGCAGACCCTAAAAGAAAGCCGGTTTCATCCATTAATCCGCCGCTTAAAGACAAAGAGGAAATAAGAGCGTTGTTTTCTAAAATGTAAAATACATACGGTTATTAAGATTTATATAAGTTTAAAAATGCCGCGGCGCAGTTTTTGATGCGCCGCGGCGGTTTTTGTTTGAGTTTTGTTTTTTAGCCGAGTTCGGCGAAGTATTTGATGGTTCTTACCATCTGGCTGGTGTAGGAGTTCTCGTTGTCGTACCAGGAAACAACCTGAACTTCATAGATGCCGTCTCCAACTTCCGCAACCATTGTCTGGGTCGCGTCGAACAGCGAGCCGTACTTCATTCCGATAACGTCGGAAGATACGATCGGGTCGGTGTTGTAGCCGAAGGACTCGCTGGCTGCGGCCTTCATGGCGGCGTTGATGCCGTCAACCGTGACGTTCTCGCCCTTAACTACCGCTGTCAGGATAGTGGTCGAGCCGGTAACTACCGGAACGCGCTGCGCCGAGCCGATGAGCTTGCCGTTGAGCTCGGGGATAACCAGGCCGATAGCCTTGGCCGCGCCCGTCGAGTTGGGAACGATGTTGGCCGCGCCCGCTCTCGCGCGTCTCATGTCGCCCTTTCTGTGGGGGCCGTCCAGGATCATCTGATCGCCGGTGTAGGCGTGGATCGTCGACATGATTCCGCTTTGGATGGGAGCGTAGTCGTTGAGAGCCTTGGCCATGGGAGCCAAGCAGTTTGTTGTGCAGGAAGCGGCGGAGATGATCTTGTCGTCCGCTGTCAGCACGTCCTCGTTAACCGAGAAAACGACTGTGGGCAGGTCGTTGCCCGCGGGAGCCGAAATAACGACTTTCTTCGCGCCCGCGTCGATGTGAGCTTGAGCCTTCGCCTTTGAGGTATAAAAGCCCGTGCACTCCAGAACAACGTCAACGCCGATCTCGCCCCAGGGGAGCTTTGATGCGTCGGCTTCCTCATAGATCTTGAGGGTCTTGCCGTCTACCGTGAGAGTTCTTGCCTCGTCGTCGCACTCGACTGTGTGCAGGCCTTCGCCGATCGCGCCGCAGAATCCCTTCTGAGCCGTGTCGTACTTCAGAAGATTTGCCAGCATCGAGGGAGCCGTCAGGTCGTTGATGGCAACAACCTCATATCCGTCAGCCTCAAACATCTGTCTGAAAGCCAGACGGCCGATACGTCCAAAACCGTTAATAGCAACTTTTACCATAATAAAAGTACCTCCTAAATATAAATTAAAATTGTTTATTATTTTTCAAAAATCCGAAACGCGTTTCGCTCGCGGTTTTTTTGGTTATTATTATTGTACCTTATAGCGGAAAAATATTCAAGTACTTTTTTGATATTTTTGTGTCAAATATATCAAAAGTTTTGAGAAGAGATATGTTGAATTTGCTTGTGCAAACTGCACAAAACGGCGAAAACCGCGAAAAAGAAATGTTACAGAAATGTTACAAAAATATTTGATTTATGTTACAAGCGAAAATCTACAAGATATTGATTTGAGAAAAAAATAAAATCAATATCTTGTATGGCGGTTTTCGGAAGGCGGCAAAAAAGCGATAAATGCCGGAATAATTTTATGTATTTTTTGTAAATGATGATTTAACAAATTGTGAAAAAATCCCGTTTTCGCTTGATTTTTGGGACATTTGGTGCTATAATGTAAATCAGTTTAGGGTAATCACTAATTAAATAACGCCTGCGGCTTGGCACATCGCTTGCTTGCGATAATTCCGTCATATCGCCCAAAAGCTCCTTGCCATACACAAAGTGTGACGCGTCACTTTTGAACAATCTGACGAAATTCCTGCCGGCGCAATCGACGCACCATATTTAATCAGCGCTTACCGGGGAAGTTGAGATAAATCGCGCGTTTGCCGCCCGGGCGGCGAGGAGGGCGCGAAAATATTTTGAGGTGATATTTTTATGAGAAAGTTTAAGGCGCTCGCTCTGACGGTTCTGATACTGTCTTTGCCGGTTGCCGCGTTTCCAGCGGCGGGCGTTTCGGCGAGAGAGTTTTCGGACGTTCCGATAACCGCCTCGTATTACACGGCGGTCGACAAGCTGAGCAACATCGGCGTTATCCAGGGACGTGAGGACGGAAACTTCGCTCCGGAAGCTCAGACGACGCGCGCCGAGTTCTGCGCGTTCCTCTCAAGAGCGACGGGCTATAACGAGAATTATTACCAGGCGTCGACCACACCGTTTACCGATGTTTCGGCCGACTACTGGGCGAACAGCTACATATCATATTGCTACGACAGAGGCTATATAAACGGAAATCTGGACAACACCTTCGCTCCCGCCGACCCGGTCACATACGAGCAGGTCGTGAAAATGGTTGTCTGCTCATCGGGAGCGGGCGACGACAGCTTAAGAAGCGTGGGACCCTATTGGTATTCCGGATATCTGGCGGTGGCCGATAAATACGGACTTCTTCATGACACGACCAAGGCGGTCGGAAAAGACGCGAACAGAGCTTTTGTGGCTCAGATGATATACAACTCGCTCAGCTTTATAAACGGCGGCGAGATCGACGACAGCGCTCCGGTGACGGACGCGGAGGACCTTTCGAACAACGCGGCGCACAGCACGGCTGTTCCGCAGAGCACCGAGGCTCCGAAGGAAGAAATTTTTGAGGCGACTCCGGCGCCCACGACGGCTCCTACAGCGGCGCCCACGACCGCGCATACAGCGGCGCCGACGGCGGCTCCGGCAATAACGCCCGTTCCGAACGAAACCAATGTTCCCGCGGGTACGGCGCTGCCCACGCCGCTGCCCACAAGAGTTCCGACACCGAGACCGACGGCGGTACCCACGGCCGTTCCCACGGCTCCTCCCGCCGCGCCGACTGTCGCTCCCGCGGCGGCTCCGCAGCAGAGTGTGCCTCAGAATGTGCCGGTATGGAACTCGGTTTATCAGCCCAACAAGACCATCGTTATCGACCCCGGCCACAACTACAGCGGAGTTGATACCGGAGCGACCGGAAACGGTCTCAGAGAGCAGGATATAACCTGGTACATAGCCGATAAGGTAAAGCCGCTGCTTGAGGCTCACGGATTCAATGTTGTTATGACGAGAAATTCGATCACCGACAACTGCTCGACCGCGTCTACTTCGGAAAGCTTGGCTTACAGATACAATCTGGCGAACAACCTGAACGCGGCGCTGTTTGTTTCGATACACTGCAACGCGGGCGGCTCAAACGGAACCGAGACCTACTGCTACTACAACAGCTCCGAGGGACGCAAGCTCGCCCAGAGCATCCAGGGTTACATAATCGGCTCTGTCGGCACGGTCAACAGAGGCGTCAAGGAAGCGGGATTCGCGGTGATCAGACACACCACAATGCCCGCGGTGCTGGTCGAGACGGCGTTTATCGACACCGCAGACGACGCGGCAAAGCTTGGCGACAGCGGATATCAGCAGCTGTACGCCGAGAGCATAGTTCACGGAATATGCGATTATATGGGCGTTGCGTATTAATTAACGAAGTGAAGGGCACATGATAATGTGCCCTTTTTACAACACGGGATTTGAGACCGAGCCGTCGGGCTGCCTCGCCCCTTGGGGAGAGGTGTCAGGCGCAGCCTGACGGAGAGGGGTTAACATAGGTACTAGAGATTAGTAACTAGGAACTGGGAACCCCTCTCAGTCGCCTTCGGTGCCAGCTCTCCCCAAGGGGCGAGCCAAACATAAACCGCAAAATAGTTCTAGTCCCTACGTTGCTAAACATAAGACCGATGTTTTATATTGAAAGGAAACATATCATGGATAAAAACAAGCAAAAACCGGAGCTGTTGGCGCCGGCGGGGAATCTCGCGAAGCTTAAGACCGCGATAACATACGGCGCCGACGCGGTGTATATTGGCGGCGAGGAATTTTCGCTGCGCACCGCGGCGGACAATTTTACGGCCGACGAGATCGCCGAGGGCGTCGGGTACGCCCACGAGCGCGGCAAAAAGGTGTATCTGACCGCCAATATAATACCCCACAACAGCGACATTGCCGAGTACGGTGATTTTTTGAAGGAGCTTGAGGGTATAGATATCGACGCGGTGATACTTTCCGATCTGGGAATGTTCGCGATGACCCGCGAGCTTATGCCGAACACCGATATCCATATAAGCACCCAGGCCAACAATGTCAATTGGAAAAGCGCCGAGATGTGGCGCGATATGGGCGCGAAGCGCGTTATTCTGGCGCGGGAGATGTCTCTCGCCGAGATCCGCGAGATCCGCGATCGGGTGCCCGGTCTCGAGATCGAGGCGTTTGTCCACGGCGCGATGTGCATCTCATACTCGGGGCGCTGCCTGCTCAGCAACTACATGGCGGGCCGCGACGGAAACCGAGGCGAGTGCGCCCACCCCTGCCGATGGAAATATTTTTTGATGGAGCAGCAGAGGCCCGGCGAGTATATGCCCGTGTTTGAAAACGAGCGCGGAACTTTTATATACAACTCAAAAGACCTGTGTATGCTGCCTCATGTTGACAAGCTTGTCGAGGCGGGCGTTGACAGCTTTAAGATAGAGGGACGCGTCAAGTCGGAGTTCTATGTGGCGACCGTGGTCAAGGCGTACCGAAAAGCGATCGACGATTATTTCGCCGCCGCGCCCGGAGAGTATAAATTCGACGAGCGCCTGATGGACGAGGTGAAAAAGGTCAGCCACCGCGACTATACCACCGGTTTCTTTTTCGGAAAGCCGGGCGGCACCGAGCAGCACTACGAGAGCAGCTCGTATATCAGGGATTACGACATGGTCGGCGTGGTCGAGAGCTATGATAAGAAAACCGGAATGGCGAAGGTGATCCAGAAAAATCGTTTCTTTAAAGGCGACGAGGTCGAATTCCTTCGTCCCTACGGTGATTTTTCAAAGCAGGTCATAGAATATATGACCGACGCGGACGGCAATGAGATCGAGGTCGCCAACCACCCGCAGAGCGTGGTTTATATAAAAACGAAGCTTGAGCTTGAGCCCGACACCTTTATAAGAAAAAAGAAATAAACGGAGGATGTTTAAAGCGCCGCTGCTTAAATTATATATTGTAGGAAAACATTTTTATCGCAATAATAAATTACCTCAAATTATAAAAGCGCAATGTTTGATTATCTATTGACTTTTTGAGATTATTGTGCTAAAATTAACTTTGTGGCGGTTTGTCCGTATTTGAATATGGGCGGCGGCGAGAAAAATATTAAGTAAAATAATTAAAATTTATTTTTATCTTGGAGGGTAAAATATGAGAAACATTAAAAGACTTACCTGTCTGGTTGTCGCGTTTCTGATGATCCTGTCCTGCGGCGCGGTATTCGCGGATTTCAGCGATGTTCCCGCTACGGCTCAATATTCGCAGGCGGTCTCGGCGCTCAGCCAGCTGGGTGTAATCAACGGTTATGAGGACGGCACGTTCAAACCCGACAACGACGTTACGCGCGCCGAGTTCACGGCTATGCTCATGAGAGCGGTGGGCGCCGGAAATGTGGGTTCGGCTTCGGCGGCGGCGCTTCCGTTCACGGACCTTTCCGACACGGATTCGTCGATTTCCTGGGCTATTCCGAATATTAGCACGGCATACGGCAAAGGCATCATCAACGGATATCCCGAGGACAACACGTTCAGACCCAACAACAACGTTCTCTATGAGGAAGCCGTAAAGATGGTTGTCTGCGCTCTGGGCTACGGCAACTATGTTAACACAAACGCGGAGCCCTGGTATTCCGATTATATCAATCAGGCCAGGTCTATGACGATCATCAAAAACGCTCAGAACATGGCCAACGTCGGCAGTCCCGCGAGCCGCGCATGCATCGCTCAGATCCTGTACGACTCTTTGGAGGTTCAGCTGGTAGAAGGCGGAATGGTTACCAACAAGACGCTGCTCTCGGACTATCTGGGATATATTAAGAACACGGGCTATATTTCGGCAAACGACATAACAAGCCTCGACAATCCCGATGTCACGATGCACGAGAATCAGATACAGATACGCGCGCTCGAGCCCGGCAGAAACGTTTATGAGGTCCATACTTACGCTGTTGAGAATATAGCCGATTTCCAGAACAAGCTGGGATATCAGATCGACTTCTTCTATTCCGCGGCCACCGCGAACAACGCGGTCCGCACAATGTTCAGCTATGAGATCAAGGACAACAACACGGTTCTTAATCTTAACTCAAACATGATCGAGCCCAACGACTCGACGAATAATATTATAAGATATTATCCGGATCAGAATTCGCGCACCACGGGCGCCACGCTGGCTCAGGACAACATAGTGATCTATAACGGAAAGCTCTACGGTTCAAACGCGGATTCCAGCAGATTCAATGTTTCCATGATCCCCGCTGTCGGCAGTATTTCGTTGATGGACTCCGACAACAACGGCGCGTATGACATAATCAACGTATGGAATTATGACGTATACTACGTAAGCAGCAAGACAAGCACCGAGCGCTCGATCACCGACAACATTACAAGAGAAGGCGACAAGGCGAGACTCTATCTTGACACCGACAGAGACAACATAAACATAATAAGAAAGAGCGGCGAGAAGATAGACTTCGGCTCGATCGCGACGGGCGACGTTATATGCTACGCCGCGAGCAATTCCGCTAACGGCGGCGAGTTTTACGCCACGGCGGTTGTGGTTTCCGACAAGGTAACCGGCTCGGTATCGTCTGTGATCGCAGGCGAGGACATGGTTGTCAACAACCAGACCTACTCTTTCTCGGCGGCGGCGCCTTGGATGAATACAGCGGCCGCTCTGGGCAACACCAAGAATTTGGCGGCTCCCGCCGTTTCCGAAAGCGGAACATATGTTCTTGATATAAACGGTGATGTTTTTGCCTACAACAACACGGGCGCGAACAACGCCAACATGACATACGGCTATCTCATAGCTTATGATGCGGGCAACAATCTGTTCGGCTCGAATATAGAGGATCTGCGTCTGAGAATACTGGCTCAGAACGGAACCCGCAGCGATTACTATGTAAGACGCTCCACGAGAGTCAACGGCCAGACTTACAATAATGTTGACGCGTTTATCAACGCTCTTTACGAGGGAGCGGGCTATCAGTACACAGGCACCGATTCGTATACCGATCTGCAGCAGGTTGTCAAGTTCTCCGTGACCGGAAACTATATCAGTGATCTTTATACCGTTACGTCCGACACCAACGTCAACACCGGAAGCGAGATCATTGCGAACAAGCTGTATAAGTATTCGAACCTCAACCCCTCAAGAGGCGACGTTAACGTGAAGTATTCGAACAACAGACTCAGCAACGGCAGCGTTAACCTGATGGTTGAGTCGGGCACGGTGGTATTCGTGGTTCCCGACCAGGCCGAAAGAAACAATCAGGAAAGCTTCTTTAAGAGAGACCGCAGCTATTTCAGCAACAACAGAACATACGCCAAGGTAGAGGCGTTCGACGTTTCGACGACCAACTCGGCAAGAGTCGTTGTGGTATACAGCAGCGCGTCCACGCAGGAGGTTGACGACAACTCGCCGATTATGGTAATCAGCCAGCTTCCCGGTCAGACATACGACAACGCGACGGGTGATTACGTGAACGACGTTACCGGATATCAGGTTACGAGAAATTCCGGAAGCCTCAAAGAGAACGTCAGAGCGTCCAGCTCTTCAAGCAGCATTCTCAACTCAATGAGCATCGGCGATATCTACAGAGTGGGAGAGGATTCATACGGTTATCTGACATTTGAGAACAAGAACCGTCTGTATCCGGCGACTAACGGTTATATCGACACCGGCGTTGACTCGAGGAGCAGCTGGGATTCCGCTGATTACTGCGTGATCTACGGCAGCGTTTACGCTTCGAACTCAAGCGAGGGTATGGTTCTTACCACAAAGGTTGCCGGCTACGACGACGATCTTGAAACCGTGGACCAGTATCCCATTCCCGCGCTCAACTTCAGAGACGCCACGATTTTGAGATATAACTACACCAGAAACAACACCGAGGTGCTTGATGTTTCCGCCGACGGTCTCATCAACCTCGACACGCTTTCTACCTTCGCAAACGGACAGGATCCCGCGGATGTGGTGGTTTATATGTACCAGGGCGAGGTCAAGCTGATGGCTATCATACACGAGTAAAATTTTTCACGGGCTGCCTTCGGGCAGCCTGTTTTTTTATTATGAATATTGACAAGTCAAATTCGGTGTGATAAAATTAGGATAATCTCATACAAAGGAGGCACGGCTGTGTCTCCCGACATACATAAGGAAGGCTATAAGGGAGGTTAACATCAAATGGTAGAATTAACAGAAGGTCAAAAGCGTGAAATGTGCGTCGAGCTCGCGGAGCATCTCCCCAAAATACGGGAACTGCTCAGATTGTCTCAAAAAGCGTTCGGAGAAAGGTGCGGGATCTCGACGCCCAGAATGTCGGTTATTGAAAACAAGCATTTTGTCATGACATGGTCGCAGCTTACGTCGATAATGTTTGTTGTTTTTTCCAATCAGAAAACGAAGGAATATTTTCTGGTAAACAATCTGCTCGGGCCCGCGTTTATGCAGTTCATCCAGCAGAAAGAGGAAAACAGCGTTCCCGATATAAATATTGTCGTTGAGGACGTGTATGTTGACAGATATAAAAAGCAGTTTTTTGAAAAATACATAAAAGACTGGGAGTAACGGATATTTTTCCGTGTTTTCCGGGGCGCTCGCATCGCGTCCCGGATTTTTTCCCGCGGGATACCGGCAAAATACCGCTAAAATTCGCCTTTGAGGCGCAAGAATAGCAAATAATTATTAAAAACTAATGAATAATTGCCTCTTTGTTTGGCTCGGATTGACTAATCGCCGGATTTGTTGTATAATTGATTTAACTGCACGGGAGTGGTATGTCCTTTTTTACTCCCGCATAATTTAGTTAAAAATTTGATTTAATAATATAGGGGGAATAGTAATGAGAAAGTTTAGAAAGACTATGGCATTGATGCTCGCGCTCGCGATGGTTCTGACGACCTTCGGAGCCGTAACTGTCTCTGCCGCCTCGTTCGGTGACACTCAGGGTCATTGGGCCGAGAGCGTCATTGACAAGTGGAGCGCTGCCGGCGTTGTGAACGGCTATTCGGACGGCACTTTCCATCCGGACAGCAATATCACAAGAGCGGAGCTGGCCAAGGTTATTTCGACAGCGAGAAAGTACACTGCAGAGGCTGAAATTAATTTCAGCGATGTTTCGGAAGGCGACTGGTATGCCTCTGACCTTAAAAAGTGCGTCGCTCAGGGCGTTATAGGCGGTTATGAGGACAACACGTTCAGACCCGATAACGAGGTTACGCGCGAAGAAGCCGCGGCAATGTTCCAGAGAGCGTACCGGATCAACTCGAACGGATTGATCACCTTCGCGGACAGCGATCAGATCGCGGCTTGGGCGACCACGGCGATTTCTTCGATGACGGGCGCCGGCATCATCAACGGTTATGAAGACAACACATTTCGTCCCGCGGCGAGCATTACGCGCGCCGAGGTTGTGAAGATCCTTGACGGAATAAGCTCGTTCGGCAATGAGCCCGGCTCGACAACGGCTCCCGGCCAGAATGAGGTAGCTTCCGGCACGGTTGTAAGCGGCGGTCTCGGCGGCAGCGGCACAAGCGGCGGCGGCGGATTTTCGAGCAGCGGCTTCGGCGGCGGCGGAGGCGGCGGCAGCAGCAGCGGCAACGGCAGCACCGGATATTCCGTGATTTTTGACGCCAATGGCGGAGAATTTGATAACGGAAAGACCACAACGACGCTCACAATTTCGAAAAACGGCGTGATCGGCGGCGCGCAGCCCGTTCCCACGCGTGAGGAAATATCGTCCGAGCCCGCGCCTTCGGGAGAGGAAGCAGCGGTTATAAAATACTCGTTCGCCGGCTGGTACAAAACAAAGCAGGCGGCCGATAAGCTCGACGACAGCCAGAAATGGAACGTAAATTCCGACCCCGTCAGCAAAGGCATAACGCTTTACGCGGGCTGGGTAAAGAACGGCGATGTTACCGTTTCGTTTAACTTAAACGGCGGATATGTTACGGTTGTTGACAGTCTCGGCGTAGAGGATCAGGTTACAGAGATCGCGTCTCAGGCGCTTAAGTCGGGCGGCTATGCGGCAGAGCCCGCAGAGGTCCCCGCGCGCGAGCACTATACGTTCAAGGGCTGGTACACGACACCCAAGGGCGATACGAAGTTTGATTTCGCGGGCACGCCCATAACCACGAACACAACGATATACGCGGGCTGGCAGGTTGACACCGACTTCGCGGACGTTGAGGTCTCAATGCCCGATGTCACGATTGGCTCAACGTTAAACGGCACGGTTGTCGCCATGCCCGACAAGGCGATCCCCGGCGAGACCGTAAGCCTTAAGGTAATCTCGCCCGACGGCTATAAGGTAAGAGCCGTGAAATCGCTCAGCTATGTTTCAAGCATTACCGGCGAATTGACAGAGATAAAAGACACGATAATGGTAAACGGCGTTGTAACCTTCACACTGCCCGCGGGCGTTGAGGACGGTTCTATGCAGCTTGATGTATACTTCACCGCGGGCGAGGAGAGCAATGAGCCTCCCGCGACAGCGGCTCCGGTCATGGAGGATCCCGATCAGGGCCCCGGTTATCAAGCGTATAAGTTCGACTATTCAGAGTTTTCAGAGTATGTGGGTAATAAGGTGCCGGCGAACAAGGACTTTAACGGCCTTTCGATCTCGAAAGACAGCGATATGGATCAGCCGAGCTCCAAAAAGACATTCATGGAAAGCAAAATGTCCGACGGAACAACGAGGTCTTACTCAAATCGTCTGAAGATCGGAACAAATGAGCTCCGTTTTAAGGTATACGGCCCGTGCGAGATCACTATCGACGCGGTTTCGGCTTCCAGCGCGGACAGAACATACGATGTTAAAGATTCATCCGGCAAGATCTGGGTCGACGACTTTATGTGCCTCGACGGCGCTGCGCCGACATGTATATTCGAATATACCGGCGGACCGGACACTCTGACGTTCAAGGGCAATCAGGGAATTAATATTTACGGAATCATCATGTACTACGGCGAGGACTTCGTAATGCCCACAGCTACTCCCGTTCCGACACCCGACCCTGCCGTTAAGCATAAGGTAAGCGTAGGCGAGGTTACTAACGGTTCCGTGACAACGGATGAGGAGCAGACTATGGGCGAAAAGGTTACCGTTTCGGTACAGCCCGACGACGGCTGCAAGGTTGTAGGCGTATACACGAGTCCGAGCCTTACGGTTACCAAAGAGAGCGACACCGTATACTCGTTCGAGATGCCTTATGAGGACGTTAAGGTTTCGGCGCGCTGCGTTTCGCAAAACGCGGACACGCACACTATAAGCGCGATACAGCCCGATAACGGCACGATCACGGTAACACCCGGAAACTCGATGATAACCGAGCCCGTGATGAGCAGCACAGAGAATTTCCTGGCAAGCAGCGGAGGCGGCTGGGCAGTTTCGTATGACGGAACCGTTTCATCCGAGACAGGCATGACTCCCACGGCCGTTGAGACTTCGGAGGAGGCCAAGGGCAACGCCACCACCAAGATGATGGTATCGGATAAGGAAGTTCTGTACGCGCTTGACAACGCGGTTGAAGGTCCCTTCACGCTGTCGTATGACATCTACACCAAGGGCGGAATCAACCAGTCGTTCAGAACATATCTCGACAACGCCGCCGATCCGGTCGACGCGGCGACAGGCAAAGCGACAGCCGGCGGAAACAACAACGCGTTCTTCCATATGACAAATATTAAAGACAGAATTTATGTGACGAGCGACGCCGCCGATTTGACTATGACCGATAAAGCATCCAATACCGCCACCATGCTCAGCAGGAACGAGTTTGAGGACGGCAGATGGTTCAAGGTTTATATCAAGGGCAACACCAACGACGATACCGCCACGGTCGAGTATTACAGACACAGCACCAACGGAAGCTATTCCGCATCGTCCACAATGGCGACCGCGGAGATCAGCTCGGATATGGCTCCGTTTGTAATCGGCAGAAACAAGTCTATCAAGCAGATCAGGCTTGCCGAGGCGACCAGCGGAAACGTATATTACGACAATATTAAGCTGACGACATATAACGATAACGAATACACCGCGTACGAGGGAGAGACATTCACCGTAACAACAAAGGCCGGTATGGGTTATGAGCTGAGTCGCGTCACGGTTACGGACGCTGCCGGCAATGTCACGGAAGCAGAGCCGATCCTCGGAAACGGCGGAAAGCCCACGGGCGAGTATATCGCAAAGGTTCCCGCGAGCGACGCGATAATATCCGCTGAATTCATGCCCGAAACACCCGCGGATCCTCCCGCGGAGCTCAAGGCGCTGACGACCGATCTGGAGTTCGCGGTCGACGAGTATATTTCGGGCGAGCAGGCCAGCGCGATCTATCTGATGGATAACAACGTATATCTCTCGGGAGCTCACAGCTTCAGCTCAGAGAAGTCAACAAGCGTTGTTGGAAGTCTCGGCGCCAGAAAGAACTGCCTCCGTCTGACGGGATCAACGGCTTACATGGCCGTAATGCCCGCGTATGACGCGGAGATCACGGTTTACTCCGAGGCGGCGGCCGGCAAGACGATAGGCATGGGAACAAGACCCGGCTCATGCGGCTTGTACATTGGCGAGACTCAGCAGACAGTTCACACCGTCACCGTAAAGGCCGGAACCTGCGTATTTATTACAGGCGTATTGCCGTCAGGTTCGGGCAGCGATGTTTACACGGCCGGCTTTACCGTAAAGCACGCCGGTTCGGCGGCTGAGGCCGCGGCGGAACCCGAGGAGGAATTGACCGTTGACGCGGCGGCTCCCGAGGAGATCGTCGTTGAGGAACCCGCCGAGGAAGCGGCGGATGGATCCGCGGACGAGGCTGCGGAAGAGGCGCAGACCGAATAACTTAAAATAATAACGGGGTCCGGATTTTCCGGGCCCTGTTTTATATTGTAAAAAAATTGTAATAAAAACGTAACACACCGGATTTTTAGATAAAAAACCGGAATTGCTAAGCAAAATAACAGTAACTTTACTCATAATATTGTGTTTAATTGCTGTTTGCATTGACTTTTTAGAAAAAAGGTCTTATAATGTATAGTAAGTAGCTGTGTCGGTATTTTCAGATACGGCGATAGTTTAGATAAATATTAAAACATTATAAAATAGGGGGAATAAATATGCTTAGAAAAAAGCTGTCAGCAGTGCTCGCTCTTCTTGTATCGTTGATGCTCGCTCTGCAGGCGGGGCCCATCTATTCCTTTGCTGCGGAATCGGATGAGCAGGCTCCCGCGCAGACGCAGGCGCAGGAAGACAGCAATGTTGATGAGGAAGACGTCAGCTTTATGATTGATGCCGAAGGCAACAAGCAGGAGTTGACAGACGAAATGAGAGAGGAAATCTACTCGGGTGATTCCGAGGATTCCGGTCTCTATGCCGCCGATGCGGATGCTTTCTTTGCCCATGAGGACGGAGAGGTTACCGTAGCGGAAGGCGAAGAGGCCGATCAGAGCGACGAGGACGCCGTTGCGGCGGATATGAACGCTCTGGCTATCCCGGGTGCAGATTCCGAACTCACGGCTGATTTTGATTTGCCGATCAAAGGTCAGTTTGGCTCGACAATAACCTGGGAGTCGTCAAACGCCGAGGTTCTGTCGGTCAATAATGAGACGGGACATGTTACGGTTAAGCGTCCCGCGTTTTCGGGAGAGCCCTCGGTTCAGGTAACTCTCACGGCCACCGTAACAAAGGGCGCGGCAAATGCCACAAAGGCTTTGACAGCCAAGGTTTCGGCAGCTCAGCCCGAGGGCGATGAGAAAATCGCTCAGGCCGATATTGATATGCTCGACCTTCCGGCTGCTGACGCTGACGGCAACAAGCTTGACGCCACAAACGTTGCGACAGGCTTCACAATGCCCGTAAAGGGTTATTACGGTTCCGACATTACATACTCGTCCTCGGACGCGGCTTATCTGTCCGTGGACAGTTCAACGGGCGTTGTTTCCATTAATAGAACGCCTTTCAGCGGCGACGGAACTACGGAGATCACTCTGACAGCCACCGCGACGTATAACGGAAAGACCGCCGGCAAAACATTTGAGATAAATATCGCCGATGAGGAGCCGGCGACGGACGCCGAGAAGGCTCTTTACGACGTTAACAACGCCATCATCGGCGGAATCGATCCCGATAACGTTCGCCAGAGCTCGTTCTATCTTGAGGACAAAGGCACCTACGGCACGCTCGCTTGGGAATCCGACAGCAGCGTCGTAACCATTAAGCCGGGCGACTATGTTAATCGGGACGACGGCACAGGTGACGGCGAGGGCAACGAGGATGAGCTTCCTCCCGAGAACCTGGGCGGATACACAGCCACAGTCGCCAGACCTTCAAACGGATATAACGCTTATGCCACGCTGACGGTTACCTCAACGGTAAACGGTCAGACGGCGAGCCGCGCGATTCCTCTCACGATAATGGCGAGCGACGGCATAAAAGCGTTCCCGTCAGCCGAGGGCTACGGTCAGTATTCGGTCGGCGGCCGCGGCGGTCAGGTTTACCATGTTACCAACCTTAACGCTTCGGGACCCGGATCGTTCCAGTACGGCGTTGAGGAAATGACGGGCGCCAGAACTATCGTTTTCGATGTCGGCGGCGTTATTGATATGACATCCTACGGCGCGAACCTTTCGCTCAAGGGCGTTAAGGGCGCAAACGTTACTATCGCGGGTCAGACGGCTCCCTATCCCGGCATCACGCTGAAGGGCTACGGACTTGACGTAAGCTCGACCCACGATGTTATAATCAGAAATATCAGAATCAGAATAGGCGACGTTCAGGAAGACGGTCTCTACAATCAGACCGACCCGATGAGCATAGGCTCGACCACCAACCTTATCGTTGACCACTGCACATATCAGTGGGCGATCGACATGGAATTCCGTATGGCGGGCAGAAACGTAACCTTCCAGAACATGCTGATGGGCAAAGGTCTTACGATCAACTCCACGCATGAGAAGGGCGGCCATTCATACGGCGGCGCGGTAAACGAGGGTTCCTCAAGAGTTTCGTTTATCAAGACAATGCTGGGAGACAGTACTCAGCGTACACCGCGTCTGGTTGACGCCAACTGGGTAGACGCTTATAACGTTCTGCTGTTTAACTGCGGCAACGGATTTGATATTTACAACTACGAGGCTCAGAACAGAAACTCGAAATACAGCGTTCACGACAACTTCTCGCGTAAGGGCAACACGCTTTCAAACGCTACGCCCTACAGAATAGGCAGAGGCCGCGCGTATTCCGGCGGCGTAATCGCTTACTATGCCAACAACTACACATCGGGCAGCAACAGCAGCGACGGATTCAGCGAGGTCGCGACCGCTACTATCATCAGCAGTTCGGTTCCCTCAAAGGGTATAATGAGATTCGGACGCGACGAAGGCAGCAGCAAGGTCGCCGATCTGAGCAGCATGACCCTTGATGAGTGGGACAACGACCCCAGATCATACGACAACGACAACAAGAACACAACGGCGGCTACCATAGCGTATATGGATTATCCGCTTCCCGCTCCCCGCAGCGATGTAATTCAGGTTGTCGGCGAGGGCCTTGACAACACGCTCGTAAGATACGCTCTCGATGAGGAAGGTCTCAGCCAGGGCATGGGCGCGACAAAGCCCGCGCGCGATCTTTACGACACCATGATCATGGCGGAAGTAAAGAGCGGAAACACAAAGGCTGTCAGCCTGACAAAGAGCCAGGTATCTCCCTTCTTCCAGCAGCTTGAGGCGAGACTTACCGAGCCCAAGCTCGACGAGAACGGAAACACCGTTATGGTTCCCGTTGACTACACATCGCACCGCGCTGTCCAGTACGACACGAGTTCATCTTCGGGATTCTCGTACGGCGAACCGCAGAACTACAAAACCAGCAGAAGCTGGAACATGATCCAGGGCGCGGGTCCCGCTATCAAAGGCGCGACCAGCGGCGGCAATATCCCGATCAACTGGGATACGCACACCGATGTTAACACCGAGACCAACCCCAACGCTGCCGGCCGTTACCACGAGGACTATCTCACGGACTTTGAGATAGGCGACTGGTGGGGCGAGTATTGCGGCGCGCCCGGCAAGGTGCTCCGGTACAACGTATATGATCCGGCGTCGGGCAACTTCTACACAACAACAAATCCCGACACGATCGACGAGACAAAATATGAGATAAAGGGCGTTGAGCCTGTATATCAGGAGGTAAAGAGAACGGTTGCCGACCTGATCCCCGCTCAGTGGATATACGAAAGAGACGCGAGACACGAGGACGAGGAAGGCTACAAGCCGGTCGCTCCCTTCATGCTCAACTACATGCTGACAAAGTATCCCTATCTCACGAGCTATAACAACTACAGTGAGTTCCAGGCGGCAAAGGCCGAGGGAACGCTCAGAGATTTCGAGTTTGTTCCCGAGTACACGACCAGACAGATCCCCTGGGACGGTATGGGCGACGGTATTCCCAACTGGTATAAAGAGTACAGAGGCTGGGATACGACCGAGTATCTGGCGACAAAGGTCAACCCCGACACGGGCTACACCTATCTTGAGGAATACATCAACTTCATGGCCGACGACGAGCCCGTTAATATTGATATGACTCCCGCGGTTGCCGAGAACTTCAAGATAATCCGCGGCGACAGCAGAAATCCCGAGATCGCTCCCAACAGACTGGGTTATTCATCGGCTGAGATATCATGGAACACCAACTACAGAGCGACATGCGTTATGGATTACGGCACAGAGCCCGGCAAGTACAACAAGAGCATTGCGGTCGACTACACCGAGGCTCCCGACGGATATCACACATATCACGCGGTTACGCTTGAGGATCTGCAGCCCGACACAAATTATTATTACAGAGTAACGACAACAGATGAGTTCGGACAGGTCACCGTTGCCGAAAGCGAGGATATGACATTTAAGACCGAGCCCAGACCCGAGGGATCGGCTGTAATGCCGTCAGAGCCTCAGATAGCCACCAGCGGAGTTGTTCCCTATCTGAATCAGGTAAGAATCAACTGGTCGGGCAATCCCGCGACCGATGAGGGCTACGAGATCTACTATGACACGGTTGACCACGGTCAGGATTATAACGCTTACGCCAACAAGCTCACCGGTCTCAGCATGACGACCAAAAAGCAGATTATAACCGGTCTTGAGAACAACATCAAGTATTATATACTGGTTGTTGCCACGAACTCAAACGGCAAGACGCCTTCGAGGGTTATCGAAACAACGCCTTCCGGAGTTTTGTATGACTTTAACTTCCCCGAAATGAATGAGGAGGAGAGATTCGACTTCCTGACCAAGCGCTTCATGTACGTTCTGGGCGGTCAGGTATCTATCCAGAGAGACCCCGATACCGGCGAGAACGTTCTGCAGATGCTTGATGAGACAAACTCTCACGGTGTTAACACCAACCTCACTCTTCCCGTAACTCAGGAAGACAAGATGACATACGAAGTCAAGCTCAAGGTTCTGTATCAGAAGCAGACCGATGCCTTGAACGGAATGATTTTCAAAAACGGAACGGATATGACCAAGACGGGTACAGCCGAGCACAACACATGGCAGCTCAACTTCTTCAAGGATCCGGACGTAAACGAGGATAGAGACTCGACCAAGACGGAGCTTTGGGATTCCGCGTTCTCGATCTATCTTGACGCTTCGTCAAGACCCAACACGGTAATGCGTATCGATAAGGATGTCGACGCCGAACGCTCGTTCCACGGCGACAGAGCCGACGGCACGATCGAGACACCCGTTCTGAAGTTCGGCACGACCGAAGTCGGAAACTATATTATAGGCACAACGGGAACGCCCAAGCGGGGTGACCTCGCGATCGACAGCATACCCAACACTCCCAAGACGGTTGATGACCTGGATGTTATGGGCGAGGACGGACATGAATATGCCCTACCGTATGCAAGCGCGGGCGACGCGTACACATCGGAGACTGATTCTTCAATGAACAGCCTGCAGGCAACCGGCTACGGTTTGTCGACATACAAGCTGACAACGCCTTTCGGAGACGCGATATTCTCCGACCAGGCCGATACGGACAAGACGCTGCACGCTCTCTGGTATTACCAGAAAGGCTCGGCTCAGTATCAGACGATCAAAGTTGTTGTTGACTCGCTCGGCAACAAGGCGGCCGTTACGATCACCGACAGCGCGGGCAAAGTTATCGCGGATTACAAACTCGGTGAGTTCAGCCTTAACATCGACCCGCCGTACAACATCGGTAAGATCGAGCTCAAGTCGCGTAATGACGGATATTCATGGGTAAATATCGAAAGCATAAAGGTTTCGACAGGCGACGGCACAACGACCGTGCAGCCCGCGCCCGTGCAGCCCGGAGCAACCAGACCTCAGGGCGGCATTTCCGGCGGAGGCGGCGGAGGCGGCGGAGGATCGACCTCCAATCAGCCTTCGGCTACGGCGGATCCCAATGCGACACCCGATCCGAACGCTTCCGCGGAGCCCGAAGCAACGGATAAACCCGAAGCTACTCAGGTACCTATTGCGGCGACAGGCGCGTACAGCGACTTGTCGGGATATGATTGGGCGGTTGAGTCCATCAACGCTCTGTCGGCTATGGGTATTGTGAACGGAACCGGAGACGGCAAGTTCTCACCCGCTCAGAACGTGACAAGAGCAGAGTACACAACGATGCTCATGCGCGCGTTCGGCGAGGATACAACCGCGGCGGCCTCAAGCTTTACCGACGTCGCCGACGGCGAGTGGTACACCGTTCCTATCGGAAAGGCTGTAGCCCTCGGCGTGGCAAACGGTTATGAAGACGGAAGCTTCGGCTTAAACGACAACATCACCCGCGAGGATATGATGGTTATGGCGTACAGAACCACAACCGCTCTCGGAATCGCCATCCCCGAGAAGATCGCTTACTCAAGCTTCTCGGATCAGGATAACATCAGCGATTACGCTGCTGAGGCGATACAGAAGATGTATTGCGCAGAAATAATTAATGGCGTAGGCGACGGAATGCTTGACCCCAAGGGATATGCGGACCGCGCTCAGTCAGCTAAAATAATATACGGATTAATAAATATGGAGGGAACTGTTAATGAGTAATTTTAAAAAAGCAGTATCAATGCTGTTGGCAGTCGCCATGATCCTGAGTATGGTAAGCATGGTAGCATTCGCCGACGAAACCGATCCCAGCGCTGCTCCCGCAGAAGAAGCGGTATCAGCATCATCCGAGCCCGCGGCATCGGATGCCGAAGTACAAACATCAACAACAGATCAGGAAGCTGCCGACGCCGTTGTCGGCTCGGCAGCCGGAACAACAATAGCCAACCTGCCCAATGATGAGGTTACATACGCTCAGGATTATAATTTCGACTACGGCCTCGGCCTGTTCGAACTTCTTCCCGACGGATATTGGCAGACCCAGCAGGTTAAAAGAGCTGACTTTGCCGCTGTAGTAGCAAAGATGCTCAAGGCGAACACCGCGGGTTATCCCAGATACGGACAGAAACCTTACAATGATGTTGACGAGACAAGCAGCACATATCCCGCTATCTGCTATCTGACAGAGATCGGTATTCTGCAGGGCGACGGCAACACAATGTTCAGACCCAATGACCCGATCCTCGTTGAGGAAGCATCGAAGATGATCATGTGCGCTCTGGGTTACAAAGACGCGTGCGAAGCCACAGCGGGCGGTTACCCCAACGGTTATACCGCGTTCGCGCTCAGAGAGGGTATTTATAACGGTCTGAGCCTCAGCTACACAAGCTCTATGTCCGCTATGCAGATGTCCAAGATGGTAAGAAACGCTATGCAGGCGTACATCATGGAGACTTTGACATATGATTCTTCCGGCGGCCAGATCAAGGTTATTCAGAGCACAAAGACTCTGCTCTCGGAGACATACAAGATGATCAGCGCGAGAGGTATCATCGAGGGAACATATTTCTCATACTTCGGAAACGCTCAGGTTCAGCTTGAGAACGAGGTTGTTATCTCCGACGTAATCGCCGACGTTGACGGCGTAAAGAACGTAAATCTCGGCACGGTTACATATCAGTTTGCCGACAACATGGACCTTGAGTCTTATGTGGGATACGCTGTAAACTTCTATTATATGGAAGACGTATCGGGCTACAGAAGAAATTATATCGCTTACTTTGAGCCCAGAGAAACCTACAATTTGGTAAACGATATTGACGCGAAGAATATTTCGAGTCTGACAAGCGACCATATCACTTATGACGACGGCAACGGCAGAACCAGAACAATTGATTTGTCAAAGGCTGCGGTTTCCTATAACGGAGTTGCTACGTCAACAAAGTTGACGGCTGACGAGAACCTGCGTATCGAGCAGGGTCATGTAAAGGTCATCAGCCATAACCTGACAAATGTTGCTGACGCGGTTCTCATCGAGGAGCAGCATGACGGTTTGTTTGAGAGATATAACGCTTCCACAAAGCAGGTTATTTTCCAGAACAACATGACAAGCAAGATGCCTCAGGTATTCTTTGATGATTCTTATCACACGAGAATGACTCTGAACGGTCAGAATATTGAACCCGAGGATCTTCAGAAGAATGATGTTCTCACATTTACGGTAAGTGAGGACGGAATGTACATCACGGCTCATGTTTCGAGAGACGTTATCGAGGACGCTATTGTTGAATCGAAGTACAACGACGATTACGCGAACGGTATGCAGTATGAGACGCTGGTGATCAACGGTCAGTATTACTACAAGTCAAAAGACCTTGAGAAGACCATTAATCCCGGATTTGTAAGCGACTTCCAGCTGACATATGACGGCAGGATCGCGGGCACAAACGCCGCAGGATCCGGCAAGGGCAACTATGGTTACCTGATAGACTTCGGAGCATCCGAGGCTTCGTTCGATTCACGCTTCTTTGTTAAGATCCTTGACATGAACGGCACGCTCAAAGAGTACAGATCAGCGACCAGAGTTCTGACTAACATCAAGAACACGGGCTCCGCTGAGCGCGTATCGGCGAATGATCCGATGTTTGAACAGGTATTCGCCAATCCTCAGCTGATTACATTCGAGTTGAACGGCAATGATGAAGTTAAGACCATGTACTACGCTCCCGACTACACGGCGGCGGTACCCTCGGAAGACCTGTTTGGTAAGTATTTCAGCGGCACATCGCCCTATGCTAACCACCTGATGCAGACCTGCGCTATCACGAATGATACCGTAATATTCAACGTTCCTTACGAGGATCGCGACCGTGACGAGGATTACTCGCTGCTGACGCTCGACGATCTGACAGAGAGCTCATACACAGTTGACATCTATGATATCTACAACGGCATTGCGAACGCTATAGTTATCAAGGACGTTAACCCCAGCAGCCTTTCGAACACGGCGGGCGTTATGCTGATAGATCAGGTCGTTAAGTCGTGGGATGCCGATAACCAGAATGAGATCACGGAGATCATGGGCTGGTCCAAGGGCGAACAGGCGACTATCAAGATCGACGATACGGTTGTACCCAGAACTTCGATCAGCGATATCGGTGTTTCGATCCCCAGTGACGAGATCGCATCGGTTAATGACCTGAAGCGCGGCGACGTAATTCAGTACAACACGACAGCAAACGGCTACCTCAACTCGTTCAGACTGCTGTTCAACTACACCAACAGAATCAAGAACGGCGAGCCTTACGGCGAGTGGAACGAGGACGGCGCAGCCACAAGCTACAGGATCACGTCAGGTGAGGATATCCGTGCGATCTACGGAGAGGTTACAAGCGCTTATGATTACTTCATGATCGCGACATCCAACTTCGAGGATATGAAGTGGTACAGAGCTTATCCGACAGCCGACACAGAGATATACATCTATGATCAGGTTAAGGATGAGATCAGAAAGGGCGAGCCCTTCGACATCCAGATCGGCGACAAGGTATTCGTTAAGGTAAACAACGGCGACGAGAACTACGAGATCGTTGTATATCAGTAAGATCTAAATTCAAGGCGGCAGGCGAAAGCCTGCCGCTTTTTTACGCCGATAAAAATCCAATTCGCAAGAATGTATAAAATTAAACAGCATATTTTATTTTATTTTGTCACACTGTGTATTTTGATTCTATTGACAAAACTCAAAAAAAAGAGTAAAATCAAATAGTGGGATTTTATGCGGTCCCGACGGCATATAATTTATATGGTAATTGTAACGGAGATTGGATGTGATTTTTTGAAGATCGGAATACCGCGCGCCTTGCTTTTTCAGTTCTACTACCCGCTGTGGCGCTCACTGTTTGAGAGGCTCGGCTGCGAGGTCGTAGTGTCGGATACCTCGACCAAGAACCTGGTCCAGAAAGGTATCGCGGTCACGGTTCCGGAAATTTGCTTTCCGATAAAAATATATAACGGACATGTTATCAACCTTATTGAAAAGGATGTTGACTATATTTTTTGCCCGCGATTTGTGCATATCGAAAAGGGGTACTGGTTCTGCCCCAAGTATATAGGGCTGCCCGAGCTGGTTTGGAAAACCATACCCGAAGCCAAACTTCTGGTTATAGACATAGATTGCCGCAGAGAGGACACGGCCGATTTAAAATGCTACATGCCGATCGCCAAAAAGCTGGGCGTTTCGTCACATAAATTCAAACAGGCGTTCAAGGGCGCGATCGCTGATTTTGAGAAATTCCGCGGCCTTTGTATTCGCGGACTGACACTTGACGAGGCGGCCGAGGTCATGTTTGAGGGCAAGAAATTCGAGGACTTTAAAATTCCGAAATATGAGACGACAATAGGGCTATTGGGCTATATTTATAACGTGTATGACCCGTTTATAAGCATGAACATAATCAAAAAGCTGCGCGAGCTTGAAGTCAACGTGATAACGTTTGACATGCTTGACCCCAAGGACCTGCTCAAGCACCGCAGCGAGGAGACCCGCCGAATATTCTGGACTTTTCCGGATAAGCTGTATCAGGCGGCGACCGTTATGATAAAGGACATGAACGTTCAGGGCCTTATTCACATAACAGCGTTCGGCTGCGGCCCCGACTCGATAGTCGGCAAGGAAATCGAGCATGATTACGCCGATTCGGGAGTGCCGTTTATGACGCTTAGGATCGACGAGCACACGGGAGAGAGCCACCTGCAAACGCGAATCGAGGCGTTTACAGATATGATAAAAAGAAAAATCCGCAAGGTAAACGAGAGGTGATTGCCAAATGAAAACATCTTTTCCCCATATGGGATGCGTTACGGGATACAAGGTGCTGCTTGAAAAACTGGGTCACGAGGTGATAATGCCCGATGCGCCCTCGCAGCGAACAATGGAGCTGGGCGTGAAATACAGTCCCGAGTTTATTTGTTTCCCGTTTAAGGTCATGATGGGAACTTACATAGAATGCGCCGAAAAGGGCGCCGAGCTTATTGTTTCATCGGGCGGCGCCGGACCGTGCCGCGCGGGAATGTATCCCGACGTGCACCAGAAGGTGCTTCAGGAGCTGGGCTACAACACAAAGGTCGTTGTTTTTGACAGCATGTTCCAGGACTTTAACGCGTTTTACGAAAAAGTCAAGGCGGTCAAAAACGGCACGCCCAACCGCAAGCTACCCGGACTGGCGCTGTTCTGCTACAAGCTGATAAAGAAAATGGATAAGCTCGAGAAGCAGATGAAGATAATGCGCGCCTATGAGATAAATCAGGGCGATTACTCAAGGGCGTGGAAAGACATAGTGAAGATGTTTGAGAAATGCGACACCATACGCGACGTTGATCGAACATACAAACAGGCGCTAGAGATATTCGAGGCGATCCCCCGCCGCAAGGTCGAGGAAAGCCGCCGCATCAGAGTAGGCATTGTGGGCGAGATATATGTTATAATGGAGCCCACGGTCAACAAAAACGTTGAGGAAATTTTGAACAACCTCGGCGTTGAGGTCGAGAATGTTCAGTACATATCGGATTGGGTCGAGCACAACATTATGCCCAAGTGGCTGCCGTTCCCCAAGTCCCACAGAGTATTCAGAATGTCGGACAAGGTCGCGCCGCTTAACTGCGGAGGACATGACAAGGAGAATATGGGCTGGGTACACGACTTCGCGAAACGCGGATTTGACGGCGTGGTTCATCTTATGCCCTTCGCCTGCCTGCCCGAGCTTGTGAATTTGGGCAAGTTCCCGGCGATATCAAAGGAGCTCAACATGCCGATCATGTCTTTGTCGCTTGACGAGCAGATGGGCGAGGCCCACGTCAAGACAAGGCTCGAGGCCTTCACCGATCTGATAAAGAGCAAGCACTACGCCAAGCAGAAACAGGGCATAGGCGACGCGATCGGCTCGGCGGCGCAGTCAGCCGCGAGGAAGGCGCAGTCAAAGGCGCAGGAGGTCAAGGATAATCTGGCGGCCTCGTCGCACACGCCGATAAAACAGCACGCGAAATAGGAGAATAAACAAATCATGAAATATTATTTAGGAATTGATATAGGCTCGGTCAGCACCAACGTGATAGCGATGGACGAAAACTATAATGTTTGTTTCAGTCAGTATATCAGAGCCAACGGTCAGCCTCTTGAGAGCGTCAAAAAGGGCATGAAGATGCTCAAGGACGCGATCGGCTGCGAGGACGATGATATATTGGGCATAGGAACCACCGGAAGCGGCAGAGAGCTCGCCGGAGTTCTGGTGGGAGCCGACGTTATCAAAAACGAGATAACAGCCCACGCCACCGCAACGCTGCACTACCACCCCGATGCGAGGACGATTTTTGAGATCGGCGGCCAGGACTCAAAGATAATAATTTTGCAGGACGGAATGGTGACCGACTTCGCTATGAACACGGTGTGCGCCGCGGGAACGGGCTCGTTCCTCGACCACCAGGCGGAGCGTCTGGGCGTGCCGATCGAGCAGTTCGGCGAGCTGGCGCTCACGGCCGAGAAAGACGTACGCATCGCGGGCCGCTGCACGGTTTTTGCCGAGTCGGACATGATAGCGAAGCAGCAGTACGGATTTTCAAAGGCGGAGATCATAAAGGGTCTGTGCACCGCGCTGGTGCGCAACTATATAAACAATCTGGGCAGAGCCAAGACCCTCAAGCCGCCGTTCATTTTCCAAGGCGGAGTCGCCGCCAACGTGGGCATCCGCAAGGCCTTTGAGGACGAGGTCGGCGAAAAAGTGGTTATCCCCAAATATTACAACGTTATGGGCGCTATCGGAAGCGCGATACTCGCAAAGGAATATATAGAGGATAACCAAATCGAAAAGCCCTCGTTCAAGGGGTTCGGCCAACTGGAGCTCGAGTTCAAGCCCACCAGCTTTGAGTGCCGCGGCTGCTCAAATATGTGCGAGGTCATCCGCGTGATCTCATCGGACAACGAGGTTTTGGCGGTGTGGGGCGACAAATGCGGCAAGTACGCGGGCACGAGCAAAGCCTCGCGCACCGCGGGAAGATAAAATATCACAAACTATAAGGAGGAAGAAATCATGGAATATACCTACAAGACAAGAGGCACCTGTTCTCAGATGATAACATTTGAGGTAAACGACGGCAAGGTCAGCAACGTGAGATTTTTGGGCGGCTGCAACGGCAATACCCAGGGAGTCTCGGCGCTGGTCGAGGGCATGGACGCCAAAAAGGTGATCAGCCTGCTCAAGGGCATAAACTGCAACGGCCGCGGCACATCGTGTCCCGATCAGCTCGCGTCCGCCCTGCAGGAAGCAATATCGTAGATCAAAACCGCCGCCCGGCGGTTTTTTTATTTTAATGCGTATTTTAAGACGCGCCGACAGGTAGGACAGAGCGAAATATTTTCAAATTTTTCAAGCTCTTTTTCTTCTCCGCAGTTAGCGCAGCGCGGTACAAGCCTGAAAAGCGAGACGCCTATGCCGTCGGGCAGAGGCAGCATATTCGCTTCGGAATTTGGGTTCAGATTAAATTCTTCCCTATATTTTTTTGGAATCAATATTCTTCCTATCGAATCGATCTTAACTATCATATCAGTACCTCCGAAAGTTTAAATAAAATAAAAAGTGTGCAGAACAATCAGAGTTCCGCACACGAAAAATGCTAAGCTCCGATTGCTGCGACACAAATCCTTTTCAACTTTGAAATTATATGCAAAGTATGTGAAAATAGAGCATGCATTTTTGCCAAAGCAAAAACACATACTTCGCACAAACCTCAAAGTAAAATATTGAATTTATGCCGCAATATTAAGTATATCACGATAGAACAATTTAGTCAACCGAAATTTAATGTTTTATATCGTAATTTAGAATTGGCAAGTGAATTTTCAAAAAATGTTGACAAATCAACAGAACAGTAGTATAATTAAATAAAGGAAAAGGCAAAGCCTTAAACGGTTATGCCATAAGTAGTATTATAAAAATAACGTCAACTTATAGCTGAGCCGGCGTTATTTTTTTATGGATAAAATCAATGTGATTAATGCAATAATGAAAATCATTATATACACATATTCCATAAGCCTCACCCCCTTTCGGGGAAGTGTCGGCATAACCGCCCGGTGTTTAACATTGTTTTTGGCTGTACCTTTTCCTGTCGGATCGCTCCGACATTGCTATTATACATCATTTTGTCGCATTTTGCAAGTATTTTTGATAATTCGATCTATCATTTTCCTCCGCGTCTTGCTATTTTTACCTATGTGTGGTATAATAATTATAAAGGAGGCGGGCTTTATGAAATATATTTCCGTATCTCAAGCGGCGAAAAAATGGGGCGTGTCCGAGCGGAGCGTGCGCGGTTATTGCAGAGATGGCCGCGTGCCCGGTGCGTTTATGAGCGGAAACGCATGGAGCATACCCGAAAACGCGCCAAAGCCGCCTCGAAAAAACGCGCGCAAATCGAGACTAAAGACTTTGCTTGATATCTTGAAGGCCGAAAAAGCGGCAAGGCTGTCCGGCGGTATATATCACAAGCTCCAGATCGAGCTTACCTATAACTCGAATCATATAGAGGGCAGTCGTTTGACGTTTGATCAGACGCGATATATTTTTGAGACAAATACCATAGGTGCCGATGATAAGAATCTCAATGTGGACGATATCGTCGAGACCGCAAATCATTTCAGATGTATCGACATGGTTATAGACAACGCGTCAAATAGGCTGAGTGAAAAGTTTATAAAAACTCTGCACGGCATGCTGAAAAACGGAACAGGCGATTCGAGGCTTGATTGGTTCAGCGTCGGCGGCTATAAAAAACTTCCCAACGAGGTTGGCGGAAAAGCGACAACCGAGCCCGGACGTGTTCACGATGAAGTGTCGGGATTGCTTGCGGAATACAATAATTTAAAAACTGTGACGTTTGATAATATAATCGACTTCCACGCAAGATTTGAAAAAATACATCCGTTTCAGGACGGAAACGGCAGAGTCGGCAGATTGATAATGCTCAAAGAATGTCTTAAAAACAATATTGTTCCCTTTATAATCGACGAGAATTTCAAGCTGTATTATTATCGCGGGCTTAACGAGTGGCCCCGTGAGCGCGGATATCTTATCGACACCTGCCTTGCCGCGCAGGATCGCTTCAAGGCATGGCTCGATTATTTCGGCATAGCGTATTAATATTTAATTATATAAAAGATACTGTAAAGTAGGATATGAAAAATGAGAGAAGAGTAAAAACCGCCGTCACCCTTGACAGCTTAGTCAAAACAATGCTGAAAAAGAGGTGCCGACGGCGAAAAACTCAAGAACGAATCAGAAATTGTCGTCGGGAACAACAGCGTAGCATTGTTTTGCCACACT
>CANRHV010000038.1 GCA_947630505.1 uncultured Monoglobus sp. | reverse complement strand
AGGCGATTGAAGCAGACAAATTGATAGAATTAGATTTTGGGTAAATTTTGACTGCACATTTCTTGACAAGTCCAGATCGAAGCAAATGTTATTAAAACCTGAAATCTCTGGCGCCCTGCTCGATTTTTTTCAGGTATTCCTTTGTGGTGCTATGGACCTTCGGGTTGGGCACCTTTTTTATTTCCTGTTCTATCAGCTTTTCGCCGTTTATCTTGGTCTCGGGCGAGGCGTAGTCCTCAAGGTATTCTTTGAGGGTGATAAGCGCGTTGGGCTGGCAGCAGTTCTGTATCGCGCCCGACTTGGCGAGGGGCATAAAGCGGTCGCCCGTTCTGCCCTCGCGGTAGCAGGCGGTGCAAAAGCTTGGTATATATCCGAGGCCCACCAGCCAGTTTATAACCTCGTCGAGGGTCCTGCGGTCGCTGGTGTCGAACTGAGCCGAGTTTTCCTCCTCGGGCTCGGGCTCGGCGTAGCCTCCGACGCTGGTGCGCGAACCGCCGCTTATCTGGGAGATCCCCAGCTCAAGCGCCTTTTCGCGGCTTTTTTCGCTCTCGCGGGTCGAGATTATCATTCCTGTGTACGGCACCGCTATCCTGATGACCGCGATTATCTTGTGGAATATCTCGTCGGACACGGCGTTTGAAAAGTCGTTGACGTCGATGTCGTCGGCGGGGCAGATGCGCGGCACGCTGATAGTGTGCGGGCCCACTCCGAACGCCGCCTCAAGGTGCTCGGCGTGCATCAGAAGTCCGACCAGGTCATAGCGGTAGAGGTTCAGACCGAACAGCACGCCGCAGCCCACGTCGTCGATGCCCGCGGTCATGGCACGGTCCATCGCCTCGGTGTGGTAGGCGTAGTCGTGCTTGGGGCCCGCGGGGTGCAGGCTCAGGTAGTTCTTTTTGTTATACGTCTCTTGGAACAGGATGTACGTGCCTATTCCCGCGTCTTTAAGTCGCTTGTAGTTCTCGACCGTGGTCGCGGCTATGTTGACGTTTACGCGGCGTATGGCGCCGTTTTTGTGCTTTATGTTGTATATGGTGTCGATGCACTCTAATATATACTCGATCGGGTTGTTGACAGGGTCCTCGCCCGCCTCGAGCGCCAGACGCTTGTGGCCCATGTCCTGAAGGGCGATCGTCTCGGCTTTCACATCCTCCTGCGTCAGCTTTTTGCGGCAGATGGTCTTGTTCTTGGCGTGGTACGGGCAGTAGACGCAGCCGTTGACGCAGTAATTCGAAAGGTACAGCGGAGCGAACAGCACAATGCGTCTGCCATAGATCTTTTCTTTTATCTCTTTTGCAAGAGCGAACATCTTTTCGTTTAAGTCGTCGAGCTCGCAGTCGAGCAACACCGCCGCCTCGCGATGGGTCAGGCCTTTGCGCTCGCGCGCCTTTTCGATTATAGACTCTATAAGCTCGCGGTTTTTGCTGTTTTCCGCGGCGTATTTGAGCGTTTCGTTGATCTCCTCGTCGTTGATAAACTCCTCGGCGATCGGGGATTTAACGTCGTATTTATAAGCTTTTTCCATGATAAAAATTCTCTCCTTTGATATGTTTATATTTTTGTGTACTGGGCCTTGACGCTGACATTTTTTATCATGCCGAGCCTGCCCGAAAGACCGGATATAATGTCGGCGGGCGCGTCGATCACGAGGCTGATTATCGCGACGCCGCGGCTGCGGTAGGGTATTCCCATTCGGCCGATTATGTATGAGCTGTAATCGTGGATGACCTCGTTGATCCTGTCGGTCACAGACAGATCCTCAACAATGATCCCGATCAGCGCGACACGGTTCTGCTGCATAAAAAAACCTCCCTTCTCCGAGCGAAGAAAGGAAGACAAATCAAGGGAACCCCTCTCAGTCTGCGGACAAGCCGCAGCCAGCTCTCCCCAAGGGGCGAGCCTATTATCTTATTGCCTCCTTTTTCCTCGGGACGAACCCTCGGTGTCAGGTCGTATTTATTTTAGCACCGGAAGGCGCCGTTGTCAACAAAAGTTTTTAAATATTTTTTATTATAATTTAAATATTTTCAAAGTAATATTTGTCGATCAGGGCGTCCATTTCGAGCTTCATTTTGTAGATGTCCTCGTATTTCACGTCGTCGCTGCTGAGCAGTTCCGCCATTCTTTGCTTTAATATCTGAATATCCTGTTCCATTTTCGGCCTCCCGTTATTCTTTGGATTTTGACTTTTTTCTGATTATTATTATCGCCGCCGCGGCCGCTATCGCCGAGATCAGCGCCACAAGCTGAGATATTCTTATCGTGCCTAAGTAGAGCGAGTCGGTCCTCATGCCCTCTATCCAGAACCTGCCTATGCCGTACCACAGTATGTAGAGGCAGAACACCTCGCCGTCAAACTTTTTGCGGCGTTTGTAGAGCAAAAGCAGCAGCACACCCAGAGCGTCCCAAAGGCTCTCGTAGAGAAACGTCGGGTGAACGCTCTCGGCGGCGGCCGAGCCGTCGGTCGGCGCGACGGTCATAGCCCAGGGCATCGAGCAGGGCCCGCCATACGCCTCGCCGTTCACAAAGTTGCCCCAACGGCCTATCGCCTGACCTATCAGGAAGCCCACCGCCAGAATGTCAAGCACCTTGCCGAGGCTTATTTTCTTTTTCAGGCAGTATATGATAACCACCGCCGCGGCTCCGATAAAGCTGCCGTAGACCGCGATTCCGCCGCCGCGTATGTCGAACACGCTGAGCAGATCGCCTCTGTACATATCAAAGCTGAATATCACGTAGTACAGCCTGGCGCAGACGATCGAGACCGGGACCGCTATCAAAAACATATTGATCGCGTCGTCCTGCTTGAGGCCCTGCTTCTTAAACTCGCGGAACGCGTAAAACAGGCCGACCATCATTCCCGCGGCGAGTATTATGCCGTACCAATAGATATTAACGCCGCCGATCGTGAACGCCGCTCGGTTTATCGTGAAATCAAGGCCGAGGCCCGGAAATGATATCCTGTTGGTCATCGCTCCGCCTCCCCGCCGCTCTCGGTCGGCAGCACCGTTGAAAGCACGCAGTTGTTTGTGTCAAAATGGGTCTTGAGGCGGGCCATGATATCGTCGTATGTCACGCTGTCGATCACCTTGTTGTAGTCAAGCGGGTTAATTCCCTTGAGCAGCATTCTGATATAGGCGTTGCCCATGCCCTCGATATAGTTAAACAGCTTTATCCCCGAGGCCTTCATCACCTTTTTGGTGCGCTCGATGTCGGACTTGTCTATACCTTCTTTTTGGGCCTTCAGTATGCGCTTTTTGATTTTTTCATACACCGCTTTGGGGTCGCGCGATTCGCCGCCCATCAGCGAGAATCCGTAGCGCTTTTCAAGCTCGGTCTCAACGCTGAATCCGCTGTCGATCAGACCCTCGCCGTACAGCTCCATATAGAAATCGCTGCTCTTGCCGAACAGGGTGTCGAGTATTATCTCGGTGGCTGCCTCGCGCTTCGCAAGTTCCTCGCCGCCCGTGAACGGCGTTATGTCCTTAAAGCCGATATTGAACATCGGCTGCGACACCACGAGGCGCTGCTCGGCAAACTCGGTGACGCGCTCGGCGGGCTCGCGGACTTCAGGCCTTTTTATCTCGCCGAGATTTTTCTCATCGCCCATACGCTTGTCGAGGCGATCCATGACCTCGTTTATATCCACGTCGCCCACAAGCACGAGTATCATGTTGCCGGGGTTATAGAACGTGTTGTAGCACTTATAAAGTATATCTTTATTGATCTTCGCTATGCTCTCCACCGTGCCGGCTATGTCGATCTTCACGGGGTTATCGCGGAACATAGCGCGCAGCGCGTTGAAAAACACGCGCCAACCCGGGTCGTCGTCGTACATCTTTATTTCCTGCCCGATTATGCCCATCTCTTTGTTGACGTTCTCGTCGGTGAAGTACGGGCTGTTTACAAAGTCGATCAGGATATCAAGGTTTTCGTAAAACCTGTCGGTGCAGGTGAAAAGATACGCGGTCATGTCAAAGCTTGTGAAGGCGTTGCTCGACGCGCCCGTTATAGCGAAGCTGTCAAAGGCGTTGCTGCCGTCGGGCTGCTCGAACATCTTGTGCTCCAGAAAATGGGCTATGCCGTCGGGCACTACCGTTTTTTCGCTCTCGCCCGGAACGAGGAACTCTCGGTCGGTCGAGCCGTAGTCGGTGCCGTATATCGCGTAGTATTTGCTGAATCCCTTTTTGGGGAAAACATAAACCCGAAGGCCGCTCTTGTGCGTGGCGAAAAGCATTTTTTCTTTAAGCTCGTCGCTTGCGAATTCTTTTATTTCATATCTCATTATTCCGCGCCTCCTTCGCTTGTGTTTCCTTTTAAGAAATATATAACGTCGATTTCGATCTTGTTAAACGCCTCGACTATCTCGGCCTTGGTGACGGCGTTGGTGCGCTCGATCAGCTCATCTATCCCGTCATCGCTGCCCATGATCGCCTGTGACAGGTAGTAGTCCTCCATGGTGCGCAGGCTGTCCTTCATCGAGGTGAACCTGCCGCTCATATAGCGCTTGGAGTTTTTGATCTCGCTGTCCTCGATCTCGCCGTTTTTCATCTTGTCAAACTGGACCATGATCTCATCAAGGGCAGCGCCGTACTTGTCGGTCTCGATGCCGCAGCTTATGAACATGGTGCTCTTAAAGCGCTCGGTCCGCGACGCCGCGTAGTAGGCCAGGCTCAGCTTTTCGCGCACATTGTTGAAAAGCTTTGAGAACGGGCTGCCGCCGAAAACGCAGCCGCCCAGCATCAGCGCGTAGTACATCTTCGAAATCGGCTCAACGCCGCATTTCAGGCCGATGCACAGCTTGCTCTGCACGACCGGTATTTCCTCGACTATCTCGCGCGGCTCATTTCCGCTACCTTCCGCGATGCGCGTCGCCGCGTACTTCGCGTCTCTCTCGGCAAACGCGCCGCACAGACCGCTTTTTACCGCCGAGAGCGCGGTGTCCGAGAAGCTGCCGCTTATGAATATATCTGTCTTGGCGGTCGAGATCACGTCCTTATAGAACTCATAAAGTCCGCCTCCGGTGATGCCCGGCAGGTCCTCGACGCGTCCCGCCTCAAACATGCCGTAGCCCTCGCCCTCAAACATCGCCTCGCGGCACTTGAACTCAACGTATTCGCGCTTGTCGTTTATCAGGCCCTCGATGGCGTTTTTGAGGTTCTGTTTCTCGCCGTCCAGATATTCTTGATCAAATCCGCCCTCGTCGCAGAGGGGCTCGAATATAAACTCCCGCATGAGCTCAACGATTTTTTCGGTCAGGCTCTCGCCTATGAACTCGTCGCGGATATACTCGATCGTGAAATAAAGGACCTCGCCGTCGCCCTTGACGCGTATGCCCGCGTGCAGCGTCGCGCTGTACAGATCGTCGAGATATTTGGATATCTCGGTCATGGTCCTGTGCTTTTCGGTTCCGCGCTTCATAACAGCGGGCAGAAGCGCCGCCTTGGTTATCGTCTCCTTTTCGAGAGGTATGTTAAAAAACACGCTTATGGTGTTGGTCTTAAACTTTTCGGCCGGGATATACTTAAGATCCACGCCGCTTTTGATATGCTCGGTCATATGTTTCATCCTTTACATATAAATATTTCAATATAATATTATATCACGATTTTTCACTTTGTGTCAATTTTGACCGTTTTGTAATATTAGGTTAACCAAATATTAGTATTGCCTTATTATTTTGTAAAAATACGGCATAAAAAAGGCCCGCCGATAAGCGGGCCTCAAATACATTATTATCATTCGTATTTGTAATACTTTTTAAAGTCGTTATCGTATGAAAGCTTATAAAACGACCATCTTTGGTGATTGGCGTTTTCGAGCTCCGGGTCAAAAATCAACCACTCGCCGTCAAACATGATCTCCGTCCATCCGTGATCTTCAACTCTGGCGCCAACGGCTCCGCTTTGGCAATAGGCCTCAAATCCGACATTTCGGGCAAGATACATAAACACCGCCGCCCAACTGTAGCAATTGCCGTAATGGGTCCGCATCATCGGGACCGCGTATTCAAGCTCCCAACCCGAGGAGCCGCGCGCGACGTGCGCTCTCGCCTGGTAGACAAAATTGTCTCTCACGTAATCATAAACTTTTTTCAGATTTTCCTCGCTTCCCGCCTCATTGGTGCAAAGCTCCGACGTTATCGCGCGAAGAGAGCTGTCAAGCTCCGCGTTTCCCGTAGTATATCTGCCGTTTTTATCAAGCGTGTATCCGTTTATCTCGCAATTTCTCAAAAAGCAGCCGGTGTCCCCGTCAATATAATACAGATAGTGATTGAATATATGCGGTCCCGCGGAAAGCCCGGTCGGTTCTTTTTCAAAAGCGGTCCATATTTCGCGGTCTGTTTTTTCATAAGAATGTGAAACCGCCGCTTCCATTATATTGTCATATGCCCACATGTCGCTGTCCACGTCGACAAACAGGCGCATGTTTTCCGCCGAAGCTATATAATCGGTATCGGGCGCGCGCATGAGCACTCGGTTGAACACGCACACCGCCTCGGCACGGGTAAGCGGGTTATCGGGTCTGAAGGTGTTGTCCTCATATCCGGAGATCCATCCTGCGGAGGCAGCCGCGGTAATATGGTCATACAACGGATTATCGGGAGCCACGTCGTCAAATGATTTTGTTTCCGAGGAATGATCGTCGGACGATTCGCTGAAATAGCTTAGCATTTCCACCAATTCGGCCCTGCTGATCAAATCGTTTGGGAAATAGGTGCTGTCGCTGTATTTTCCGTGAATTATACCCGCGGAATAAAGGCTGTTGACCGCCTCGGAATACCACTCGCCGTCGCTCACGTCGTCAAAACGTTTCGAAACCGACGGTTTTCCGGTCAGGAGATTATAAATGATCTGCGCGGTCTCGGCGCGCGTCAAATACGATTCCGGCTCAAATTCCGCGGCGTTCGTTCCCGACATGTATTTTGTGTGTTCGGTTTTTTGCAAAGTGTATTCAGCGGCGCCGTCTTCCGCGGCAAACACGCACGCGCCGCCCGCCGACGCAAGCATCGCGCCGATAACTATGCCGCTCACAAATCTTTTTATATATTTTTTTAACATGTTGAAGCCCCCGTATCAATTATAACAGTGTGATTTTCGTCGTTCCAATCGACTTTTACTCCGAATCCCTCGGCCACCGCGCGGATAGGTAGGCATGTTCTGTCGTTTATTACCCGCGGCGGCGCGTCAAGCTCGGAGTTAAATTCGAACACCTCGCCCGAAACGGGGTCGGTAACCGCGTTTGACATTGTCGGACTGCCTATAACAAGCTCCAATGTGATAAGATCATCGGAAATTGTCACAGCCTGTCTCGCCTCGTCCCATTCCACTTTTTTGCCCATTGTCTCAAGCACGCCGCGAACCGGAACAAAAGTCCGTCCGTCGATTATAACCGGCTGTTGATCGGGGAACTCAACCAAGTTTCCGTCAACAATTATTCTCGGCTCGGCCTCTGCGGCCGCCGCGGGCTTTTCAACGCCCAGCATGTCAAAAGCGTAATCAAACATGCTGATAGAATCGGTAAAGCGCGCGTCATTGCTCTCGCACCTTAGGGCGACTGTTATAATACGCTTGCCGCCTCGCTCAGCCGTGCCGCACATGCAGTACCCCGAAGCGTCGGTCATGCCGTTTTTAAATCCGTCGGCGCCCTCGTAATAGTACGTTGTGAACAGCTTGTTGAGATTCTCGTATGTCGCGCCGTGAAAATCAACCGTCGCGCGCTTTGTCCTCTCAAGCAGCTCGGGATAATCCTGTATCATGTGCCTTGTCATTATCGCTACTTCGCGGGCCGACATCAGATTTTCCTCGTTATCGGTGTCGGGATTCAGGCAAACGCCGGTTCCGTTATGAAAAACGCTGTTTATGCCTATCTCGGCGGCTTTCGCGTTCATGAGCTTAACAAACTCCGCCTCGTTTCCCGACACGAGCTCCGCGACCGCGGTGACGCAGGCCGCCGCTGAATCTATTATTATCATATCGAGCATTTCATCAAGTGTGTATGTCTCGTCATATTCGAGATTCGCCATCATTTTATAGTTTTCGTTTCTTGAAAGCTCGTAAACGTTTTGGCTTATGGGCACAACGGTATCAAGCGACAGCTCTTCCGATTTGATCTTGTCCATAACCACATAAACCGACATCATTTTTGCAATTGACGCGACCGGCAGCTGCTCGTCCTCGGCGTTTTTATACAAAAGCTCGCCCGTGTCGTAGTCCATTATGCAAGAATTAAGGGCTGTTATCTCAAGCGGCACGGTATCGTCCGCGGCTTCGTCGGCCCACGATAACACGGGGATCAAAACCAACATGACAGACAAAAAAATCGCGGTTATCCTTTTTTTCATTTCATATGCTCCTCTCGTTTTTATCGCGGCATGCGCGCCGCTTATTTTATGTTATATAACATAACCAGTATAACATATTGCGGAAACACCGTCAACATATTTTGATTTGTTCTGCTATTCGATATTCGCTGTGTTGACACAAAATGCAAAAAATCATTTTAAAAACTTGATATTTTTTGAATCTTATGCTAAAATGATTACAGAAAGAGAGGCGTTCGGTATGCCGACTTTAAGTATGTTTTTGGGAATACTTATCAAAATGAATTGGGGAGATGTAGGCCAACATAAGAAACCTCATTTTCACGCGTTTTACAATGATTATGAGGCTGTGTTCGGACTTGACGGTGAAATTATATCCGGCAAATTTCCGAAAAAACAATCAGCGTTTGTAAAAGCGTGGGCGCTTATGCACGAGGATGAAGTAAAAGATAATTGGAACAGAGCTGTTAACAAAGAAGAAACTTATCGTATTGATCCGTTAAGATAGGAGGATTATATTATGGATGATATTATCTATGGCGCACCGTTGGGGCCGCGTGTTGTAGAGGCGGTTGCAAACGATAATTATGAAATTTTTCTTACGTTCAACAATGGAGAACATAGGAAATTTGACGCGCGCCCGCTGCTCGAATATAAAGTTTTTTCACCTCTTAAAGATCTTGATTTTTTTAAGAGCGTAAAAGTAGAATTCGGAACAATAGTCTGGTCTGACGATATTGATTATTGTCCGGATACACTATATGAACAGAGCATATTGGTAGCATAAGATCTGTTGTATTTTTGAATCTTATGCTAAAATGATTAAAGAAAGAGAGGCGATCAGTATGCCGACTTTAAGTATGTTTTTCGGTATTATTATAAGAATGTTTAAGGAAGTTAACAGCAATCATCATCTTCCGCATTTTCACGCGGAATACGGTGAATATGTAGCCGTGTTTGATTTTGACGGAAACATCATAGAAGGAACTATGCCGAAAAGACAGCAAAAATTTATATCTGCATGGGCCGAATTACATAAGGAAGAGCTTGAGGCAAACTGGAAATTACTTTGTGATGGTGAGCCGTTTTTCAAAATTGACCCGTTGAGATAGGAGGTTTGCAAATGGACGAAATAATTTACGGAGCGCCTTTGGGCCCGAGAGCAATATCGGTTACTCCTACGGATAATTTTGAGCTGCTTGTTACATTCAATAACGGAGAGCACAGAAAATTTGACGTTAAGGATTTGTTTAAATATCCGATGTACAAGCCGCTTGAAAATATAGGATTTTTTAAACAGGTTAAATTGGACCGCATGTGCGTATATTGGAACGACGAAATTGATATTTGCCCGGACACGCTTTACAATATGAGCGTTCCCGTAGCATAAAAGCCAAAGCAAAAGAGCTGTCGCGTTTGCGGCGGCTTTTTGATTTTCGTATGTCTGATAAATTTATTAAAATTTATCAATAAAACTCTTGCATTGGGGAATATCTTGGGTTATAATAGTATTTGCTGGGGGGACCGCCGCGGGCGGTTGAGATAGGCCGAGCCTGACCCTTTGAACCTGACGGTTAACACCGGCGTAGGAAAGCATGGATATTTCAGATAATTTATTTGTGCTTGCCTCTATCACGGCAAGCGCTTTATTTTTCGGAAGGAGTTTTTAAAATGAGCAGTTACACAACGCAGATGGACGCGGCGAGGCAAGGGATCGTTACGCCCGAAACAGAGATCGTCGCGGCCAAGGAGAACATGGACATAAACGAGCTTTTGGAAAAGGTCGCCGCGGGCACCGCGGTCATACCGGCCAACAAGCACCACGAAACGCTCTCGCCCGAGGGCATAGGCGAGGGGCTCCGGACAAAGATCAACGTGAATCTGGGCATCTCGAGAGACGCGGCGGATATAGAGCTGGAGCTCAACAAGGTGCGCACCGCCATCGACATGAAGGCCGAGGCGATCATGGACCTTTCGAACTACGGCAAGACCCGCGAGATGCGCCGCAGGATACTCGACATATCCACCGCCATGCTGGGCACCGTGCCGGTTTACGACGCGATAGGCTACTGCGAGAAAAAGCTGAAGGACATCACCAAGGACGACTTTATGCGGGTGGTTCGGCAGCACGCCGAGGACGGAGTCGATTTTATGACGATACACGCGGGTATCAACCGCGCCACCGCCGAGAAGGTCAAAAACAACCGCCGCAGAATGAACATCGTGTCGCGCGGCGGCGCTCTGCTATTCGCGTGGATGGAGATGACCGGAAACGAAAACCCGTTTTTTGAATACTACGACGAGGTCATGGAGATATTCCGCGAGCACGACGTTACCATAAGCCTCGGCGACGCCTGCCGTCCCGGCTGTCTTGACGACGCAAGCGACCCGGCCCAGATCTCGGAGCTTATCGTGCTGGGCGAGCTGACAAAGCGCGCCTGGGAGCACGACGTTCAGGTGATGGTCGAGGGCCCCGGCCACATGGCGATGAACCAGATCGCCGCCAACATGATAATGGAAAAGCGGCTGTGCCACGGAGCGCCGTTTTATGTGCTCGGTCCTCTGGTGACCGACGTGGCGCCGGGCTACGACCACATCACGTCCGCGATAGGCGGCGCGATAGCCGCGGCGAACGGAGCCGACTTTTTGTGCTATGTGACGCCCGCGGAACACTTGCGTCTGCCCGACCTTGACGACATGCGCGAGGGCATAATCGCCTCTCGAATAGCGGCACACGCGGCCGACATCGCGAAAGGCGTCAAGGGCGCGATGGACTGGGACAACAAGATGGCCGACGCCAGACGCGAGATAGATTGGGACAAAATGTTCGATCTGGCCCTTGAACCCGAAAAGCCCAGGGCGTACAGAGCGAGCTCCAAGCCCCGCGAGGAAAACACCTGCACCATGTGCGGCGAGCAGTGCGCCGTCAAGAACATGAACAAGATACTTGGCGGCGAGGATATAGGAATATAGGAGGCGCGTTATGAAGAACTTATTGACTGTCGCGGGCTCCGACTCCTGCGGCGGAGCGGGCATACAGGCCGACCTTAAAACCTTCGCGGCTCACGGGGGCTACGGAATGAGCGTTATCACCGCCGTCACCGCCCAGAACACGAAGGGCGTTTTCGGCGTCGAGCAGCTAAGCCCCGATATCATAAAAGCGCAGGCAAAGGCAGTGTTTGACGACATACCGATAGACGGAGTGAAGATCGGCATGCTGGGCAGCCGAGAAGCGGCCGAGGCGGTGGCCGACATACTGGATGAATATAGGCCGAAGCTCGTGATCGTCGATCCCGTTATGGTGTCGACCTCGGGCTCCGAGCTTATGACGGGCGGCGCCGAGGAAGTTTTGATCAAGCGCATACTTTCCATGGCGCGCATGGTCACGCCCAACATTCCCGAGGCCGAGGCGATGACAGGAATAAAGATCAAAACCATACAGGACATGGGCAAGGCGGCCCAGATAATAGGCGACATGGGCCCTGCGTATGTGCTGATAAAGGGCGGGCACCTGCGCTCAAGCTCGGACGATCTGCTCTACAACGGCAGAACCATGACGATATTCGAGGGCAAGCGGATAAACTCAAAGAGCACCCACGGCACGGGCTGCACGCTGTCGTCGGCGATATGCGCGAATATGGCGCGCGGCATGGACGCGGTCATGGCGGTTGGTGAGGCAAAGAAATATATCGAGACCGGCATCGCGAACGCCCCGAAGCTCGGCGGCGGCCACGGCCCGATACACCATTTTTACAGCCTGTGGAAAACCTCTGAGCCCAACGTTGAGACTACATTTAAGGTAAAAGAAAAGGAGTAAATAACCATGACAAACGAGACCCTTAAATCAATAATAGACCTTGTGAACAACATGAAGCAAAAGAAACCGATCGTGGAGTGCCTGACTAACCGCGTGACTATAAACGACTGCGCCAACATGCTGCTTGCTATGGGCGCGTCGCCAATCATGGCCGAGATAGAGTGCGAGATGGCGGAGATCATGGCGGTCTCGGGCGCGCTGGTGATGAACCTCGGTCTTTTGGACGAGCCGTATCTGTCGGCGATGAGAGCCGCGGCAAAAGCGGCCAAAGAGCAGGGCAAGCCGATAATCCTTGACCCTGTGGGCGCGGGCGCCTCAAAGCTGCGCGACAGAGTCTGCGCAGAGATGATCGAGTTGGCGGAGCCCGACATCATTCGCGGCAACATGTCGGAGATACGCGCCCTGTGCGGAGGCTCGATCAAGAGCCGCGGCGTTGACGCCTCAAGCGACGACGAGGTGACCGACGAGAACCGCGGCGAGTTCGGGGAGCTGGTGAGATCCCTCGCCGAAAAGACGGGCAGCGTGGTGTGCGCCACGGGCGCTATCGACGTGACAGCCGCGCCCGACGGCAGAGTGTGCTATGTCAAAAACGGACACGAAATGCTCTGCGGCGTAACCGGGACCGGCTGCATGTGCTCGGCGATGACCGGAGCCATGGCGGCTGCGGGCGACCCGTTCACGGCGGCTGCCGCGGCGGTCGTTATGCTGGGCATCGCGGGCGAGCAGGCGCATGAATACACGGCGGAAAACGAGTCGGGCATCGGCACCTTTAAGGTCAAGCTGTTTGACTATATTTACCTGATGAGCGACGAGGACTTTATAAAAAGAGCGAAAATAATCGAGGACTGATATTATGAAAAATAAAATTGACTACAGCGTGTACTTGGTGACCGACACGGGCATGTGCCCGAGAGAGAATCTGCTCGACGTGTGCGAAAAGGCGATAGACGGCGGAGCGACGCTTATCCAGCTGCGCGAAAAGGACATATCATCAAGAGCGTTTTTTGAGGAGGCGGCGGCGCTGAAAAAGCTGTGCGCGGACAGGAACGTGCCGCTTTTGATAAACGACAGAGCCGACATCGCGCTGGCCGCGGACGCAGACGGCATACACATAGGCCAAAGCGACATTCCGATAGACGCGGCGCGCCGCATATTGGGCGATGATAAAATAATCGGCGTTTCGGCGGGCACGGTCGAGGAAGCGCTCGAGGCCGAGAAAAGCGGCGCCGAATATCTGGGCGTGGGCGCGGTTTTCCCCACCACTACCAAGGACGACGCCGAGAACGTGGGTATCGACATGCTGCGCAAGGTGCGCGAGGCTGTGAAGATACCGATCGTGGGCATCGGCGGCATCAATACCGAAAATATTGAAAGGCTGAACGGCACCGGGATAGACGGCGTGGCCGTGGTGTCCTGCATCATGGCGGCAAGCGACCCTAAAGCCGCGGCCGCCGAGCTTAAAGAAAAGGCGCGGAAATTATGATAATTAATAATAAGATCGACTTTGACAAAATTCAGAATTATATATTCGACATGGACGGCACTCTGGTCGATTCAATGCACCTTTGGGACAATCTGCTGATCGACTTTCTGGGTCGTTACGGCTACGAGACGCCGCACGATCTGCTGCGCGAAGTGGCGTGCATGTCGCTGCTGCAAAGCTCCGCTCTGGTGAGCGAGATGTTTGATCTGGGCCTTAGCGCCAATGATATCTATAACGAGTGGCTCGCCATGATCTACGACGGGTACGCGCACGACGTAAAGCCCAAGCCGGGCGCGAAGGAGTTCGTCAAAGCGGCTCGTGACGCGGGGAAGAAGATCGCGGTCGCCACCGCCAACTCAAGGGAGCTTACCGAGGTATGCCTCAAAAACAACGGTATGCTCGAATATTTTGATGTTTTTGTTTTTGCCGACGATGTGGGAAGCGGAAAATCCAGCCCCGACATATACCTCGAGACCCTGCGCCAAATGGGCGCGGAGCCCGAGAACTCGGTGCTGTTTGAGGACATATACGAGGCGCTGAGGACAGCGAAAAAAATAGGCCTCAGCGTGGTTATCGCCGAGGACGCGGCCTCGGTCCCCGACCGCCCCCGCCTGAAATCCGAGGCCGACATATACATCAAAGATTTTACGGAACTAACGTAGAGACTAGAACACACCTCATCCGACTTTTTGCCCATTCGGGCAAAAACCCACCTTCCCCTCAAGGGAAAGGCAGAAAAAGGCTTCCCCTTGAGGGGAAGCTGTCACCGTAGGTGACTGATGAGGTGTCTGCCTCATACCCTACGGCGTTATGTATTGATTTTTTGTCTCAAGGCTTATCCCGGCGCGGTCGGCGGCGGTTCTGCTCACCGCTCCGCTCTCGATCAAGTTGTTGATAAGCATTTTTCCTTCGGGGTCCATTACGCTCAGCGCCTTGTATGAAACATGCACCATTTTGTCTCGTATGAAATCTCCCGAGAGCAGCTCACGTATTTCTTTGCTGGAGCCGCAGCAGCTTGATGTTTCTGCCGACCTTGGGCGTGCCGTCCTTGCCCTTGCAGCTGACGCTTATTCCGTAATATGTGGCGGTGATATTGCCGTCGCTTGACAGCTGCGCCGCGGTCTGCGAATTTTTGATATTAGCCGTAAACTCCGCAGTGTATTCCACGTTGTAATCATAAACATCGTCGTAATCCTCGCCCCGTATTACCTGCGTGTTGTCTTTGGCTCGCGCTTCCATATCTCCCGTGGTAAACATCGGTCCCGGCGCCCAATTGCCGCCTTTGCTTTCATCATCATTTTTGTCATTGTCCGTGCCGCTGTTTTTGTCAGTCTCGGTTTCGGGTTCGGTCTCCGGCTCCTTTTCATTTTGCGAATCGGAATTATCGCGATCGATCTCATCACCGGAATTGTCAACCGAATCATTCCCAGCCTCGTTTTCGACAACCGCCTCGTCGGCAGCGCCGCTGTCGGGCACGGCTTGCTCCGCGGCCTCGGAATTTAGACTTCCGGCAGGCGTTTCCGGCTCCGATACATCATCGGCAAAAACGCCAAACGAGCAGAGCGTTAGCGTAAGTGTCAATATCAAGCAAGTAAACTTTTTCATAAAATTATCCCTTCTTATAACTTGTCTGTTGTGATTTTACAAAATTTGATATGCCGCGCATCGCCTCATGTTTGTGTTTTATACGGGTGTTGATTTTTTGCCTTTATTTATTTGACGACAAAACCACGGATTTTGTTCCCAAATATTACATATTTTTAGTATAAATTTATTATATTGACATAATACTACTGTACCGAAACAGATATTTTTTTGAGCAATTGATGTTGTTGATTTCTCTACACTGTGTAGTATGAATATATTCTACATCATATAGAAATATTTGTAAAGGGGTTTTTGAAAAAATTTTTCGTATATTTTTTAGACAGTCTTAAAAAAACATCCAAAAACATCCAAAAAACATTCATAAAACCATGTTGCGTATGACCCGAAAAGCTCGTAAAAACGTTGGTTTCAGGAAAAAACATCCAAACATTCATAATTTTTAAATATATATTATATAAGAATAAAACAAAAATTTATAACAGTATTGTTTTGACGTAAGAATGAAAGAATCAGTTCGTAGGGGACGGCGCCCTCGACGTCCCGCAAGGGCGGCAATCTGCCGCCCGTCTGCCTCGCCCCTTGGGGAGAGGTGGATTTCCGCCAAAGGCGGAAAGACGGAGATGGGTCAACGTAGGTACTGGAGATTAGTGACTAGAGACTAGGAACCCCTCTCAGTCAGCTCCGCTGACAGCTCTCCCCAAGGGGCGAGCCTTATTAATGCCTCCCATGCGATAGCGGGATAGGGGGGCCGCTTGCGGTGGTAGGGGTACCGCATTTTTGTCTGAATCATATTCATTCTTGACATAAACCCGAGTTTGTGGTAATATAAATTTGCCAAACGTTTTCTAAATTTAATTATGATACTTGTATTTTTGTTACGACAAAAATACCCGCTTCTCTTTATACAAGTATCATAATATAAAGAAAAACTGTTTGGCGACACGAAGCGCGGCATTTTTTCGCGGCGCTTTGCGTGCCGCGTTTTTTTATTTGCGAGATGCTCTGAGTGCCTAATCAATTAAGTCGCGGGCGGCCGACCTCGGCCGCCCCTACGACTGTGGTTTACAAAACACCGTAGGGGCGGATATCATCCGCCCGTCCCTAGTTCCTAGATCCTATTCCCTAGTCCCTACGTTTACCTCGCTCATCGGGCGTTTGGGGACGTTTATGACTCCGTTTTCGTCCTCGTAGTATTTTATGTTTCCGTCTGTCTCGTCAAAGGCGCGGCTTTCCTGCGCCGGATAGCCCACCGCCAGCAGGTACAGAACCTCGTGCTCGGTGCCGAGCATTTCCTTGAGCTTCGCTCTGTCGATGGCGCCCAGCCAACAGGTGCCGAGGCCCATTTCGTGCGCCGCCAGCATCATGGTGGTGATCGCCGCGCCCGCGTCGGGTTCAAAGGTCTTTTTTATGCCCGCGTCGCCCAGGATAGCTATGTAGCAGAGCGGCCGCTCGTTTTCGGCCGGGTCCCAATCGGTCAGATAGCCGGCCCATTTGGTGCAGGGATAGACCTCCTTGTGGTTCCTCATAACCGCGTACTTGATCGGCTGCATGTTGGCGCCGCTGGCGGCGTAACGCGCGGCGTCTATGATCGTTTCGATGTCCTTTTGCGGAACATCCCGCTGTTTGAATTTCCTGATGCTTCTGCGTCCTTTGATCGCGTCAATTACATTCATAATATCGCTCCTTTCAAAAATATCTTTATTATAATGATACACAATATATTGTATATTGTCAAATTGTTTTTGTTTTGTATTATACTATTAACAGAATCGTAATGTTTTTTGTCCGACTTTGTAGTATAATTATTCTGTAGATTTGTGAATCAAAGGTGATCAAATGGCTGATGTTACATATAAAACAATAAAGAAAACCGAATACGAGAACCGGGGCAACGCGCCTATCTATATCGACACCAGCGAGGTGCTGAAAGAGGCGGGCGGCAAGACCGCGCTGCGGCTCAAACTTTACAACAACTGCGGCAGCAATGTCCGCTCGGCCTACTTAAACGTCGGCTGCTTCGACAAGGACCTGAATCTTTGCGTGCAGCTCAAAAACTTGCCCTACGTCAATGTCAACGCGAAGCCCGCGACGATGTTCGGTGAAGATCAGCTAAACGAAGCGCCCGAGCTCACGCAGTCTGTTTTCGTCGAGGTGGCGAAGGTGCTGTTTGAGGACGGAACATCATGGGTCAACCCGAATCAGAGCCTGGCGGACGATATAGTGTCCGAGGAGGCGCTTGGCGAGGAGTGGCTGCGTCTGAGGCTGACAAAGGAGATAAAAGACAAAAATTCCGAAAAAAAGCAGAATAAAAAGCTGATGTCCGAAAACCGAAAGCTTGTGATGATCGCTGCGGTCATAGTTTGCGCTGCGGCTCTGATTTTCGGAGGCGGCGCGGCGGCGCGGCATTTCTCGGTGCGGAGCGGCGCGTTTAAGCAGGCGATGAACCTTTACATAAACCGCGACTATTCCGCGGCGGCGCCCTCGCTGGCGGCTCTGGACGAGAAATACAATTTTTCGGGAAATGACGGCAAGGAGATAAAATACTGCGCCGCGCTTTCCTATATGAATATAAGCGAATACGGCGAGGCGCTGAAATATTTCCACGAGTGCGGGGATTATAAGCGCAGCGTGTCAAACATGAGAAGCATATTAAACTCGTGCGGCAGGCTGATCTCGGCGGGATACAACCACAGCGCCGCAGCGAGGAAAAACGGCACCGTGGCAGCTTTCGGTGACAACGGCAGCGGACAGTGCGACACGGGCGATTGGACAAAGATAATCGCGGTCTCAGCCGGGGGCAACCATACAGTCGGAATGACATACGACGGGTATCTCACGGCCTGCGGCGACAATGAGTACGGCCAGTGCGACGTTTCGGGCTGGACCGATATTGTGGCGGTATCGACCGGAGAGGGTCACACGATCGGCCTCAAGGCGAACGGCCGCGTGGTCGCGAGAGGCAACAATAACTACGGCCAGTGCGACGTGCAGGAGTGGGACGATATAGTTCAGGTCGCCGCCGCGGGCAATCACACTATCGGCCTCAAGAGCGACGGCACTGTGCTTGCGACGGGCTGGAACGAGTACGGCCAGTGCGACGTCGAGGGCGAAAAGAACGTGCTGCGCGTCGCCACGGGCGAGAAAAACACGGTGCTTATAAAATATGACGGCAGCGTGAAGGTGCTTGGAGACGACAGCTACGGCCAGAAAAACACGGCGGGAATAAAAGACGCGGTCTCGGCGGCCGTGGGCTCGGGATATATAGTGTATTGCGGCGCGGACGGCAAGGCCGTGTCCGTGGGCGACAACTCCGCGAATCAAGGCTCCCTGGGATTCTGGGACGGCGTTATCGCGGTCGCCTGCGGAAATTCCCATTCGCTGGGCCTGTCGCTGTCGCCCCGGCAGTCGGTTTTAGCCGTGGGAAACAACAGCCAAAAGCAGCTGGATATAACATCGGAGCCGGCCGATAGCATAGGCCCGGAAAATATACAGTTTAACGAATAACTTTGCGCAAATTCAGCGAATATAATATTAATGAAAATGAATAGGAGAGAAAATTATGGATATGGATCTGTTCGCGGAACAATTGGTCAAGAAAAAGAAGGACGGCGGCGACTATCTGAAGATAATTCTGAGCATTGTCGGCGCCTTGGTGATCATCGCGGCGCTGGGCGCTCTCAGCGCGTTTATGCCGTTTGTGGGCATGTTTCTGCTGATAATCGTTGTCGGCATTATTTACGCGCTGTATCTTTTAATAACCTCGACCAACATGGAATACGAGTACGCCTTCACCGCGGGCGAGCTGGACGTTGACGCGGTAATAAACGCGAGGCGCAGAAAGCGCGTCACGAGCTTTGACATAAACGACATGGAGATATTGGCGCACAGGGGCCACGATGACTTTAACCGCTACATGAACAATCCGGGTCTCAAAAAAATATACGCCTGCGCCGACAAGGACGCCGACGACCTTTACTTCGCGGCGTATACCGAGAACGGAAACGGACGGCTGCTGCTGTTTAATCCGAATGACAAGATACTCGAGTGCTTTAGGGCGATGGCGCCCAGAAAAGTGTTTTTGAATAAATAAGCGGAATAGCACGGAGCGCGAAAATGATAGGAGAAGATGAAATATGATAGGAATTGACGTAATCGAAATATCCCGTTTTAGGGATATGAAAAATCTTGAAATGTTTATCCGCCGCATGTTCACCGACGGCGAGACCGAGTATTTCACATCAAAGGCCGCCGCCAAGAAGTTTTACGAGTCGGTGGCGGGGCATTTCGCGGCAAAGGAGGCGTTCTCAAAGGCTCTCGGCACCGGGATACGCAACTTTGACATGTCGGATATCGAGATCTGCCACGACGAGCTGGGTATGCCCTACATAAAATTCGGAGGCGTGAGGATAAACGCCTCGGTGAGCATATCCCATTCCGACACCGTGGCGGTCGCGGCGGTGTATATTTCCGAAAATATCCCCGGCACGGGTCTGCCGTTTTATGATGGGATCGACTACTACGCCCGCCTGATACCTCACAGAGCGCCCGAGGCCAACAAGGGCGACTGCGGAAAGGTAATGATAGTGGGCGGCAGCCCGGGAATGAGCGGCGCGCCGTGTTTGGCGGCTCTGGGAGCGCTCAGATGCGGCAGCGGACTTGTGACGGTCGGCACGCCCAAGTCACAGCAGCCGATAGCCGCGATAAAACTGACCGAAGCGATGACCGCGCCTCTGCCCGAGCTGAGCGACGGCACGCTGAGTCTTGACGCTCTGGGCGAGATAAAAAGGCGCCTCAGCCGCGCCGACGTCTGCGTTTTCGGCCCCGGCCTGTCGCGAAACGGCGATATGCCGAAGCTCATCGACTCGCTTTTAAACGGCTCGACCGACATGGTTCTTGACGCCGACGCTCTGAATGTTATATCGGAAAATCTCGACATACTCAGAAAGCACAAGAACCGCATGTCGTGCAGCGTTGTTATAACTCCTCATCCGGGAGAGATGAGCCGTCTGACCGGAGAGCCGATCGAGGCGGTGCAGAACGATCGCAGCGGCGTAGCGGCGGAATTCGCCAAAGAATACGGCGTGACCGTGGTGCTGAAGGGAAAAAATACGGTGATAGCCTCGCCCGGAGGTAAGCTGAGAGTCAACAACTCGGGCAGCGAGGCGATGGCGAGCGGCGGCATGGGCGACGCGCTCTCGGGAATAATAGGCAGCCTGATGGGTCAGGGACTCGAGAGTTTCGACGCGGCTGTCCTGGGCGCGTTCGTTCACGGAGCGGCGGGCGATCTGGCGCGCTGCGACATAGGCGACCGCGGTATTTTGGCGACAGACCTTTGCGAGCGGATACCCAAAACGCTCAGAATGATATCAAACGCGGAATAACGGGCCGAGCAAATAGGGGGAGCTTATTATGAATAACGAAAAGCGCGCCTGGGCCGAGATCGACCTGGACGCGATATCCGAAAATATGCGGGCCATACGCGCCCACGTGGGAGACGACACCAAGATCATGGCGGTCGTCAAAGCCGACGGCTACGGCCACGGCTATCTGGAGGCGGCCAAGACCATGATAGACAGCGGAGCCGACGCGCTGGCCGTCGCTTTTATCGACGAGGCCATCCAGATACGCAAGTGCGGGATAGATACTCCGGTGCTTATTCTGGGATACACCGACATAAGCTACGCCGAGGAGCTTATCGAGAAAGACATAATGCCCAACTGCTACACCTTTGAGATGGCAAAGGCGGTGTCCGACGCGGGCGCGCGCCTTGATAAGGTCGGAAAAATACATATCAAGATTGACACGGGTATGGGCAGAGTCGGCTTCGGGTACTGCGGCGACGAGGCCGCGAAACGAGCGACGATCGAGGAGATCGAGCGGATATCCCGCCTTCCCAATCTTGAGATAGACGGAATATTCACGCATTTTTCCGTGGCCGACGACGATGACGACGAGTATACAAAACAGCAGTTCGAGCGCTTTTCCGAGCTTTGCGAAAAGCTCAAAGAGCGCGGCGTGAAAATAAATCTGCGCCATTGCTGCAACAGCGCGGGCCTGATGCGCTTTCCCGAATATCACATGGACATGGTGCGCCCCGGAATTATTTTATACGGCTTGATGCCGAGTGGTTTTGTCGACAAAAACATATTAAAGCTGCGCCCCGCCATGTCGCTCAAGGCGAAAATAACAAACGTCAAAACCGTCGGAGCGGGCGCGTCGGTCAGCTACGGAAGAAAGTATATCACCGAAAAGCCGACCAAAGTGGCCACCGTGTCGATCGGGTACGCCGACGGGTACTCGCGGCTTTTGTCGGGAAAGGTCGAGGTGCTGGCAGGCGGAAAAAAATGCCCCCAGATCGGAACAATTTGCATGGACCAATGTATGATAGACGCCGGCGATGTCAATAATATCAGTATCGGTGACGAGGCCGTACTCTTCGGCAAAGACTCCTCGGGAAACGAGCTTCCAATTGAGGAGATAGCCGGGATTATGGGAACGATAAATTATGAAATTCTTTGTGTCATTGGAAAGAGAGTGCCTCGGGTCTATCTTAAAGGCGGTCGTGTGACCGACGTTCACAACTACCTTCTCGACAGCCCGATAAAAACTTGATCTGTACATAGGCGTCGGCGTTTTGTCACCGCAAGTTCCGCCGTTCGAACCAAAACAGATTAAAGGCATAAAATACTACCAAAGGCATTAAGAAAAACTAAACTTGCGGAGTGTGAATTGATTTGGTAGTAAAACGCGGAGACATTTATTACGCGGATCTGAGTCCGGTCGTGGGCTCTGAGCAGGGCGGAGTGCGCCCGGTGCTGATTATTCAAAACGACGTGGGCAACAAGTACAGCCCGACCGTTATCGCCACCGCCATAACCTCTCAGCTCAACAAAGCCAAAATGCCCACCCATATAGAGCTTGATGCCGGGGGCTACGGCCTTTCGAAGGACTCGGTGGTCCTGGCGGAGCAGATACGCACGATCGACAAACGCAGACTGAAAGAGAAGATAGGCCATCTTGACGACAGACTGATGACGCGCGTCAACCGCGCGATAAGCATAAGCTTCGGACTTGACGACAGATAAATTTTTTGAAATCACATAAGGAGGTACTATTATGAGATCCGGATCAAAGAGTGTGATAGTTAAAATAATGATCGCGGCGGCGGTGATCGCCGCGCTGCTGGGCGTGACCTCGGTTTTGGCCGAGCCGGGCGATACCGACGACCCGGTCGTTACCAAAAGCTACATAGTGAATGTTGTGGTGCCGCAGTTTAAGGCGTATGTGGAGGAGCGGCTGGGCGAGGGCTCGTCGGATTCATATTCCGACAATTTCGCGGTTGTAAACGTGAACCCCGGCCAGACCGTTATATTCGACGGCGGGGCGCAGTTCGTTTTAAGAAAGGGCAACGGCGTGATAATCGGCGCCGAAATGGGAGGAATAGCCGACACGACCTACGGCTGCGATCTGCCCGACGGCACCGAGATGCCCTCGAACCATATGCTGATCGTCCCGCGTGACGACGGCCGCGGATTCAAGGCCAGCAATGAGGTCATAATCATGGTAAAGGGCGGGTATTCGTTCAGATAACAAACAGTCAATAAGATAACAAACAGTCAAAAAACCGACGAGCGCGGCTTGTCGGTTTTTTTGGTGCCCGATTGCGTGAAATGCGGGTTTTGGGGCGTGAAATGTGGGATTTATGTATTGAAACCCACAAAATGTTGTGCTATAATATCTATGTATTATTACACTTAAATGCGCGCTAAACGATCTTGGGAGGTGTGCGGTATGAGGATCGCGGTTTGCGACGATGATTTGAGAGAGCGCGAGCAATTCGAGGAGGCGCTCGCGGCTTGGGACCCGACGCGCACCGCGGAGGTGTTTTCAAACGGTGCGTCGCTGCTCGCCGCGGCAAAGGAATATCCGCCGTTTGATATCGCGTTTTTGGATATTTATCTGCCCGGTGAAAACGGCCTTGACATAGCGAAGCGGCTGCGGGAGATCTCTCCCAAAACCGGCATCGTGTTTGTGACGGTCAGCCGCGACTTTGCTGTGGACGCTTTTTCTCTTTACGCCGTGCATTATCTGATAAAGCCGATAACGGCCGACGGAGTGATAGAATCGTTCAGGCGTCTGACCGAGTCGCGCTCCGAAAACAGGGAACGCATCACGCTTAAATCGGGGCCCGAACGACACACGATACTGCTCGATCAGATATGCCTTCTTGAGAGCGATAACCACTCGGTCATCATCACGCTTGCCGATGGGCGGCACCTGAAAATACGGATGTCGTTCAGCGAGCTTGAGAACCAAATGAATAAGAATTTTTTAAGAATAAACCGCGGCATAGTCGTCAATATGGACTATATCTCGCAGATGGGGAGCGGCACCTGCGTTTTGCGAAGCGGAATTCGCCTGCCGATCGCCACAAGGCAGAGCGCGGCGATCCGCGCGGCGTATGATAATTACGTGTTTGAGCGGCTTTCGCAGCGGAAAGGGTTATGAAATGAATTATAGCGCAAAGGGCTATGAATAGAATTATGAGGGAGTGTTTGTTATGGCGGCTTATTTGCAGAATTCTCTGGGATTCTTCATACAGTTTTTTCCCTGCGCCCTGATGATATTTCTGCCGTTTCCTCAAGAGTCATACCGCTTTCGGCGCGGGCGTATTTTCGTATGCGTAACGGCTGCGACACTTATCGCCGCGGCGCTGTTCCCGGCGGCGATGCAGCGTGGTTATTCGGGAAACGCGGCCTATGTCGCGAACGTGTTCATGTTTTCCGCGATACTGCTGACGATGCTGGCCTACATATGGCTTGTGCGTGAATCCCTGATAAAAAAGCTGCTGGTCTTTTTCGTGGTCATGTTCTACGCGACGCTGCAATACTGCCTGGTGAACGCGCTCAACGGCCTGCTTCCGGGATTTTACCGCGTGTATGAGGAAGTCGCGGAATGGGCGGTGTATTCGCCGAGCGGGGTGCTGCTTTATTTGATAACCGCGGCTTTTCTGCTGCCGCTGATGCTGTCTTTCGTCATCCGAATACTGCGCGAATACATAAGCAAGGTCGAAACGCGGAGTATGAGGCGGGAGTTTGTTATACTTATCGCGTCAACGACCGTCTTTGTTATAATGATAATATGCGTTGATTTTTCGTATTATTATATGGAATACCGGCTGTATTTGCTGCTGCTGACAATGTTCCTGGTCATGCTGGTAGATCAGGTGCTTATATATTGGCTGATCTTCCGCGAATCGCTGCGGCGCGAGGCTGACAACGAGAGGAAGCGCACATTGGAAATTCAGCATCTGCAATACGAGAGAATCATGGACGATATGGAAAACACGCGCCGAATGAGGCACGACATGAGGCACCACTACACCTCGCTGAGCGATATGCTTGAAAGAGGAAAGCTTGACGAGATGAGGAAGTACCTCTCTGAGGTCATAGACATGACCGTCAGGCGCGACAGCGAGGCGTACTGCAAAAACATGACCGTAAACGGCCTTTTGCAGTACTATATCGGCATGGCGAGAGACGCCGACATAAGCTGTGACGTCTGCGCCGAGTGCGGCGAGCTTGACATAGACGCCGCGGACCTGACGGTGCTGTTCGCCAATTCTTTTGAAAATGCGATAAGAGCGTGCAAAAATTGTTCCGAGAATCGGCGCATACGCGTCAGGATCGGCACAGTGCAGGGTTCGCTGGCGATAGAGATAACCAATTCCTGCAAGGAGGCCCGCATAAGCCGCAGGTTCAGGACCGAGGACGGACTCCTGCCCGCCGAGGCGTTTTTGAGCGGACGCGCGGGAGGAGGCTACGGCCTTACGAGCATAGCGCGCACCGCTCAAAAATACGGCGGCAGCGCCATGTTCCGCTTCGACGCCGAAAAAGAAATATTCACGGCCCGAATCCGCCTCAACAATCACTCGGATGTTTAGCGCGCCGCTAAAAAATATATTATTATATGTGAAAAAAATTAATTTATTATAAAACTCACCAAGGAGGAATTATTCCATGAAGAAAAAACTTATTGCGCTGCTTATAAGCGCGGCGATGCTGCTCACCGTGATGCCCGCGGCTGTGTTCGCCGACGAGGCGCCCGCTGATGATTACGCCACCCGCGGCGAGGTCTGCGACATGCTGCTCACCGCCGCCGACGACTACAACCCCGGCGTCCAAAAGACCGACATTTTAAAGGGCTATGAGGACGGCCTGCTCCACGAGGACTGGAGCGTGACAAGAGCCGAGGCTCTTGTTATGCTGAAGCGCGCGTTCGGCGAGATCCCCGAGATCGAGGGCGCCAACGAGTACATCGCTTTCCCCGCCGAGACGTTCACCGATATCCCCGACTGGGCCGAGACCGAGCTTTCCGACGTGTTCGATTCGGGCATAGTTGCGGGTAAAGCCGAGGGCATATTCGCGCCCGACGACAACGTGACGACAGGCGAGATGGAGCTGTTTATCGAGCGCATGTACCGCGTGTTCGGCACCAACCTCAAGGACAACTACTATCAGACCGTTAATCATGACGCGCTTGACAGCGCCGTGATCCCTGACGGAGAAATCAGCATGGGCACCATGTCCGGCTTTGAGGTGCAGGATCAGATCAAGGACATCGTAAAGGGCGTTGCCGCGTCAGATCCCGACAAAAACTCAAAAGAGGGCAAGATCAAGACTCTCTACGACAACTACATGAATAAAGAGGTGAGAAACGCGCAGGGCTATGAGCCGATAAAGCCGTATCTTGACGAGATAGACGCGATGAAAAGCGTTTCCGATCTTGTAAACTGCAAGGAAGCGATGGAAATTTTCGCGAGATTTGAGATCGGCTATGATGATAAGGACTCAACTCATTACGCCGATTTTTTCTCTACTCCGACAATAAACACAAAGGAAATGTATGAGGGAAAGAACGAAAATCAAAAAGCGGCTTCTCTGAAATACGCGGCGTCTCTCTTAAAACTGATCGGCTACAGCGAGGCCGAAGCCGAAGCCGCGGCCGACAGAGTGTTTGATATAGAGAAACAGGTCGCCGAGGCGAGTCTTTCGCTTACCGATACCTATGATATAAACAAAACATACAACATATACTCGCTTGATGAGATATCCGCTCTGTTTAAAAACGTGGATATAAACAAGGTGTTCGAAAACAGCGGCCTTAAGAATAAGGACAGATTTATTGTTTATGACGTCGGCGCGATGGAAAAAACAGCCGAGCTGCTTGATGATAAGAACCTTGAAGCGATCAAGGATTGCGCGAAGATCAATATTCTTAAAAGCTACGACTCATATCTGAGCGACGACTTTGATAACGCGTATAAGACGTTTGTTTCCGAGGTTTACGGAATTCAGGGAGAGAGCGACGACGAGACCGACGCGGTGAACTGCGTCGACGGCTATCTTTCGGATTATCTCGGTGAGCTGTATACCGATAAGTATATGGACGAGAAAACAAAGACCGACGTTACTCAAATTATCAAAGACATGATAGACATCTACCGCGAGAGAATACAAAAGCTTGACTGGTTGAGTGACGCGACGAAGCAGAAGGCGATAAAGAAGCTCGACACCATGGGAATAAAAGTCGGCGGCCCCGATAAGCTCCCCGAAACGACCTTAGACAGCACAGAGCTTAAAAGCTACGCCGACGGCGGCAGCCTCGTTGAAAACATTATGGCGATCAATGACGCCGCCGAGAAAGACGATATTAAGAAAGAGGGCGGAGAGGTCGACCACACCGAGTGGATAATGTCGCCCCAGACCGTGAACGCCTGCTACAATCCCAGCTTTAACGATATTACCATCACCGCCGCGATATTGCAGATACCGCACACTTACAGCTCAAGCGCCTCATATGAGGAAAATCTGGGCGGAATAGGAATTGCTATCGGCCACGAGCTCAGCCACGCGTTTGACAAAAGCGGCTCTCAGTACGACGAGAACGGAAACGCGGTGAACTGGTGGACCGACGAGGACGCCGCGGCGTTTGAGGAGCGCTGCAAAGCAGTTATCGGCTTCTATGACGGACAGGAGTCCGCGCCCGGCATCACCACCAACGGAGAACTGACTCTTACCGAAAACACCGCCGACATGGGCGGCCTTTCGGTGGCGACGGAGCTGGCGTCAAAAATCGAAAATTTTGATTACAAAAAGATGTTCGAGACATGGGCGCAGCTGTGGATGAATGTTTCCTATCGCGGGTATCTTGAACAGCTGGCCGTGTCAGACGTGCACAGCGCGGCCGAGGTTCGCGTGAACAGACTGTTTGAGACCAGCGACAAGTTCTTCGAGACCTACGGCATCACCGAAAACGACGGCATGTGGGTACCCCCCGAAGACAGAGTTTCCATTTGGTAAGATTTTGAATTGTTAGATGACACCTCATCCGAGCGCCTTTGGCGCCCACCTTCCCCTCAAGGGGAAGGCAAAAAAAGGCTTCCCCTTGAGGGGAAGCTGTCAGGCGAAGCCTGACTGATGAGGTGTCCTCTTACTAAAATAATACATAAAAAGGAGGAAAATTATTATGAAGAAAAAAATTTTATCACTTATTTTAACCATAGCAATGCTTATCGGCACAATGCCCGCTGTGGCACCGGTATTCGCGGCGGACGACTACGCAACCCGCGGCGAGGTCTGCGACATGCTTTTAACCGCCGCCGCCGACTACAACCCCGGCGTGCAAAAAACCGACATATTAAAGGGCTACGAGGACGGTCTGCTCCACGAGGATTGGAGCGTTACCCGTGCCGAGGCGCTCGTTATGCTCAAGCGCGCGTTCGGCGAGATCCCCGAGATCAAAGGCTTTAACAAGTACGTGGCATTCCCCGCCGAGACATTCACCGACATTCCCGACTGGGCCGAGACCGAGCTCTCCGACGTGTTCGCCTCGGGCATAGT
>CANRHV010000037.1 GCA_947630505.1 uncultured Monoglobus sp. | reverse complement strand
CCCGACCTGCGCTACATAATCTCAAACACCACCGAGGCGGGAATAGAGTACAAGCCCGATCAGGATCCGAACGATTTTGAGGCTCTCACATTCCCCGGCAAGCTCACAACATTCATGAAAAAGAGATACGACGCGGGTCTGCCCGGCTTTCTGCTGCTGCCCTGCGAGCTTATCGACAAGAACGGCGACGAGCTCAAGAAGTGCATCAAGAAGCACGCCGCGGACTTCGGCTACGGCGACGACTTTATCAAGTGGGTCGACGAGGAGAACTACTTCACCAACACGCTGGTTGACAGGATCGTTACGGGATATCCGCGCGACACAGCCGCCGAGATGGAGAAGGAGTACGGCTATCTTGACAACGTTATCGACACGGCCGAGATCTTCCACCTTTGGGTTATCCAGGGCGACAAGAAATACGCCGAGGAACTGCCCTTTGACAAGCTGGGCATGAACGTTCTTTGGACAGACGACGTAACGCCTTATAAAAAGAGAAAGGTAAGGATCTTGAACGGCGCTCACACCATGATGGTTCTGGCCGCGCATCTGGCGGGCATCGAGACCGTCAAAGAGGCCATGGACGACGAGCTGATCTATAACTTTATGCATAAGGGTCTGTTTGAGGAGATAATCCCCACGCTCGACCTGCCCAAGGACGAGCTGACCCAGTTCGCCAACGACGTTATTGAGCGTTTCAAGAACCCCTTTATCAAGCACTATCTGTTGAGCATAGCTCTCAACTCGGTATCAAAGTATCAGGTCAGAGTTCTGCCCTCCGTGCTTGAGTACATAAAGGCGAACAACAAGGAACCTAATTGTCTGGTATTCTCGCTGGCCGCGCTGATCGCGTTCTACAGAACCGACGCCGCCAACGACAACGCCGATGTTATGGCATTCATGAAGGACGCCTCGGTAGCCGATATTCTGGCCAAGGCCGAGTATTGGGGACAGGATCTTAGCTTCCTCAAGCCCTCTATAGATAAGTATCTTGCCGCGATCGACGAAAAAGGTATCAGAGGCGCGATGCAGGACGTTGTAAACGGCTGATCGGGAGGGCAAAGACATGGCAAAAATTAAGATAAGCCCTCTTGACAACGTGGAGGTAAACGTGGGCGGCGAGTACGACGGCCACAAGACTGCCATCCGCGACATCAAAAAGGGCGAGAATATTATAAAATACGGTTATCCAATCGGCCACGCCTTGGAGGATATCAAGGCGGGCGAGCATGTGCATACTCACAACATTAAGACTAATTTAAGCGGCATACTCGAGTATAAGTACGAGCCGGTCGACTGCGCGATCAAAAAGGCGGACGACAAGCTGACATTTGACGGCTATGTCCGCGACGACGGCAGCGTCGGCATCCGCAACGAGATCTGGATAGTCAACACGGTGGGCTGCATAAACAAGACTTCCGAGAAGCTGGCGAAGCTCGCCAACGAGAAGTACGCGGGCAGGACAGACGGCGTGTATACGTTCGTTCATCCATTCGGTTGCTCACAGTTGGGCGACGACCAGAAAACCACTCAGGCCATATTAAAGGGTCTGGTAAACCACCCCAACGCTGCGGGCGTGCTGGTTCTGGGCCTCGGCTGCGAGAACAACAACATCCCGGTATTCAAAGAGGTGCTTGGCGAGTATAACCCCGACAGAGTGAAGTTCATGTCCACCCAGGAGTATGACGACGAGCTTGAGGAAGGCCTCAAGCTCATAGGCGAGCTGGTTGAGTACGCGCAGAAGTTCGAGAGAACGCCCTGCGACATCTCAAAGCTGGTTGTCGGCCTAAAGTGCGGCGGCAGCGACGGATTTTCGGGCCTCACGGCCAATCCGCTGGTGGGGCAGTTCTCAGACCTGCTCATCGCCCACGGCGGCAGCACGATATTGACAGAGGTGCCCGAAATGTTCGGCGCCGAAACTCTGCTGATGAACAGGTGCCGCGACGAGGAGACGTTTAACAAGGTCGTTGACCTGATAAACAATTTCAAAGAGTATTTCATGCGCCACAATCAGGTGGTTTACGAGAATCCTTCGCCCGGCAACAAAAAGGGCGGAATCACCACCCTTGAGGACAAGTCGCTCGGCTGCGTTCAAAAGAGCGGAACCGGCGAGGTCGTTGACGTTATACAGATCGGCGAGCATGTAAAGAAGCAGGGTCTCAATCTGCTGACGGGCCCCGGCAACGATATAGTGGCCGTAACCAATCTGACGGCCTCGGGCTGCCACATGGTCCTGTTCACAACGGGACGCGGCACTCCGGTGGGCGCTCCGGTTCCCACGATCAAGATATCGTCGAACTCGGGCTTGGCTGAGCGCAAGCCTCATTGGATCGACTTCAACGCGGGCCCCATCGTGGACGGCGCTGTTCTCACTCAGGACCTGCTGAACTTTGTTATAGACATAGCAAACGGCAAACAGACAAACAACGAGAAGAACGGCTACCGCGAGATCTCGATCTTTAAAGACGGAGTAGTGCTTTAAAATAAAAAAACATATTGTCTCCCCCTCCTTGATCGGAGGGGGAGATGTCACCAAAGCGAATTTCTAATCTCTATTCGCTAATCACTAATCACTAATCACTATGTTAGGAGGACATTATGAACAGAGTTGAAGGAAAATGGATAGCGGACTTGGGCGACGGCACCTTCAAAAATCCTATATTGTACGCCGATTATTCCGATCCCGACGTTATCAGAGTCGGAGATGATTTCTACATGACCGCGTCCAGTTTTACATACGTTCCCGGTCTGCCGATACTTCATTCGAAGGATCTTATCAACTGGGAGATCATCAACCACGCGGTCAAAAAGCTGCCCGACCGCTATAACAAGCCGGTTCACGGCTGCGGCGTGTGGGCGCCCGCGATCCGTTATCATGAGGGCAAGTTCTATATCTACTACGGCGACCCGGATTTGGGCATTTTCATGACCTGCACCGACGATCCCTACGGCGAGTGGTCCGATCTGATCCTTGTCAAAGAGGCGGTCGGCATCATCGACACCTGCCCCCTGTGGGACGACGACGGCAAAGCCTACATCGTTCACGGCTATGCCAACAGCCGCTGCGGTATCAAGAGCCATCTGGCGGTCTGTGAAATGTCGTGGGACGGCACCAAGGTGATCGGCGAGGACAAGATAATATTCTGCGGCACGATCAGTCAGCCCGTTATCGAGGGCCCCAAGTTCTATAAGCGCGACGGTATGTACTATGTGCTGTCTCCGGCGGGCGGAGTTCCCACCGGCTGGCAGGTGGCGCTGCGCAGTAAGAACGTTTACGGCCCCTACGAGGATCATATTGTTATGCGTCAAGGCCTGACCGATATAAACGGCCCGCACCAGGGCGGACTGGTTGAGCTCGAAAACGGCGAGAACTGGTTCATGCACTTCCAGGACCTGGAGGTAATCGGCAGGATCATTCATCTCCAGCCCGTCAAGTGGATGGACGGATGGCCGGTTATGGGCGAGAGGATCGACAGCGGTCTTTGCGGCCAGCCCGTAAAACGCAGCAAAAAGCCCGACGTGGGCAAGACGTACCCGATCAGTACGATCCCCACATCCGATGAATTTAGGGGTGGTAAGCTCGGTCTTCAGTGGCAGTGGCAGTGCAATCCACATGAGGAATGGTACTCTCTCGAAAACAGCGGCAAGCTGAGGCTGTACAGCGAGGATTTAAAGACCGAGAGCGACAGATACCTCTGGAACGTACCCAATCTGCTGACACAGATGTGGCAGGCGCCGACGATGGTCATAACGACCAAGGTCTCGCTGCCCAAAGGCGTCGGCAAAAACAAGGCGGTGCTGGGCGTGATCGGCCACAAGTACGGTTATGTGGCGCTGACCGACGAGGGAACGGTCGAGTTTCGCACGGGCAGCTCAAGGTCTCTCAGCGAATATGATTTCGATGTGCGCGAGAATATAGTGGTCGACAAGTGCGTCGGAACCACCGAGGCGTATCTGAGATGCGAGATCATATCCCGCACCAACAGCAAGGAGGCAAAGGGACGCGTGTCCTACAGCGTTGACGGCAGTGACTTCATAACCCTCGGCGAGTTTGACATAGCCCAGGGCAGATGGGTCGGAGCCAAGACCTGTATCGCCTGCGTCGGTGAAAAAGGCGGCTGTGCCGACTTTGAGGACTTTTTGGTAGTATAATAATTTCCGGACTTTCACGGATTTTTTCGTGAAAGTCCTTTTATATATAAAAAATTATTTTTGAGCTGAAAAAATCTTAAAAGCTGTTGACAAAATTAGAAAATATCGAATAGGCAGGTCCCTAACCACTATTCTCTAGCACCTATGTTGACCCCTCTCCCCAAGGGGCGAGGCAGACGGACGGCGGTATAACGCAAGATAAATATACCATATATCGAAAAAATAGCAAGTGTTTTTTATAAAATCAAAAACAAATAAGCCGGGGATACGATCCTCGGCTTTAAACTCATTTTCGGTACCGTCCGCCGCTTGGCGGCGCGCCGACTTATACAGCCCTCTGAACCTTGCCGGATCTCAAGCATCTTGTGCAAACATAAACCTTCTTAGGAGTACCGTTGACAACAGCCTTTACACGTCTTACATTGGGCTTCCACATTTTGTTGGCTCTGCGGTGTGAGTGAGACACCTTGATACCGAAGCTTACGCCCTTTCCGCAAATTTCACACTTTGCCATGTATATACACCTCCTCGCAAATCTAATCATAATATCAACTCGAAACATTATAACAGAAAGATTCGCATAATGCAAGTGTTTTTTTAAAATTTTTTAAATTTTGTTGTTTTTGACAATATATATTTGTAACATTAATGTAACATGAGATTAATTGATATAAAATAATTGAATGTTATAATTAAAATATAATATCGACAAATAGTGAAAACAGGAGGATTGAAATGAAAAACTCAAGTATTTTCTTCAAAAAAACGATATGCTGCGCGCTTTCGGCCGCGCTGATCTCTATGGGAGGATATACCGCGGTAATCGCCGACGAGGCGCCGGTCCCGCTCCCCACGCTAAGTTCCGACGCGCCCGAGGCAACCGCGACACCCGAGCCCACAGAAACACCCGCCGCCACAGAAAAACCGACCGCCGAGCCCGACTCGACGGCAACCCCGAATACATCGGAAACCGACCTCAGAATAAACGCCTCGGTCTACAAGGAATCGGGCACAAAAACATACAGGATCGTTTTCAAAACCGGCTCAGCTCTTCCCGAGATAACCGCGTTTACCTTTACCGCGAAATTTTACGACGCGACAATAAAGGGATTTGAAACCGGAGACACGTTCAGCGATAACGGCAGCATGTCCCGCTCGATCAGGGACGATTCGGAAATTACCTGCGAATGGGAAAACGGCACATCATCCGTAAGCGGTGTTGCCACGCTGTTTAGCGTGACCGTTGAGTCAAACACGGCGATCAAAAATTCAAGCCTGGATGTGACAGCGTTCACCGCCAAGCTTCCCGACGGAAAAACTCTTGTGATAAATCCGAACTTAAACGTCTCGGACGGAACCGAGATAAAGGAACTGACATCAAGCGAGCAAAATGTCTACGACGAGCTTGTAAGTCTTCCCAAAGTTGAAAGCATGAGCTTTTACAAAGAGGACGGAAAAACTTACAACGATATAAACACGCTTTATATAAACCCCATAACAAAGGCGCTGAAAGACTATGACTCACAGCCTGAATCGAGCATGCAAAAGATCGATGACACGCTCAAAGCCAACGGCACGTCACTCACAGCTATAAACGCGGCTCAAAGGGCGGCAGAGGCTATGAACAACACCATGGGGATCATGAAGCTGCGCGACGCGTACTATGGTGTTGCAAATGACAACAGCGCCATAAACTTCGAATATCTTAAGAAAACTGCCGAAACCGTGGATATGACCGTGCCTACCGCGCTCAAACGCGCCGCTTCCGCCGAGAGCCAGCTGACCGAAGCGATATCGAAAATCAACGAGTATAACGGCTATGTGACATCAGCTCTGGAGAAAATTACCGACAAGACATATGAAAATTATAATACTAAGATCATGTCTTTGGATATTCAGCTGACATCGGCAAACAAATTTACCGATCATCCGTATTACTCCGAATATCTGACGTCAATAAAAACCATAGCCCAAAATCTCAGAACCGAAATTAACGCGAACTACAGCGGCGATTACAAAGACTACATGCTGCAGTCAATTGATTCGGTTATCAATAAGATAGAAAGCAGAGACAATATACTGAAAGATCTGCCTAAGTTCGAGCTCCCCACAACTTTTACGGTCGGCCACTATTTGACTTTATCGCTCAGTCGCTCGTCAAATCTAAATAACCAGAACGCGTATGTGGATGTCAGCGTCTACAAAAACGGCGAGCTTATTGATCAAATTACCGACAAGGCGTTTGCTGCCGGCGTTCGCGATATTGATATCTCGTTCGTGACCAATACGACAAAATACGGCAGGAGCGGCGACGTTTCGGTAAGATGCTATTACAAGGTCGACTCGATCTCTTATTATCTCGGCGAAAAGACATCATCAATATTCTATTCGCCTCAAAACAGCACTTTCGGTACAAGCGGCAGCGGCAGCGGCGGCGGAAGCACCGGAGGATGGAGCACAAACGACGAAAACACGAGCACCAACGTGAGACCGACCGCCATACCCGATACCTCAGACTATGACGAGCCGAAAACAACGCCCGTTCCCAATCAGGCCGACAGCAATCCCTACAATGATATTGACAGCTATGACTGGGCAAGGGAAGCCATAATAGGCCTCACAAACGCAGGAATAGTAAACGGCATGGGCGACGGCGGCTTCAATCCCGCGGGCAACGTCACGCGCGAGCAGTTCTGCAAGATGGTCGTTCAAATGTACGGATTGGACGCCTCGGAAAAGTCGAGCTACTTTGACGACGTTGATGAAAACGCCTGGTACGCGCCGTATGTCACCGCGGCGGTCAACGCGGGATTCGTTCAGGGCCAGTCGGATGACTATTTCGGCATCGGCGAGTCGATCATGCGTCAGGACATGGCAACGATCCTATACAGAGCGATCAACATGACGAACGATATGGCCGAGCTCAACTTCACCGACAACGACAATATCGCGGGATACGCAAAAGACGCGGTCGCGGAGCTGGTCGGACTGGGCATTATGAACGGATACGAGGACGGCAGCTTTAAGCCGCGCGGCAGCGCGACCCGCGCTGAGGCGGCAAAGGTGATCTGGGGAATATACAATTTGGCAAAATATTAAGTCGAATCCCAAACTCGTGACAGAATATGAGGCACATCCCGCGTAAAACGCGATGTGCCTTTGTCACACAATATACCGAAAACAAAATTACCGAACAAGAAAGGGGACATGCTCTATGCGGCGGATATTCGGAAAGGAACAGGTGCTTACCGTTCCCAATTTGCTCAGCGCCGCAAGGCTGCTGATGATACCGCTGATAGTCTGGCTGTACTGCTTTAAGGACAATTATTACGCCGCGTCGCTTGTTATTCTGCTTTCCGGAGCAACCGACGTGGCCGACGGCATAATAGCGAGAAAATTTAATATGGTGTCCGACTTCGGCAAAATACTGGACCCGATCGCCGATAAACTGACCCAAGCGGCCATTATCGTGTCTTTGGCCTCCCGCTATAAACTGATGCTGGCGGTAATTATAATTTTCGCGCTGAAAGAGATCATTATCAGCGTGCTTGGCCTTAAAACGATCATAAAGACCGATACGGTGAACAGCTCCGAATGGCATGGTAAACTTAACACTGTCGCGCTGTATATTGTATTTCTGATATTGATACTGTTTCCCGATATAAATAACGGCTTGGCAAACGCGTTGATATGTTTTAATATAATTCTGATCATGATATCACTGATACTTTACGCGCGTCGTTTTTCGGGAATCTTGAAGAAAAAGTCCGGAAGGTAAATCGAGATCAAAGGCGCGATCTAACAAAACTCCGATAAACAAGCGGCGGCACAGCTGAGACTGCGCCGCCGCATTGATTTTAAATATTGAGCGTTTCAAATGTTCTTTTTTGCTTTTATTGCTCCGCCGGATCCGTAATGATCGGGTCGGGATCAAAGAATATCGCGTCGTCGTAATATCCCAAATCGTAAAGATCGGGCAGCGGCGCCGTCAGCGCCTCGGGTCCCGACGACAGGAAGAATTTTACCTGTCCCTTCGTTGTCGCCGACATGTACAGCGAGCTGTTGTATCCTCCCACATTCACGTTAGGATATGTCCACAGTATTACCTCCATCGGCGTCTGCGCGGGCAGCTCCTTGATTCCTTTTGCGTCGAGGAACTCCTTGCGTCCCGTGACGGTCGACGCGGGCCATGCCGGATGCGGCTTGTACAGATATGTGTACTCATCCCCAAAGTAGTTCATGACCGCCTCGACGCTTTTTTCAAAAGCGGGATTCTCTCCGGACTTAGACGTTCCCGATATTATCATATACTTCTTGCCTTCATCATAGCCCGGGAAATATTGCTCGTCATACATCGCTTTAAAATCCGTGTCTATGGGGTAATCGGTATCTCTGAACGATCCCGCAAGCACCAGGTTCAGAAACGCCTTTTTCGATTCGGGCGTGAGCGCCGCGTACATGTCGTTGTGGCGCTTTTCCACAAGATGCATTTTGCTTTGCATTATCTCGTTAAGCCCCTCAACGTCCGACACCATGAGCTGTGGCCACTGTATCCAATACTCGACATTGTCCTGAGCCGCCTGCTCCCACATTACGAAGCATGCGCCTCCATTATTGTTCAGAAAACGGCCCTGATCAACCTGATGATTTGTTATTCTTTTTTGGTACTCGTGATACCAGTAGGCGTACAAATCCCAATTGCTGTTGACGTCTCCGATTACCTGATCCACGTCCTGAGGATCGGAGTTCTTGTACAGATAATTCTTTATCATCGAGTATGTCGCCGTTCCGTCGGTGCCAAGCACAACATTGTACTGCTCCTTTGGCACTCCGTTGTAGTTCATCATCAGAAATTCGTACTGAGCTCTCAGATCGTCGGTAAACAATGTGTAGTGCGCGTTGGGATATGTCTCAAATACTTTTCTGAAAAATCCCATACACTGCTTGGTGTTTTCGGCGTTATTCGCGCCGTTGTTATATTTGGCGTCGATATTGTTCATAAGCGTCACATTGTCAGGCAGCAGCTTTTCATTCGCTGTCGCGGCGCGCTCATACCATATAAAGCTCTTTGTGGGCTCTCTTCCCTCTTTTTTCGCCTCATCTATATCCGTATACACATTAAGCAGCGAATAAAGCGGGCTTACCGTGCCCCAGTTCATGTACACGTTAATGTTTCCGGTAAAGTCTTCATCCTTCTTTCCGACATCGGTCTTTGCCGCTATCGCCTCGATTTCGGCCAATAAAAGCTGATCGGCGTTGGGCGTCGCAGTCGGAACCGTTGTGGGCACGTTTGAAGGCTCAGTCGACGGCTCAACCGAGGGCTCGGTCAAAGGTTCAATTGAAGGCGCATTTGACGGCTCGTTTGACGGCTCAATTGAGGGAGCATTTGTAGGCTCAACCGAGGGTTCACTCGACGGCTCAATCGAAGGCTCGCTTGCGGGAGCATTCGTAGGCTCGTTTGAGGGCTCAATTGAGGGAGCATTTGTAGGCTCAACCGAGGGTTCACTCGACGGCTCAATCGAAGGCTCATTTGACGGCTCAGCCGATGGCTCAGTCGGGGGCTCATTTGACGGCTCACTTGAAGGCTCGATCGTGGGCTCGGAAGGCGTCTGCTCAAAAACCTCAAACACCGGCGTTATGATAATTGTATTTACTGTATCCGTAGTTATTCCGAGTTTTTCGGCCGACGACAGCTTGATCGAAAGCGTAACTTCGCGAGTGCCGCCGAAAGAAACAACATCACCGTAAGTCACGGTATAGTCCTCGCCTCGCGCAAAGTCATAAGTCTTTGTTTCGCCGTCCGCTGTCTTGGCTTCAATCTTGATTCCGCTTATATCGGAAAGCACATAGCTCTCGGGGTGCTCGGGCGTTATTTCAACAACAAATGTTTCATCCGCCGTTATGTCGGTCATACCCGTAACAGCCCGGGATTTGACTACGACACCGCTCACTTCCGCGTCCTCGGTCTTTATTTCATTTATTACGGGAATTCCCTCGTCGAGCTTGTATATACCGCAAATCGTCACATCGCCCGTAACGGTATATGGGAATGTAATAGTCTCGCCGCTGCCGTCGGGCTTAGTGTTCCAGCCGACAAATGTATGATGCGGGCGCTCAGCGGGCTCAAAATCAATTACCGAGTTAAGCGGAACCTCGCTGTTCACATAAGGCGGCATATAGCCGTAATTAAATGTCACAGTCTGATAAACCGTCTCGCCGTCTTTCAGCCAGCGGGCATAGAAAGTAACATCTCTTGCCACAACTATATCGGTCGGATCGACCGCGGTGCCGCTGAAAGCGCTGTCCGTATACCAACCCACGAAAGCGTATCCGTCTTTTTTTATCTCGGGGACCTGGCCCGCGCTCAATTTTCCGTTTCTGACAATTCTGAGCGTTAAAACATTTTCGTCGCCGTCCACAAATTTCACGGTGTACTGCTGAGTCGTGCCGCCGTAGCTGCCGCCTCCGCCACCTCCGCCGTTACCGCCGCCAAACATTGATGACGCGGCCGCCTTAGGCGTCGCTGTGGCAGCTTGCTCGGGCGCCGCCGTAACGGACCCGGAGCCGTTTTCGGGCGCCGTCGTGCCGGCAGGCTCGGAGCCGCCGTTTAGCCTGTCAAGCATAACAACGACCTCGGCGCGGGTTATGTTGTCAAGCGGTCTGAAAGTTCCGTCCTCGTAACCCTTGATAATTCCCGAATCTACCAAGCCCGAAACGTACTCGACCGCCCAATCGCTTATCGAAACCGCGTCGGTAAATTGTCCGACGCTCGCGCCTCCTGTCACTTTGTAAGCTCTGGCAAATATTGCGCTCGCCTCTTGACGGGTTATGTAGTCGTTCGGTCTGAACCTGCCGTCGGTGTCTCCGTTCACGTAACCCGCGGCCGCGGCTATTGAAACGGGAGCATAATACCATTCGTTCTGCTGCACATCCGTGAAAATGTTATCAACGGAAACGACGCCTCCGCCCATAGCGCTCACTATAACCTTCGCCATCTCGGCGCGGGTTATGTTGTTGTCCGGCAAAAATGTTCCGTCATTGTAACCGCTTAAAACTCCGCGGTCAGCCCAATTGTCGATTTCTCTCTCTGCCCAATGTCCGTTTGTGTCGCTGAAGCCGGCCGCCGAAACGACTGTGGCGCCAAAAACACCCACAAACATAACGACCGCCAAGATCAACGAAAGAGTTCTTTTTGTGATTTTCATAAAATCCTCCTACTTATAATAATATTTTCGTAAACTTATAACTGTTTACTACGCATGTGATTATATCGCATTATTCGAGCTTTGTCAATAGTTAAATTACTTTTTTAATCATATACCATAAATTTGCAACAATCGATCACCGATTATTCCAATTTAAAATTATTTTAAAAAAACACTTGCATTTTTAAAAATTTATGGTATAATAGATTTTGCTGTGATTAACAGCGAAAAAAGTAATAATATATTTTATGGTTACGGAGTTGTATCGAAGTGGTCATAACGAGCACGATTGGAAATCGTGTTGTCCGTAGATCCGGGCACGTGGGTTCAAATCCCACCAACTCCGCCAAAGGTCACGAAACCTGCGTTTTTGCGCAGGTTTTTGCTTTTGCTTAAAAACAGAGACAAAGGCCAAGAACAACATTTCGGCAAACACTTTAAAATATACCGATGATTTGTCTCGGGTCGTTCTGCATAAGCCGGTGCCTGAAAGCCTAAACTGTGTTTGATTATATGCCGCGTGATTTCGGCTGTCAATATCGTCTGCAAAATTGGTCGTTATTTTGCAAGATTGGTCATATTCACGTATTCCCCCAATATTGCGTTACGCTTTATTTTATGACTTTCTCTTATTCACCCATTATAAGGCGCGCGATTTCGGCCGTCAATATTTTATGTCCAAGCGGGAAACATTCATGTCTAAGCGGTTCAAACATTCATGTATAAGCGGTCCAAACATTACGTTAAAACTATATCAACAAAAAAAGAACGCCGTCGGGCGTCCTTTGGCACGAAGCGCGCTGAATCGGGCACGAAGTGAAAAAATATTTTTATATGAGTATGTCACAGCAAAAATATCCGTTTTCCTCAAAAAAGTTTATTATTCCTTTATGCTCGTTTACAACTCTTTGTATGTTTTTGATCCCAAACCCATGATACATTTTATTCTTTTTTGTTGTCTTTAAATCATTATTGTTTTTCAATACCGATCTGTCTATCGAGTTTATCATAAAAATTGAAAGATATTCGCCCTGGGTCTGCACATCAAGCTCGATGGTTTTTTTGCTTGAATTTTTTGCCGCCTCGATCGCGTTGTCAAACAGATTTCCGAACAGCACCGCGATCTCGTCCTGCTTTAATACCGAAAGCGAATTGTTCATAACGCGTATCTGCACGTCTATACCCAAACGCTCACACACGGCCGCCTTCGAGTTCGCTATCGCGTCAAAATAATCGTTGTCGGTCTTGACCGAGTTTTTCAGCTCGCCGATCTGGTTTTCCATTACGGAATTAATATAATCGCGCGCTTTTTTGTTGTTATCAATAAGGCTTGATACGGTTGTGAAATGATTTATCAGATCGTGCCGCATGGCGCATGTGTTTGAATACATTTCCTCGATTTCACCCGTGCGGCGCTTGTCATATTCGTATCTTTGCTGAAGGACAGCGTACTCGGCCTCAACGGCCACAACATCGCTGATCTTGATATAAGCGTAGTAAATCGAGATACAAGCGATCATAATGCAGGTCGAAACCAGCAGCAATTCAAAGCTTAAACTGTTGTTTTCAATGAAAATGTCGGCAAACCCGATCATCGAAAGCTCAACGGCGACAGGCATTATTATCAAAGCGGCGATGCTTCGCTTTTTTAAATTACTCTTCGGTTTGAAACGCAAAAGCAACGCGCACGCCGTGATCAACAAAATTTGAACAGTGACGGTGAGCAAAACCCGCTCGCGGGTGAGCGTGAACATGTTATAAAGGCTGTCATGACTTTCGGGCAGCAATATACTGAAACAAAGTATCGTGAACAATCCCAAAAAATACACAATGCAGTTTATGAACGCCGACATAAAGAGCTTATTAAAAACATCGCCCTTTAAAAATATAATCGAGTACAAAAAGTAAAGCAATGTGAAAATCAGGCCTAAAACTCCTTCATAAATATATATCGTATTAAAATATGTGATACACGCGACGTTCACAACAACGCCCGCAATATAACCGAGGTACTTTTTGGGCGCTGAAAATCTGCATCCGAAGTACAGCGTTAAAAACATGAGTATAATTGATTCTTGTATAATATTTATAATAAATTCAAATAAATTTACCATCGCGTGTTCCTCATAAATTTTCCGTATAATTCGCGCGCCTCTTTTAACTTTTTCGCGCTGCGTGTCACAGTTATTTTATGCTCATTTTTCAAAACGATATCCTTGCTGCTGAAGCGTTTGATATATCTAGAGTTCACAATATAGCTTCGTTGAGCGTGGATAAACCCGTACGGGCTCAGCCGGTCATAAGCATACTTTATCGAGCACCTGAATTTCATTATAACATTATTGTCATTATCATAAGCCGTCAAATAGTGGCCGCCGCTTTTTAAATAAGCGACATCCTTAACGCTCACCGAAACAATAGGATTCAGGTCAAGGCAGACTGTGCTGCCGCTTATTTTCCTGTAACGGAGCTTTTTGATTAATTTATCAAGAACATTGTCCAGCTTTTCAAGATTTTTCTTGCTGATGAACCAAAAGGGCTGATAGTCATACGCTTGATACGCCAGTTCCTCATGCGCCGTAATAAAAACCGTCGCGATATCGGATTGAAATTTTTTGATCGTCTCTATCGCGTCAAAGCCGTTGATTTCTGGCATATCAATATCCATCAAAATTATATCCGTGAGATTTTTTCGGCAATATCGTATCAAATCATCGGCATTGTCAAACGTAACAATTTCAAAGTCCTTTTCGTATTTCGGCACAATGTTTGCGACAGTCCGTTTAAGAAAAAGCAACGCGTCTTTTTCATCATCGCACACAGCTATCCGAAGCGTCATGCTACCACCTCTTTTTATTTATTTTACAGCCGAAAAGAGATTTTGTCAATTTAATATCCGCGCCGACCGCTCGGCGGTTTTCAAATCAGTTCCTTTTGGTGTGAACGTCTATCTGCTCCGAGTCGAGCTTTGAGTATTCTATGATCTGGCTGCTGTATAGACCGTAGTAGCCGGACATGACATAGCTCACCGCGGCAGCCGTGGCGAACAGCACTATACCGCTCGCGCCGAACATCTCGACGCCGAAAAATATCGAGGCGACCGGACAGTTGACAACACCGCAGAACATCGATATCATGCCAAGCGCCGCGGCAAAGCCCGGGTCGACGCGGAAAACGCCGCCCAAAACGCAGCCCAAGGTTGCCCCGATAAACAGCGCGGGCAGTATCTCGCCGCCCTTGAAGCCCGCTCCGATCGTTATGACGGTGAACAAAAGCTTGAGCGCGAACGCCCAAGGCGCGGCGATGCCGCTTTGGACCGCGGCGGCGATGACCCGCGTGCCCACGCCGTTATAGTCGGTGGTCCCAAGCAAAAACGTCAGCGCGGCAATGACCGCTCCACCGACAAAAACGCGTATGTAAGGATTTTTGAAAAGCTTTTTCATGCCCTTTTCGGCCCCGTAGATACCGACGCAGAACACGATGCTCACAGCCGCGCAGATGACCGCGACGGCTATCGTTTTGAAAAATACGACAAGGCTGAGCTCGGGCGCGCCCGCGAGCGGATACAGGCCCGGCTCGAGCCCGAAAAGCAGCGTGATCTTATATGCCAGCACCGAGGACAAAAGGCAGGGTATAAACGCCGAATAGCGGATAACACCGACCATTATGACTTCGAGGGCGAAAAACGTGGCGGCCAGAGGCGTGCCGAACAGAGCCGAGAAAACGGCGCTCATGCAGCACATAATTATTATGCCCGACTCGGTTTCGTCAAGGCGCGGTATCTTTTTGACAAGCTCGCCTATGCTGCCTCCGATCTGCAGCGCGGCGCCCGTTCGGCCGACGCTGCCGCCGAAAAGATGGGTCAGCGCAGTGGCGATAAATATAAGCGGCGCCAGTGCCAGGGGCACTTTTTCCTCGCTCCTCGCCGCGCGTATCACGCTGTTGGTCCCGGTCTTGTCCATCCCCGCCAGGCGATATATAAAAACGATAACAACTCCCGCAAGCGGCAGAAAAAGTATTATCAAATTGTGCTCATCCCGAAAATCCGTGACATAGTTTATGCACAGGCGGAACAGCGAAATAGCGGCTCCGCCCAGGCCGCCGGTTATCGTGGCGAGGATAAGCCATTTCACAAAGGCACGCAAATAATTTCCCGCCGACAGTGTTTTTTGTTTCAGCTTTTCGCACATGGTCCCGCCTCCCTTTTATTCTAAACATAAAAGCGCCCGGAATATCCGGACGCTTATGGCTGCCTGACTAGGATTCGAACCCAGACAAAGTGAGTCAGAGTCACTCGTGCTACCCTTACACAATCAGGCATCATATGGTGCGAGCAGTGGGACTTGAACCCACACGCCATAAGCACACGCCCCTCAAACGTGCCTGTCTGCCTGTTCCAGCATGCTCGCAAGTCGCTGTCGTTGCCAAACAACTCTAATATTATAATGCCTTTTTGAACTTTTGTCAAGGGCTTTTTTTAAAATTTTTTAAATTTTTAAAAACGAGACCTCAAAGGCTCGCCCCTTGGGGAGAGCTGCCAACGTAGAGACTAGGAAATAGGTACTAGAAACTAGGAATATCTCATGGTTTATGTCAGGCTCGCCCCTTGGGGAGAGCTGTCAGCGTAGCTGACTGAGAGGGGTTCCTAGTCCCTAGTTACTATTCTCTAGTACCTATGTTAACCCCTCTCCGCCCGCAAGCGGGCACCTCTCCCCAAGGGGCGAGGCAAGACGCAGCCGCCCGTTTTTAACGATTTCATCATTTTACGCCGCGGGGATGGAATCCTCGCTTACCGGGAAATCAAAATACGTGTCGGGATATGGCTCGTTCTCAAGCGTGAAATGCCACCACTCGGTGTCAAGAGGCTTGAATCCGTTCTCGACCATTATGTTTTTGAGTATATTCCTGTTGTTTATCTGCTCCTCGGTCAGGTCGCCGACGTAATCGGGATGCGAGCGCTCTCCGAAATAATCAAAGGTTCCGCCCATGTCAACTTCCTTTCCGGCGCTCATGTCGAAAATCGTCAGATCAACCGTGCTTCCGCGGCTGTGACCCGACTTCTCGGCGATATAACCTTGGTCGAACAGCACGGACTTGTCAAGCTCGGGATAAAAATACTCCTTCATGCGCGTGTCGTCGACATCCTCGGCCCATGCGATAAAATCATTGACCGCGGTCTGCGGACGGTACGCGTCGTAGATCTTGAGCATGTATCCCTGCTCCTCGGCGTCGCGGGCTGCCTCTCCGAGAGCGGCGGCCGCCTCTTTTGAAATAAGGGCGCAGGGCTCCTCGTAGCCGTCGATCCTGTCTCCCACAAAGTTATACTCTGAATAGTATCTGATCTCAAGTATCACATCGGGCACCGCCTCGGCAAGCGAAACAAAGCCCGACGCATCCTTTTCGGGGCTCTCGGCTTCGCTTGATCCCGCGCTTTGGTTTTTGGTCTGAGGCTGCGCCTCGCGCGTCGGAGCCTGCGATGAGCAAGCCGTCAGCGCCAGCGCCAGTATCATCACGGTAAACAACTTAAAAAATTTCTTATTCATTTCGTCAACTCCTTTTTAATGTAAAATACTTCAAGTAAATTATATCATAACCGATATGACTGTGTCTATAAATTTTTATATTATTGCCCTCAGCCTATCCTCGGAAATATCGGGGAACACGGCTTTTAAATGCCGGGCTATGCGCTCTCCCGATTCCTCCGGATCGCGGCGGTAGGCCGAGGTCACAAAATCGCCGCCTAACAGCGCCTCGGGCGTAGCATACTCCGCAACACCCCAGCCGTAGGGCGCGCCGAATTTGTCAAGCATATACACAAAGTCAGATATGCAGACATAGGTCTGCATCTGAAGGCGGGTTATCACCGTGTCGAAACCCTTTTTGCCGCCCTTTCGGTAGTCGAGCATTCTTTTGAGCTCTTTTGAAAGCAGATATTTATTTTCCGCGACCGCCTCGTATACCTCCCTGTCCTTGTATGAGGCGAGGCCGTCGTTAAAGCGCGCGTCAAAGTCATAGCCGTCCCGGCGCAGGTTGGCGAAATCCGGGAACCAATCTCGGCTTATGAACATCGCCTTGCCCTTAAAAAATTTGCCGTAGACGCACCTGAGGCTCCGCGCAATCGGGCCCTTCCATTCCCATGGGCCGTCGACCTCTCCCGAGAACCACAGCTCGGGCGGGCAGCATTCCTCGATCGAGAACCCCGGAACATCATTGGCGAAAAACGGCAGAAAGCCAATCTCCTCCACCAGCTCTATAACATCCTCCGGCGAGCGCACCTCGCAAAGCGGCATATAAAACACTCCTCTTTTGTTATTTTATATAATTTTAACATATCGGACATCATATGTCAATTTGGTATTATGTTTTTTAAATATTGCATTTATCCGACAAATATGCTATAATACTAAAATATAAAAACATACCTAAGGAGGGGTAATTATGTTTAAAGAATTTACCGTTACGATACCGACTTTTCCGGACAATGAGTTTGATATAATCAACTACGGCGCGGCGCAGGGAAGCAAGGAGGCCAACACAAAGGCATTCGCGGCGGCTATAGACGCGGCGGCGGAGCACGGCGGCAGGGTCATCGTGCCCGACGGCGTGTGGCTCACCGCGCCAATCACCCTAAAATCGGGCGTCGAGCTGCATCTTGACGACAACGCTTTGATATTGTTCGACAAGAGCCCGGAGGACTATCCGTTGATCGTCACCGACTATGAGGGGATCAAGAGGATCAGGACCGTGTCGCCAATAACAGCGGACCACGCCGAAAACATCGCCATCACAGGCGGCGGCACGATAAACGGCAGCGGCCAGCTCTGGCGCCCGGTCAAGCGCTGGAAAATGACGGATATACAGTGGGATCGCCTGCTGGCGAGATCAGAGTACATAATCCACGGCAATGACGGCGAGATCTGGGTTCCGTCCAAATCTATCTACGACGCCAGATACGTGGGCGAGGTTTTCCCCGACGACTATCCAACATACGAGGAAGCGCTCGCGGCGGCCGCTCCGTACTACGACTTCTACAGACCGGTCATGATAAGTCTCAGGCACTGCAACAACGTGCTTATCGAGGGCGTGCGCCTTCAGAACTCACCCGCATGGAGCGTTCACCCATACTTCTGCGAGAATCTGACTGTCAGGAACGTTTTCATCACAAACCCGTACTACGCCCAGAACGGCGACGGCATCGACGTGGATTCCTGCAACAAAGTACATATTCACAACTGCGACTTCCGCACCGGCGACGACGGAATCTGCCTAAAGTCCGGCAAGGACAGAGAGGCGAGAAAGCTCAAAAAGCCCTGCGAAAACGTTTATGTTCACGACTGCAAGGTGGGCAAGAGTCACGGCGGCTTTGTTATAGGCAGCGAAATGTCGCGCGGAGTTCGGAACGTGCTGGTGCAGAACTGCACATTTACCGACTCGGACATAGGCGTGAGATTCAAGAGTGCAATGGGCCGCGGCGGCGTTGTGGAGGATATCTATCTTGAAAATATCCAGATGATAAACATCAAGAACCAGCCCGTTATCATGACGATGGACTATGTCCACAATCTGATGGACTACAGAGATCCGGTCGTTCAGAGCGACGATCCCGAGGATATCCCCGAGATTAAAAATATTTATTTCAGGAACTGCAACTGCATTGGCGCGGGCGCTCCGGTCAAGATCAATCCGCTCGAGGGCTATCCCGAGTCTATCCATGATATTTATTACGAGAACTGCTACCTCGAAGGCGCGGAAAACAATATGTAATTATGCGAAAATATAAATTTATCATCATCGGGTCGGGGTGGCGGTCGCTCTATTATGTGCGCGCGGCAATGGCCCTGCCCGATATATTTGAGCTTTGCGCCATGTATTGCAGGACGCCCGAGAAAGCCGAAAAAATGGCGCGGGAAAATAATATACGCGCAACAACGTCGATCGAGGAATGTCTGAGCTATGAGCCCGACTTCGCGGTCGTGGCTGTCAGCAAAGCCTCGATCGCCGACGTCTCTCTTGAATGGATAGAGCGCGTCCCTGCCGTGCTGTGCGAGACTCCCGCCGCGCTCGACATCGAGACGCTGAACAAGCTGTGGAAAGCTCGCCAAGCGGGGCGAAAGCTCGTTGTGGCCGAGCAGTTCACGCGTTTTCCTCAATACAAAGCGCTGATCGAGCTTGCGGGCCGAAAGCTCATAGGCGGGCCCGACTTTTTGAATATCTCGCTGGCGCACGACTACCACGGCGCGAGCATTATGCGGGCGCTACTTGACATTTCGCCCGATGTCGGATTTTCGGTCCGCGGAAAAACTTATAAATATCCGACAGTCGAGACTTTCACCCGATACGAGCGTTTTTATGACGGCAGGATCGCCGACAAAAAGAGGACCGTGGCGGTGTTTGAATTCGAAAACGGAAAGACCGCGCTGTTTGACTTTGACTCAGAGCAGTACCGCTCGCCGATAAGACACAATTCGGTAAAGCTCCGCGGCCGCCGCGGCGAGATTGCGGACAACACCGTTTATTACCTGAACGATAAATTCGAGGACGTTAAGTCGGAGCTTGAAATAAAGATGCGGATAATCGAAACAGGCGACCCGAACCCGAGCCTCGCCCGAATCGAGGAAGTCACCGAGATAACCTTTGAGGGCGAGAGCATCTACGCTCCCAGGTTCGGACTCTGCGGCCTTCCGCAGGATGAGACCGCGGTAGCGGAAATGATGGCGGGTACCGCGGAATATTCAAGGGGCGCCGCTCCCGAGCCCTATCCGCTCGCGGACGCGTTGCAGGACGCGTATATGTCGATACTGCTACACAGAGCGATAGACAGCGGCGAGACGATTAAAAGCGAAAAACAGATTTGGAACAAATAAACCGAGGGATTTATGTATGTGCAACATATATAAATCCCTTATTGCTTTTTTGTGCAGAAATATTGATTATTTTTGCAACCTTTTGTGGTATAATTAAGTCTAATATAATAGAACGTAATTGTTTTAATTTTCAGCCAAAAAGGAGGACAAAATTAATGAGAAAAAACACGAAAAAAATTCTGGCGGCGCTGACGGCTGCGGGCATGATCTTATGCTGCGGCTCGGCTTTCGCCGCGGACACCCCGGCCTTTGACCTGAGCGGCAGCCCGGTGATCCAAACCCCCGAATCCCAAGAGCCCGCGGCGGCGCACAACGGCGGCACGTTTAACGTTCAGGCGATCGAGCATGACGGAGCTTTGACCGTGCCTCTGCGCGAGGTCATGGAACAGATGGGCTACGCGGTCGCTTGGAACGACGAGACTCAGGGTATAGACTGCGTGCGCGACGAGACCGTTGTCGGAATGGTTATCGGCGATTTGAGATGTTACCACTACAACAAAATAGCGGCGTATAACAGCAGCTCCGTGCCTTATACCGAACTTCAGAGCGCGCCTTATCTTTATCAGGACAGCGTGACTTATGTTCCGATAAATATGATCTCAACGGTTCTCGGCGTTTCGGTCTACATCGGCGAGGGAAATGTTGTGACTATCGCGGAACCCGCCAAAGTAACGCTCAACTCGGTCCAAGCCGACGATGACGGAATATATTTAAGCGTGAACGATCCCAAGCGCGGCGAGGTTATCGTTCGGTTTTCCGACACGATCGTTATTCCCGAGGATTACGACCTTACGGCCATACCCGAGGGTGCGGAGCTTGAGATCGAGTACGGTCTCGCCATGACTATGAGCATACCGCCTCAGACCACGGCAATAGCGATCATACCGCCGGCCATCGAGACCGCCGACGAAAGCGTTCCCGGAACGATCGTGAAATTCAAATCCCTTGAAAGCGACGAGAACGGAGAGTATATCATAGTTGAGGACGAGGTACACGGTGATGTTATCGCGAGGATCACCGACGAAACAAAGATCACGGGCATTGTGCTTTCCGATCTCGCCGAGGGAAACACCATTTCGGTCGAGTACGGCCCGGCCATGACGATGAGCATACCGCCTCAGACCACGGCGGTTTCTGTCGGCCTTCCTTATGTTGAGTCCATCGACAGCGTCGAGTTCAGCGGCACGATCACCGAGCAGAACATCGAGGCGGGCCGGATCGTGATCGACGAAAACGGAACGGCCAGAGCGCTGAACATTGACGACGGCACAAAAATCACCCACGGCCTTGACAAAAGAATTTATAAGATCGACGACCTGACGGTCGGCACAAAAATAACGGGCGTGCGCGAAGCGGCTGAGACCCGCAGCATTCCGCCCCAGTCGTACGCGCTTTCGATAGAGATCGCCGACTAAATAAGCAAGCAAAAAAGCCTTTTCCGCCAAGCGCAGAAAAGGCTTTTTTGTGCCAAATTATATTAAAATTAAAACACACAGTATGCATTCATGTATTGCTCCATGCGCTCAAGCATCGAGGCGTCGGCGCCGCTCTGATTCAAATACTCGTGTATGTCGCGGACGGTGACTATCGCGTGGACGTTGATCCCGAAATCCTCCATAACCTCCATGATCGCGGTTTTTCCGGGGGTTTGACCCACCTCGCAACGGTTGACCGAGATAAACATGTGAGGCACGATCACCTTTGCCGCTCCGGTCAGGATAGGTATGGTCTCGCGGATGGCGGTTCCGGCGGTGATAACGTCCTCAATGATTATGACGCGGTCGCCGTCCTTGGGCTTGTAGCCCACCAGCGAGCCGCCCTCGCCGTGGTCCTTCTCCTCCTTGCGGTTGAAGAAGTACGGCTTGTCGATCCCGTACTCATTATAGAGCGCGGCCGCGGCCGACGCCGCCAAAGGTATTCCCTTGTAGGCGGGGCCGAACATGCAGTCAAAATCGTCACCGCACTTCTCTTTGATAAGCGCCGCGTAGAACTTCGAGAGCGCGGCTATCTGCTTTCCTGTTCTGTAGTTTCCGGTGTTTACAAAGTACGGCGTATTGCGTCCGCTCTTTGTCACAAAGTCGCCGAAACGCAGCACGTCGGACTCGATCATGAACTCAATAAATTGTTTTTTTGATTCGCTAAGCATTGCTGCTCCTCCTTTTTTATTTTTATTTTAAATCACAGTTGCAAGCGCCACTATCAGTGGCATGGTTATCACAGACAGCAGCGTTGTTATCGACACGCACGCCGCCGAAAGCGTGGTGTCGCCGCCGAACTTTTCGGCGAACATAGTCGTTGCCGCCGCGCATGGCGCCGACGCCGCGATAACGCACGCCACCAAGATCGTGCCGCGTATTCCGCAAAGATACAAACCGCCCAGCATTATAAGCGGCGATATTATCAGCCGAACAAATATGGCCGCGTATGTGCCCGCGCCCTTTATATTAAACCCGGCCGACGCCAGATGATAACCGATGACTATCATTGGAAGGGGCGTGTTGAGCGCCGCTAAGTAGCCTATCGGTTCCGAGATCACCTGCGGCAGCTTGAGCGAGAGCACAAATACTAAAAGTCCCGCCACGGTGCCGATTATACCGGGATTTATAAATGCTTTTTTGAGCGAAATGCTTTTGACGCCGCCGTCCATCAGAAACACGCCGTAGGTCCACATCACTATGTTGAACACCGCGATATAGGTCGCGCCGTAAAAAACTCCGTCAGCGCCCAGCAGCGCGTTCTGGAGCGGCAGCGACATGTAGCCGCAGTTCGAGAACACCGCGCCGAAACGCAGCACATTCTCGCGCCTCTTGTCCTTGTCGTGTATAAACAAATGCGCGATCACTATCGTCGCGGCGTGTGACAGCAGCGAGGCGGCGAACGTTATACCCAGCCCTTTAAGCATTGCGGGATCAAAATCCCTCTGGTACGAATGGACTATAACGCACGGCGTCACTATGTACAGCATGAAGTCGATTATGCTCTTGACCGCGCCGTCGCTCAGCAGCTTCGCCTTTGCGCAGCCGAAGCCTACTGCTATCAGCACAAACAGTATTATGACCTGCGTGCCGACTATCAATATATTTTCGGTCAATTTTATCCCTTCTCAGCAAATAAATTTCGAATTCTTTCGGCGTTCTCAAGCGTCAGTGTATAACCGTACTCATAAACGCCCTTTATTCTGTCCATATCCTTTTCAAAGGAGTCGATCTGCGCCTCCTCGCTCGGGCGCAGGATCACCGCCCTGCCCTGTTTTTCAAGAAACGCGCAGTACTCCAGCTGCCTGTTGTAAACGTCATGCCTCGTCAGCAGCGGCTTGATAAGGTTCGGGTATTTTTTGCGGTAGACCGTGGCCGCGAATTTATTGGCGCCCGAAGGCGTTTTGCGATAGCTCGCTGGCCGCGTTAAAACGATAAGCAACTTGTCGCAGCCGTCCTTCTCCGCCTGCCGCGCGGGTATCGGGTCGCAGATACCGCCGTCGAAATACTCCCTGCCCTCAACCTTGATCGGCGGAAACGCCAAAGGCAGCGCGCAGGTCGCTTTAAGCAGCTCGCAGTTCGTCTCGGGGTTCTTGGCATCAAGATAAAACGGCCTGCCGAGCTCCGCGTCGGTCACTCCCGCCTTGACGACGCCCGGGCTGTTATAATATGTGTCATAGTCAAAGGGTATCAGCTCGTTGGGCACCGTCTCATATATGAACTCAAGCCCGAACATGCTGCGCTCCTTTAGGAAGTTTCTCATTCCGATGTACCGCTTGTCATGGCGGTAGTTGGTTATTATCTCAAGATTGCGTCCCTTCTGCCTTGAGACGTATGAAACGCCGTCCGCGATCCCCGCCGACACTCCGATAACATAAGGAAAGTGAATATCCATCTCAAGCAGCGCGTCCATAACGCCGCACGAAAATATCGGACGGAACGTTCCGCCCTCCAGAACCAAGCCCTGCATATTATTCCTCTTTTCTTGATTTTAAGACTAACATATATAGAATAACATATTTGATAAAAAATGGCAACAGATTTTTATTTTAAAGTTTTTTTATTAATTATATCGCTCCAAAAAATCCGATACTGTCATAATAAACGGCTTTTGCGGAAAATGCTTAATGTTCCCGGTCACCAAAACCGCGCCGCAGAATTTGGCGACCTCGATCTCCTCATCGGACATATATCCCCGCTCCGCAGCTTTGGCGCGCATTGAATTAAAGGCGATCATCGCTCTCGCCTGCCGAACCGCCTTTAATGTTTCCTCAAACGAGCCGTCGGCAATATCACAAATACGGCTACTCCGTCTTCAAATCTTATTCTGATCAATGTGTAATCAATTGTTTGATGTCCGGCAGTTCATTTTCAAGTGTATACCGGAAGCTTTCTATTGGCTGATTATCACTCGGTTTCCCCGGCCTTGACATGCTTTTTTCTGTCTACTTTATTGACATTAATCCAACCGATGAATTTCGCCAAATCATCTCCGCGTAGTACCTAGTACCTATTTCCTAGTCTCTACGTTGGCCGCTCTCCCCAAGGGGCGAGCCTGACATGAGGTTTTATTTTTTAAAAAATACTTGCTATTTTTTTCGAGGTGTGGTATATTTATCTTGCGGCATAGTTTAATATTACACATCAGTTTACGTTTGGTAAAAACGTAGACTTTGATGTTATACTGATGTGTATAAACTGTGTCGCAACAGAGATCAAGCTGCGTTTTTATTATTTGCGCGGTTGTGATCTCACACCGCGCATTTTTATAAAAAGCCTTCCCCTTGAGGGGAAGGTGGGTTTTGCGAAGCAAAACTCGGATGAGGTGTTAACGTAGGTACTAGGGATTAGCAACTAGGAACTAGGAACCCCTCTCAGTCGCCTTCGGCGCCAGCTCTCCCCAAGGGGCGAGCCTATACTGGCGGGCGATGTTTCATCATCCGAAAACGAACATAAATTTGCCAATTATAAAACATAAAAAATAAATCGGAGGAAATGTTATGAAAAGGATCTTAAGCTTAGTTTTGGCATTTGCGCTTATGTCAACGATCATCGCTGTGCCCGATATTGCGGGCGCAGAAGTCGAGCCGCCGATGGAGACCGAATACAATGCGGTCGCTTTGGGGGATAAGGACGCTGCCGCACAACAGTCTGTTGATACAACTGCCAACGCAGAGGAAGATGAGCCGGCCGCCGAAACCGCGGCACAGCCGAATATCGACGCCGCGGCGGAGACCGTTACGAGGATCGACTGGATCCACGAGCTGGCCTCGCGGTTTTGCAGCGATTCGGAAGAACATACCGACAGCGAGGACATCTCTTTCTCGGACTACGGTCAGTCGGAGGAATTCTATCGCGACGCGGTATGGGCATATAATATGGGGCTGTTTGAAGAAAATGACGGAATGTACATAAGACCGTTCGAACCCGCCACGCGAGAGTTTACCGCGAATACCTTGACATCATGCCTTGACCTGAGTCTTGGCGAGCCCAAGGATGGCGCCGTAGGTTTGGCTGAAGACACCGCCCTTTCGGAGGCGGATCAGATCGCCATAAACAGGGGATGGTTCGAGGAGAATGACGCCCCGCTTGACGACAATGTGGATTACGACGAGGTTGAAATTATGCTGTCCGACGCCGAAGATATTGTCGCTCTCGGAGAAGTACAGGAAGACTATCCAAGCACCTATGAATTTTCCGACGGTGTAATAGAAGTTCCCAAAGATATTGATTTCGAGATAAGTCCGGACGAGACCACCGTCACGCTGTACAGCGATTCTGTCTCGATCGAGGCGGGAGACAACTTTGTCGTTTATCTTGATTCCCTGCCGATCGCTTACAAGGCCTTGGCGATCGCCCGCGAAAGCGGCCGCACAACGATCTCGGTAGAAAAGGCGGAGGAAGCAGTATTCTCGTATGTGGACGCGCAGGGTGTTATATCTCTCTCGTCGGAAAATTCCGAATTAATTCCGGCTGATAACGTTGAACTGGCTGACGGTCTTGAATACTCAAACGGAAAGCTCTCATTGTCAACTTCAATTGGGGACTCAAAGGCGGAAATTTATTTGTCGGATTTGAAATTGAACCACTCGTTTTCAGACGACGGTTTTACGGTCACGGTAAGCGGTTCATGGGGGATCACCAGCGAATTGGTCTATAAGGAAGAAGCCGTATCGGAGGTTCCGCTCGGACAGATCCGAGTTTTCGGCATCGGCGTGATAGCGGTAAAATTGTCCCTGTCGATGGGTATGGAAATGTCCGGCGATTTTTCCGGCACATTCACCGCCGGAGCCAGCGTTTTGTCGGACGGAACAACAAGAGCTATCCATGAGTTTTCTGTCGGCAATTGTTCCCTGACCGGACAGGGCGAAATAAGTGCGGCTTTAAAGGTAAGCGCGGGCGTGGATATTTTGGTGGCACAGGCTATTGTATACGGGGAGGTTGGATTTAAAACACAGTACACCTCTCAAGTGAAACAAAATTCAAACAAGGAGACTATACACTGTCAGGATTACAAATACTATCTTTTTCTTACCGTGGGCGCCGATTTGAATTATTTCGCCTTCTGGAGCGACAAAATGGAAACTCTGGTCGGCAAGGAGATACCATTGGCGGACGACAAAAGAAGTCCTGTTATCCGGCAGTGGCACTTTGAAAACGGCAGGCATGTCACAAGCTGCTCCATGGGTATGACGGTCGCAGACCTTAACTACGGCGGAACAACGGCGGTTACCGACGGCTCACTCTCTTTCGACGGCTTAGACCGTAATTTGGAAACAAACGTCACCCTCCCCGGCGATGTGACTGTGCCGAACAGTTTGACCGTTGACAACGGAGCGTCCATTGACCTGAATGGGCATACATTGACCGTGAACGGTGATTTGATTGTTAACAATGGCAGTTTATCTATCGGGAGCGGAACGCTGAATGTAACAGGCAAATTACTTCTTAAAAAAGGCAGCATGATCATAAACGGCGGCACGTTAACGGTAGACGGGGATTTCCGTATACAAAGCATTACAAAGGACGCGGACGGCAAGGAGGTTTACGGAGAAACGGACGCAAATTTGTATATGGATAACGCAAGCGTACTCAATGTTGGCGGAGACTTTGTTACGCAATCAAGTATGATAACATATGGTAGCTACGATTACAATTTTTTCAACGGCAATTGTACTATTAACTTGAAGGGGAATTTTACTCAATTGGCGGGATCGGCATACAACTTTGTTTGCAATGCAAAGGTGGTACTTTGCGGACAGTCCATACAGAACATTTACTTTGAAACGCCGGAGTACAGCTATTTTGTAAATCCTTCATTTAAGGATAATGAGGAAAATATAAGATATAATTGTAAAGTCAAAGGCTGGACATTGACGGAAGACGTGACGTTATATCAGGATATAGAGACCATAAGTGAGTTCAATATTAATTCAGGTCATACGCTGACAGTAAAGGGAGATCTGACAGAAGAGGAAGGTAGCATAATAATAAATGGTGGCACATTAACAGTGGATGGGGATTTCCGGATACAAAGCGTTACGAAGGATGCGGACGGCAAAGAGGGTTACGGAGAAACGGATGCAAATTTGTATATGGATAACGCAAGCGTACTCAATGTTGGCGGAGACTTTGTTACGCAATCAAGTATGATAACATATGGTAGCTACGATTACAATTTTTTCAACGGCAATTGTACTATTAACTTGAAGGGGAATTTTACTCAATTGGCGGGATCGGCATACAACTTTGCTTGCAATGCAAAGGTGGTGCTTTGCGGACAGTCCATACAGAACATTTACTTTGAAACGCCGGAGTATAGCTATTTTACGGATCTGCTAATAATAAATAATAATGAAAACATTGTAATCAATAGCGTGATCCATGGTTGGAGAGTTTCAGAAGATACAACGATCTATCAGGGGCTTGAAACAGTCGGAGAATTTACACTTGTTGACAAAAACAGCCTGACCGTGAACGGTGATTTGATTGTTGAAAATGGCAGCTTATCTGTCGGGAGTGGAACGCTGAATGTAACAGGCAAATTACTTCTTAAAAAAGGCAGCATGATCATAAACGGCGGCACGTTAACGGTAGA
>CANRHV010000036.1 GCA_947630505.1 uncultured Monoglobus sp. | reverse complement strand
AGTCAGTCTCCATATCGGAAAATATCAAATGGTCGATCAGAAAGCGCTTCGAGAACGGAACCTACAAATGCGGCTACACACCCTACGGCTATGACCTGAAAGGCGGGCGGATGGTAATTAATCCTGAGCAGGCGGCTGTTGTGAAAGAAATTTTCGCGGCTCTGCTCTCCGGCAAAGGCACCCAAGAAATCGCGAACGATCTGAACCGTCGCGGAATTCCCACCAAGCGAAACAGACGATGGAGAGCCACGACCATTCGAGGAATGCTATCAAATGAAAAGTATATTGGCGACTGCCTTTTCCAAAAGACCTACTCGGATTCTCAATTTGTCCGGCACAGAAATCACGGTGAACAGACACAATATATTGTCAGAGACCATCATGAACCAATAATCAGTCGTAAGGATTTTGAGGCTGCGCAGACATTAATCCGTCAGCGCGCTTCCGAAAAATCTATGATCAAAGGCACTAACAAATACCAAAACCGTTATGCCTTCTCCGGAAAGATTATCTGCGGCGAGTGCGGTAATACCTTCAAACGCCGTATCCACAGCTGCACAGACCACAAATACATCGCGTGGTGCTGCAGCACCCATATTGAGGATAAAAACAAATGCCGCATGCTTTTTGTAAAGGACGAGGCGCTGAAGAATGCCTTCGCCACAATGATAAACAAGCTGATTTTCTCTCGTTGTCAAGTCCTGAAACCGTACTTGGAAGCACTGAAAAACACCTCAACTGACGATTATCTCCGGCGCATTCAGCAGATACAGACGCTGCTGGCGCAGAACGCAGAAAAGCGTGAGACGCTTACCAGACTCATGACGCAGGGTATTATCGATCCGGTCATTTTCAATCAGGAAACAAATAATCTGCTTTCACAGGCGGACAGTTATCGGGATGAGATTAAAAGCCTAAAAAACACCGTCTCCGGTGATGTGACAAATATCACGGAAACCGCGGCTGTTATTCAGTTCGCTGAAAAGAGCGCAATGCTGACGGAGTATGACGAGGACATATTTGAAAAGTTCGTAAAGCGGATCATAGTCAATTCCAGAAATGAAGTGAGCTTTGAGTTAAAATGCGGGCTTAAGCTTCGAGAAAGGATGTGAGGACATGGGACATACTCCTTACGGATACCGAATTGAAAACGGCCGCGCTGTGATTGACGAAGAAGCCGCCGGAAAGCTCAGAAAGCTCTATGAGAACTACATCGCAGGAATGGCTCTGACTAAAGCTGCCGCCGCTGCCGGAATTGAAACCTACCACGGCACCGTAAAACATATGCTGCAAAACAGACACTACCCCGGCGACGATTTTTACCCTGCTCTCATTGATCGGGAAACCTTCGATAAAGTTGCGGCAATTCGTCTGGAACGCGCCGATAAGCTCGGAAGACTAAACCGCGCAAAAAAATCAAAGCCTCTCACGGTGCCGACCCGTTTCCGGTTTACGGAGGCAGAAAAGCACTATGAAGATCCGAGGCTTCAGGCGGAATACCTCTACAGCCTAATTGAAAGCGAGGCGGTCTAATGGGAAATGTTATGGTAATTCCGGCAAAACGACAGGTTGGGAACACAGTAAAACAATCAGAACGGAAAAAGCTCAGAGTAGCGGCCTACTGCCGTGTAAGCACGGATTCCGATGAACAGGAAACAAGCTACGAGACTCAGGTCAGATACTACACGGAGTACATTCAGAAAAATCCCGACTGGGAACCGGCGGGCATATTTGCGGACGACGGCATCTCCGGTACAAACACCAAAAAACGCGACGAGTTCAACCGCATGATTGATGAGTGCATGGCAGGAAATATCGACATGATCATTACTAAGTCAATCAGCAGATTTGCCCGAAACACCCTCGATTGTCTCAAATACATCCGAAAACTCAAGGATAAAAACATACCGGTTTATTTTGAAAAAGAGTCAATCAATACTCTGGACACAAAAGGCGAGGTTCTTCTCACGATCATGGCGAGCCTTGCCCAGCAGGAAAGTCAAAGTCTTTCGCAAAACGTGAAACTTGGACTTCAGTTCCGCTACCGTCAGGGAAAGGTACAGGTCAATCACAACCGCTTTCTCGGTTACACCAAGGACGAAAACGGAAATCTTGTAATAGATCCGGAACAGGCGGAAATCGTAAAACGTATCTACCGGGAGTACCTTGAAGGCTCCAGTATGGATAAAATCGCCGCCGGGCTTATGGCCGACGGTATCCTCACCGGTGCAGGTAAAGAAAAATGGCACACCAGCACTATCAACAAAATTCTCCGAAACGAGAAATACATGGGTGACGCCCTGCTTCAGAAAACCTATACCACGGATTTCCTGTCAAAAAAGCGCATCAAGAACAACGGCATCGTTCCGCAGTATTATGTTGAGGGCGACCACGAGGCGATTATTCCGAAAGATCTGTTCATGCAGGTTCAGGCTGAGCTTGTGCGCCGTCGGGCAGTTCATGTCAGTCCGACCGGAAAAAAACGCAGTTTTTCCTGCAACCACTGTTTCTCACAAATGCTTTTCTGCGGAGACTGCGGCGAGCTTTATCGGCGCGTCCATTGGAACAACCGAGGCTGCAAGTCTATAGTATGGCGGTGCATCAGCCGTTTGGAGCCGAGCTCAGCCCAAACGAACTGCACCAACAGAACGGTAAACGAGCTACTGCTGCAAGAAATTACCGTCAAGGCCATCAACCGTATCTTGACCGAGCGCGACAGCTTTCTGAAAGTCCTGCAGCAGAACATAACCAAGGCGGTAGTCAGCACCGAAACCCTGTCTCCGGCCGGCATTCAGGCAAGGCTGGAGGAACTTCAAAAAGAACTCATCAATAAGGCTAATAACAAACAGGACTACGACGCCATCGCCGATGAAATTTTACGGCTCCGTGATCAGAAAGAAAAATCAGAGCTCGACAGCTGCCGGCGGGAAGAGACCATTAACCGTATCAAAGAGCTTCAGGCCTTCATCGCCGATCAGGAAACTGACATCACAGACTTTGATGAGGATATGATCAAAAAGCTCATCGAAAAAATCACCGTCTTCACAGACCACTTCACCGTAGAATTCAAGTCTGGTATAACAATCGATATTGAAGCATAATATCTACAATGATCAGACTCCTTATCCTTATAAATTTACCTATGATAAGGAGTCTGTTTTATGTTTAAAAATTTCTAAAATCATCAGGTATGCTCGATAGGCTCCACAAGAATGGATCTTCTTTAATATTGCGCTCTTCCAAACAATCTTTTAATCTATCATCAATTTTAATTGAATTTACATCATAAACTTTAGGTGTGCCAATTTTGATACTGTTCCTAAGCTTAACATCATAACCCTCTCCATCGAAATTATTGGTCACCAGTACAATATTATGCCCTCCAATATCATTTACTTTGTCAGATGAACTACACGATTCGTATCGAATTCCATCAAAATCTTCATCATTAATCACCCATTGCAACAATAATTGAGGAATAATATATTCTTCAATAAATTTTCCGTCAGGATGTTTAACGACAAGAGAACAAGCAGCTCTTAAAGGATATGTATAAATATATTTTAGTAAATAATTTCTTACTTGCTCAATATCATTTTCATTATGAAACCAATTAAAAAAACTTTTCATCAGTGGCATTAGTTTTTCTGAAAAATCAATAAATCTCAAATTACTATCCTCAGTTTGTGGAATATCAAACTTAGAAATAGCAAATTTTTTAGGCATACCACACTCATACCAGCACAATTCTGCTTTAGATGCCAAATATAGGCAAGGATGGCCAGGCATACTGTATCGCTCTGTACCAACCAAGTGATTCTTAAAATATGGAATATGAAACAGTTCCTTTCTTTTTAACGAGAATGGATCGCTATCATCTATTTTTCGTATTCGATAATATATTTCAGGCCGATAAGGACCAGAATATCTCTGCATCAACTGAGACTTCATATTATCAAATACTTTAAATGCCTTTTGTGAAGCAGCTACAATCTTTCCTTGGCTATAAAGTTTTAACACCTCAATTAACGATTTTGAATTGGCTTCAATATCATTTATTTTTTCGGTAACCATTTTACACATGACAACTCCAACCAATGGATTACCTTCATATTTTAACGAATTTTTCAGATCTCCTATATATTTATTAAAATTATCCTGAAGAAAATTCACACTGGATACATTTTTACGATCCAAATGGCAATTATACTTTTTAAATATTTCTAACAATTCATCCATTTACTTCACCTCTTTCTGACATCTAATCTACAGCCACAACACCCCGACATCTAATCCACAGCTTCAACCCTATGACATCTATCTCGGCAACTCAACCCTACCTCTTTTTGAGCAGAGTCACCTTTGGATAAGTTTCCGCGGAGCGATTTGCGCGCTCGACGCAAATTCTGTCCGATACCCCGAAAACTACAGTATTACCGGGCTTTCGCGGCTATTTTTATTTTACGCGTGACATCAATACTATTGTCTCGACGTGTAAACCTTAGGCTTTTTCAAAGAAAATGTTACAAATGCGAGAAAACCTTGATATTATTGCATTTATTTTGCATCTCTATGAGAATGACATCAATTCAAGCAACTTGCATAAGTAGGCTATTCTTTATACTGACCATTCCGACCCTAAGAAATTAGGTATATCATCAGGTGTGACAGGCGTGTATTCTTTCTGCTCACTTCCTTTTGCAATATTCATTTTTTCTTTGAGCTATATTTTTTGTTTTTTCGCTGAGTATTTCCGTTTTCATCCACTTCAACATTGCTCCGTTTGGCACGTTCTTTCTGAACCGCCCGAAATTCACTTTCTGTAATGATCGGCGGTATGCAATCCTTCATTTGATAAGCACGGTCCTGCGTTACAGAGTCCAATAGAGTAACCGTTCCGGTATACTTTTCATTCATTAGCATCTTTTCAATTCCACGTTTATTCCATTTCTCCTTACCGGTCGGAGAAGGGATACCGGCATCTGACAGCTTCTTTATAATTCCTATTACGCTTGCTCCATCCAGATACCATCTATAAATATCCCGAACGACCTTTCCTTGTCTCTCGTCTATTATGAGAGTGCCGTCTTTACACTTTTGATAACCATATAGTCTACGGGTATAAAGACCTGATGTTCCGATTGCAGCCCTTTTTGAAAGTCCCATACGAATGTTCTCGCTACGACTCTCGTTTTCTGCTTGTGCAAAGGACTCTATTATTGTTATCATTAGTTCGTTATCAACGCTGTCCGTATCCAATGATTCTTCAACGAAAATAACGCGAACTCCTGCCTCTTTAAGTCTCTTGAGTGCTTCCAATGTGTCAACAGTATCTCTGCCAAAGCGACTTATACTTTTTGTTAGTATTACAGATATACGGTGATCTTCACACTCCTTCAGCATCCGTTCAAATTCTCGCCTCGGCACATCTCCTTTTGCCGACGCAATATCTATAAAAGTATCAGTCAGCTTCCATTGCTCTACATTTCCTACCGACCTTGTTAGTGATGATATCTGTGCCGATAAGCTATTCAACTGATTCTTTTCAAACGAACTGACTCTGCAATATATACCTACATTTTTGTACGGTTCAGTTCTTTTTGCCGGTATATAAAAGACGTTTTTCTCCATTTCTTCCACACTCCTTATTTAAATTTAGCCTAATTATATCACATATTTATCGAAATGTAAAGTAGGCTAAATGATAATATCAAACTTTTTAATTCCACACTATATTGTGTTTCGGTTCGTTTCAAGCACTACATATTGCGTGACATCAATACTACCGTCTCGACGTGGGGGGTTCCGGGGAACATGTCGACCGGGACGGCCTTTTTCGGTATATAGCCGAGGTTGTTAAGTATTTTCATGTCGCGCGCCAAGGTTGACGGCTTGCAGGAAATATAGACGATTTTTTTGAGCGTCGGTATTTCGGAAAGGGCGTTTAATAGTTTTATATCACAGCCTTTGCGCGGCGGGTCTAAAACGGCTATGTCCGGTCTCACACCTTTTTTTATTATATCGCGTATAACAAGTTCCGCCTTTCCGCAATAATATTCCGCGTTTTTCACATTGTTAATCTGGGCGTTTTCGCGCGCGTCCATGACAGCCTGCGGGGTGTACTCAACACCGATGATTTTTTTCGCTCCGCGCGCCATAAACTGTCCTATCGTTCCGATCCCGCAGTACAGATCAAGCAATGTTTCGTGTCCTTTTAGATCCGCAAATTCCTCGGCGATTGAGTAAAGTCTCTCGGTTTGAGCGCGGTTCACCTGATAGAAGGACATTGGCGATATTCTGAACTTCACATGACCTATATTGTCGATAAGGTAAGAACTTCCGTATATTGTTTTGTTTTCGCTGCCGAGAATAACATTGGTTTTTTTGGTGTTTATATTCTGAATAATCCCCGATAAATCGGGACACGAGCTTTTTAGTTCATCTACAAGAGCATCGCTACCCGGAAGCTCATCTTTTGACGTCACAATTGTAACCAGGGTCCCGCTGTCTGCCTGCCTCACGCAGACATGGCGCACCAGACCTCTTCCGCTCTGCTCGTCATAGGCGCTGATACCGCGGCTTTTCATCCAATATTTAACGGCTTTGATAACTGCGCGGCAGTTTTCGCCCGCTATCAGACAATCATCCGATTCGACAAGACGGTGACTGTGCGCCGCGAACATCCCTATGCCCTCGAGGGTCACCGGGAACTGTGACTTGTTGCGGTAGCGCTCGGTTTTTGGAGAAGGCACGATATCGCTCGGCTCAAAATTTTTAAATCCGCCAATCCTTTCGATGCAGTCTTTGACCTTATTTCGTTTAAACTCGAGCTCTTTCTCATAGCTCATGTGCATAAGCGCGCATCCTCCGCACTTATAGAACGCGGAACACTCGGGTCTCACGCGGTAAGTCGAGGGTTTAATCACCTCTATCAGCTTGCCGACGGCATATGTTTTTGTAATTTTAATCAATACAATCCGCGCTGTCTCGCCCACAATAACATACGGCACGAACACAGCCATGCCGTTAATTCTGCCGACTCCTCTTCCGTCGTCGGTCATTCCGGTTATCTCAATCTCAAAAATATCGTTCTTTCTCATATCAAAGCCTCACAAAGTAATATATCACAATTATACGGCAAAAAAATGAATAGGTCAAGAAATTCAGCTAAAATTATGGACAAACGCAAGCTGAAGTGATATAATGGCAATATGCTTAATATAAAAGAAACAATAATCGTAGAGGGAAAATTTGATAAGGAACGCGTGAAACGCGTGTGTTCGGCGCCGATAATATGCACCGACGGATTTGAGCTTTTCAGGTCAAAGCGCATGACCGAGACTATTCGAAAACTGGCCGAAACCACGGGTATCATCGTGCTGACCGACAGTGACCGCGCCGGCTTTAAAATCAGAAACCATATAAAAAACTGTGTCGGTGATAGCGGAACGGTCAAGCATGCGTATATACCGTCGCTCAAAGGAAAAGAAAAGCGCAAGGACAAGCCCGGAAAAGAGGGACTGCTCGGCGTTGAGGGAATGGACGACGAAGTGATACGCCGCGCGATAGAAAAAGCGGCGGCAACCGAGATTTCCGAACCGATCAAAACTCTCACAAAATCCGAAATGTATCGAGACGGCGTGAGCGGACGCGACGGCAGCTTTGAGCTGAGGCAAAAAATTCTCGCGCGCATGAAACTGCCGCTCAGACTCTCGCCAAACGCTATGGCCGAGCTTATTAACAAAGCCGGACTTTACGATGAATATAAAAACGCTCTTGCTGCGGAGGATGATAAAAATGGTTAATGAAATCAAAAAAAATATTGCTGACATCCTGCCCGAAATAATTAATTTGCGGCATAAAATACATATGCATCCGGAGCTGTCATTTGAGGAGCATGAAACGGCGGCTCAGGTTTGCTCGATTCTTGACAAATTCGGGATCGAATATTGTTCCGGTATAGCGGGAACAGGAGTACTCGGTATCATAAAAGGCGAAAAAAACGGCTCGGAAAAAACTCTGCTCATACGCGCCGATATGGACGCGCTGCCGATTTGCGAGAAAAGCGGATGCGGATTCGCTTCCGAAAGGGATGGTGTTATGCACGCGTGCGGGCACGATATTCACACATCGACGCTTTTGTGCTGCGCTATTGTTCTTAACAAAATGCGCGGCAGCTTCTCGGGCACTGTTAAGCTAATGTTCCAGCCGGGTGAAGAGACGACAGGCGGAGCCGAGCCGATGATAAAGGCAGGGGTTCTGGAAAATCCAAAGGTTGACTCATGCGTTGCTCTCCATGTGGAGCCGTCAATGAAAGTCGGCACGGCCGGTTTTAAAACGGGCCCGTTTTACGCCTGTCCCGATGAGTTTGACATTATAATAAAAGGCAGAGGCGGTCACGCCGCCACGCCGCAAAAATGCGCTGACCCCATTATTGCCGCTGCGCAGCTGATAACCGCGATAGAAAATCTGCCGACAAGGCTTTTGAGCCCTCTTGATCCCGCGGCAGTCTCGATCTGCATGGTAAACGGGGGCGCAGCTTATAATGTTATCCCCGATTCCGTGCATATCGGAGGCTCGGTCAGGGTGTTTTCGGACTCCGACCGCGATACGATCGAAAACGCTATCGGAAAAGCCGCGAATAATATTTGCGCGATATACGGCGCGGAGTGCGAATATGAGTACCGCAGGCTGTTCCTTCCGCTAATAAACGACAAAAACACGACCGAGCTTTTGAAAAAATCGGCCGAAAAGTATCTTGAAACCGTGGTCTTATCTGAACCGACCATGGCGGGCGAGGATTTTTCATACCTGACCGACGCTGTCAGCTCTTCGGCATTATTCTGGCTCGGATGCACCGAAGATGATAGCGAGGGATATCCGCTTCACAGCGAGCGATTTTTTGCCTCTGATAAATGTATTGAATACGGCGCCGAAATTTTTTGCGATTACGCGATCAATTTTTTGAATTAAAATATCATCCGCCTGCCTGTCCGCTTCTGTAATACGGGCAGGTGGCAGCGTCTTCGGTTCCGGCCCGCGTTATCATGCAGAGCGTGCATTTGCCGTCCTTCATAAAATCGCATCCCGTTTCGGAACAGTTGATATTTGACACGATTTTCACCTCCCGATCTTATTCTAATCAACGCGAAATTTATTATTCGAAAAACCTAAAGCATTTATATATTTTGAGGAGTGTTTTTATGGCAGTTATAATTAACCGAAACTGTCCAAATGAAATAATTGACAGTATATCAAAAAGTTTTCCGAGCGAAACTATAGTTAAAAGCGTGACGCTAAAAAATATCAACAACTCAACTGCGGCTCATCCCGACATGCAAATACATTTTGTGAGCGGCGACACGGCGATATGCGCTCCCGAGTGCTTTGACTACTATTCCTCGGCTCTGAGCGGAATTAATGTGCTCCCGGGCTCAATAACCCCGATGGACACGTATCCCGCGGACATTGCATATAATGCAGCAAGGCTGGGAAAATATGTTATCGCGAATACGCGGTATACCGAGCCTAAAATTTTAGAATACTATAAAAAGCGCGGCTTCCGTGTCTTGAACACCAATCAGGGATACGCGAAATGCAGTCTTGCAATTATGAGCGCCGATGCTGTTATAACCGGTGACAGCGGGCTTTACGCTTTGCTTCAAAAGCTTGATAATATTAAATGCCTTAAAGCGAACCAATCGCGGATAATACTCGAAGGATACGACAACGGCTTTATCGGCGGAGCGAGCGGACTTATAGGGAAAAAAGCCGTGTTTTTCGGAAATCCCGACACGGCGATAAAAAAGTTTTTAAGCGACCTGAATATAGAATACTTCTGCGCCGCAGACGGTGCGCTCACAGACTACGGGAGTCTGATATACGGAGGTGGTTAAAATAATGAATATAAACGAACTCACAAATGATGAGATCGATCAATCGGACGATTTGGATATATCCGATATAAACGAGAATTATGACCTGCCGGCGGTGCTTGAGGCGGACGGAGAAATTCCCGACAGCGAAACCGCCGGATTGATTGCAAGATGGCTTGTGGCGAAATATCGCTCTAAACTGATCTATGACTGCATAGACGACGTTTTCGGAAAACTTGACGCCGAGGACAGAGACGAGGTATACAGAGGCGTGTGCGATATAATAAGCTGCAGATACAAGCTCAGGCATCTTGAATATATTAAAAGCAAACTGCTGGAATTCTTTGAGCATGACAGCAAAATGAACATAGACGGATTTATTAATTTCAGACTTAAAGCGTATAAAGACGAGCTCAGAATACTGGTCGAAGAATGCGGCTGCGATATTCTGGGCGATAAAGAATTGAAGGATTATTTTGAATTGCTGGATATTCTTGATTTACTGACGCGCATTTAAGATCAAGGCATTGCTGCGGCGGTCTGCGCTGCCGCCGCGTTTAATGCCGCGTCCCATCGGCTGTTAGCGCCGATGATTTTTTCTTTAAAGCCGTTTAGCGCGTAAGCGGCAATTTCCGAATCAGCGCTTTCTCGAGACGCGCTCATAATATCAAACGCACTTGCGTATGCGCCCAGTACCTCGGACAGCACGGGACAAAGAGCGGCATCAGCGCTTGAGAGCTGCTCTGTATCCTTTATGCATTTAGCGGCAAGATCCGCCGCGTTAACGTTATCCTTAATTGTGTCAAAACTGTTCCACCACGAAGCGTCGACCGCGCTGTTTAAAAGAGTGTCAGAGGCGGCTCTTATATCGGTAAACTCATAAAAAACATCCCCGAAACCCACATTCGGGGAATAATTATAATCAACAGCCGCCTCATCGCCGCAGCCGCAAAAAAGCGCCATTGACAAAAATATAACCGCAAAAATATTTAAATATTTTTTCATATATGCTCCTCGCAAACTTCATCAAAGTCTGTCATCGCAAAGCATGACAAGCACGGTACCGTCCGTAAACTCTATCCGCGCCTCATCGGATATATCAAACTCATTGCTGGACGCCTGCACCATATTCGGCCGCAGCGTCATGCCGCTTGCCTCATATTTGAGACCCTTTACCGAAAAATTATTAACAGTTCCCCCGTACGGAAAAAATGAGACATATTTTCTCGCGCACTCTGATTTTTTCAAACAAAACGGAGCGCGTTCCATCCATATCTCGTTTATATCATCGATCATTTTAAGGCGAACGCCTTGGTCAAGCGCGTACTCCATAAGACAAAAATGTGAAAATTCCTGATCGATCCTTCCGCCAAGACCGCCTATCAGAACGATCTCCTCAGCGCCGTTTTGCATCGCGTAGTCCACGGCTATATTTGTGTCGGTCTTATCCTTTTCGGGCGGGTACGCTATATATTTGATACCGTCGGGTATTTCGTCCGCGAACGAATCATTATCGCCGAGCACAATGTCGGGCCTCATCCCCAATTTTATCGCGTGTTTTAAACCCGCGTCGGCGCAAATTATCATTTGTCCGCTGAAATCATATTGCTTAAGATATTCGTAATCCGATATTTCAGCGCTGCTGAATATCACTGCCTTCACGTTTTTCGACCCCCCGCGCGGCTCGGTTTCTGAGATTATGTATTGTGTCTCTGTAGTTTTCGGAATGAAAAATTGACGATCCCGATACAATAACGTTGGCGCCCGATCGCGTCGCGTCATCTATATTTTCCTCGGTAATTCCGCCGTCAACTTCAATATCGACCGAGAGCCCGCGTTTTTTCAGCGTGTTGTAAAGCTCTGTTATTTTTTCATCCACCGAGTACATATATTCCTGACCTCCGAAGCCGGGCTCTACCGTCATGATCAAAACCTGATCCACAAGATCAAGCACATCGGTGATCACGCTTATGTCGGTTCCGGGCTTTATGCTGACCCCGGCTTTTATTCCCAAACTCTTTATATGCTCAAGAGTTCCGCGAAGGTCTTTCACAGCCTCTTGATGTACGGTAATAATATCTGCTCCGGCAGCCGCGAAATCATCAATAAATTCCTCCGGATCGGTCACCATAAGATGGACATCAAGCACAAGCGCGGTCTTATCTCTAAGCGCGCTCACAACCGATGACGAGTAACTCAAATTAGGGACAAAATGCCCGTCCATAATGTCAATATGAAGATAATCGGCTCCCGCCGCCTCGACTCTTTTGACGTCCCGCTCAAGATTAGCCGGATCCGCCGCCAAAATTGATGGTGAAATTTTAATGTAAGGCATGATTTTTCCTTTCTGTTGAGTTGATCTGTTAAGTCGCATCCTCCGCTAATATTGTTTATTTTCCAAAATTTCTTTATACTGAGCCTTGTAGCTTTCATGTCTGGACTTGCTGATAATTCCGTTTTTTAGCGCATTTAAAACAGCGCAATCCTTTTCAACAGTATGACTGCAGTCCGTGAATCCGCAATTATTTATATACGGCTCAAACTCCGGAAAAAGAGAGGAAAGGTCTTTTTCGTCCATTTCGGCAACCGAAAATGAGCTGAACCCCGGCGTGTCGATTATATATCCGTCTCCGCTGTCAAGCGGCATAAGCTCGCTGTGGCGGGTGGTGTGCCGACCGCGCTCAACTCTGTCGCTGACCTCGCCCGTTTTAAGCTCGGCGTGACGTAAAATTCTGTTAAGTATACTTGATTTTCCGACGCCCGAATTGCCCGCGAAAACGGTCAATTCTCCGATCAGCATCTTATTAAGCATATCAACGTTTTCACCTGTTTCCGCGCTGAGACATATGGTATCAAACCCGGCGCGGCTGTATATGTCAAAATATTCGACGCCGTCGCAGAGGTCTGTCTTATTTATGCAAATAATCGGTTTGACCCCGGCGTACATCGCGGAAGTTACAAGCTTGTCCACCGTAAAAAGATTCGGTTTAGGATTGACGACCGAAAACACGATCGCTATCCTTGAAATATTGGCGACGGGTGGTCTTATCAGAGAGTTTGTTCTTGGCAGTATCTCGCTTATAAGTCCTGTGTTTGAAGCGGAGTCTATTCCGCATCTGACTATATCGCCAACCAAAGGTGTTATGCCATCTTTGCGAAACCTGCCTCTTGCGCGGCACTCGTATATTTTGCCGTCGGAGGACGCTATATAATAGAATCCTCCGACGCCTTTTGTAATTCTGCCTTCAATTTGGATAGTTGCCATTAATCGATCAATCCGCCGTCAGCGCCTCCGACATCTTCGGAACCTCCGTCGCCTCCGCTGCCGGAATCACCTGAATCCTCTGAGCCGCCGCTACCGCTGCCAGAATCGCCGGAATCCTCGGAGCCGCCGCCGGAACCTCCCCCGCTGCCGCTGCCGGAATTATCGGAATTTTCGGAGCCGCCGCCCGAGCTTTCACGCTCGGTAGAAGAATCCGAATCGGAACTCGTGTCGGCTCTGTCGTTATCATATCTTTCTGATGATGTTCCTTCGCTTCTGTTATTATTCGTAGTTGTCTCCGACTCTGTTCTATTATTATTTGATTTAACTTCCTTTGTCGGCTCGGGAGTTTTTTCCGGACCCGAGCTTACGGTCAAGGTCACCATATCGCCCGACGCGAGCGCGCTGCCCGCCACGGGTGTCTGCTCGAATACAAGACCTTCCTTCACATCCGCGTTAACTTTTTCTATTTTTCCGCAAGAGAGACCCAATTTTTCAAGATCAGCCTTCGCCTCGTCATATGACATTCCCGAATAGCTCTTAAGCGTTATGGACGAGCTGCCCGAGCTTGTGATTACTCTTATAATAATATTGTCTCGATTAGCGACGCTTGTGCCTCCGCTCGGCGACTGCTCAAGGATCGTGCCGACCGGCTGAGTACTTTCCGTTTTGCTCTGCTCGAGAATGCTGAAAGTTTTGCCGTATTCGGCTTGAGCATCTTTAAGGGTTTTGCCCACGAGGTTCGGAATCGAAAGCGTATCGGATGAAGTCATAAATATTCCGAAACCGTCGGTCACCGCAAAAGCTACCGCAATACCCGCGGCGAGAACGGCAAGAGCTGAAATGAACGCCACAAAAGCGATTTTGCGTTCTTTTTTCTTTTTTATCCTTCTCGCTCTTTTTTCGTTAAGTCTTTCCATCGCCTCAAACTCCTTGTCTTGCTTATCATAATCGTCAAGATCAATACCGGGAATCCTGCTGTCAAGACCGCCGTCACGATTGACAGTCGGCAGTTTGACAGTATTGGAACCCGAGACGGAATTTGTCGAGCGCGGTTTTCTCTTGTTATATACTTGTATATCCGGGTCAATAAGAACTTTATTGATATCGGAAATCATGTCGGTGATGGACGAATATCTGCCGTTTTGTTCCTTCGTCATGGCTTTCATAACGATGGCTTCAAGCGCCTCGGGAACAGTCGGATTGATCTCGGTTATCGGAGTCGGCGTTTCCTGCAAATGCTTGATGGCGATCGCCACGGCAGTGCTGTCGTCAAAAGGAAGAACTCCGGTGAGCATCTCATACATAACAACGCCCATTGAATAAATATCGGTACGCTCGTCTGTATATCCGCCCCTCGCCTGCTCGGGCGAAAGATAATGCGCGGTGCCGATCGTGTTGTTGCTCGCCATTGTAGTTGTGGCCTGAGTAGCGGCGCGCGCTATTCCGAAATCGGTTATCTTTAGAACTCCGTCGGGGTCCATTATGATATTTTGCGGCTTAATGTCGCGGTGAATAACCGAATTATTATGTGCCTCTTCTATGCCCTCGCATATCTGAAGCGCGAATTCCGCCGCCTTGCGCCATGGAATAACCTCAACGCGATCAATATAATCCTTTAAGGTCTCTCCCTCGATGTATTCCATAACAATGTAATACATGCCGTTTTCGCAGCCGACATCGTAAATCGAGACAATGTGTGGATTCGAAAGGCTGGCAGCCGCCTGAGCCTCGGTGTTAAAGCGGCGGACAAATTCTTTGTCGTCCTTATAATCATCCTTCAGGACCTTAACGGCCACATAACGGTTAAGGAGATTATCTCTGGATTTGTAAACGCGCGCCATGCCGCCCTTTCCGATCTCCTCAATAATTTCATATCTTCCGGCTATCAATTTACCAATCATATTCATATAGCACTTTCCTCCTCAAGAATTCGTATAACGATAACGGTTATATTATCAAGACCGCCGTTTTCCTTGGCCAGGTCCTTGAGCTTTTCGGCGGTTTCCTTTGAAGAGCCGAATTTCCTCACAACACTCAGAATAACGTTATCTTCAACCATTCCGGATAGTCCGTCGCTGCAAATTATTATGCTGTCACCCGGTTTGTATTCATACTCAAAAATATCAGCCTTTGTTGTCTCGTCGCTGCCGACGGCTCTGGTTATAATATTTTTCTGCGGATGTATTCTCGCTTCTTCCTTGGTGATCGTTCCGCACTCTACCATCTCCTCAACAACCGAGTGATCGATAGTAATTTGATATATCTCATTATTGCGGCAAGCGTAGGCCCTGCTGTCGCCTATATTAGCGATAAAGCCCTCACCGCCCGCGAACGCGCAAACGACCGCCGTTGTGCCCATTCCGCTGCGGGTTATGTCCTCTCGGGACATTTTATAGATACTCGCGTTCGCGTCCGAGAGCGCGTCATTAATATGCCTCGGAACATCGGACGGCGGACTGTCGGATAAAATACCGGTCAGCGAGTCGGTTATATAATCAACCGCAAGCTTGCTCGCTACCTCTCCGGCATTATGCCCTCCCATACCGTCGGCAACAACACAAAATCCGGGTTCCGTGTTGTTTTCGAAGCCGCAGATTATATAGCTGTCTTCGTTAAGTTCTCTGACGCAGCCGGTGTCGGTAACACCATAAACATCAAATTTCAATGTTCACTACCTCCATTCTGCTCAAGATTATATGTTGAGCGGAGCTGCCCGCAGGCAGCCGAAATATCGCTTCCCATCTCGCGCCGCACAGTTGCCGGAATCCCCTTTGACTCGAGAATTTCCGAAAACATTCGAACGGCCTCGGTATTCGGGGGCGAAAATCCGGTGCCGTCAACGCTGTTCACCGGGATCAAATTAACATGGCAGAGCATGCCTTTAAGCAGTTTCGTAAGTTCCCTTGCCTTATCCGCGCCGCCGCTGACACCGTCTATCAAGGTGTATTCAAAAGTCAAACGGCGCCCCGTTGTTTCTATGTAATAGCGGCAGGCGGGAATAAGCTTCTCAAGATCATATTTTCTGTTTATCGGCATTATTTTGTTTCTCGCCGCATCGTTTGCCGCGTGCAAAGACACGGCAAGCGTGATCTGAAGCCGCATATCCGCAAGCTCATAAATTTTCGGAACAATGCCGCATGTCGACACGGTTATATGCCTTTGCCCTATCCCGAGCCCCAAAGGCTCGTTCACGTTTTTTATAAAAGCCGCCACGCTTTCAAAATTGTCAAGAGGCTCTCCGACGCCCATAATGACGATATTTGAGATCCGCTCACCAAGGTCGCGCTCGACGGTTATTATCTGGTCAATGATCTCACCCGATGATAAATCACGAATCTTGCCTCCGATAGTGGAGGCGCAGAATTTGCAGCCCATCGCGCAGCCGACCTGACTTGATACGCATATCGAATATCCGTGCTTGTATTTCATAAGCACCGACTCGATAAAATTTCCGTCACCTAATTTTAACAAATATCTGCGTGTTCCGTCAAGACTTGAAACAAATCTTTTTTGAATAATCATTGTATTTATCACGCAAATCTCACTTAGCTTTTCACGCAATGACTTGGGTATGTTTGTCATTTCGTCAAAACTTGATACTTTTTCATATAACCACTTGTATATCTGCTTTGCTCTGAATTTAGGCTCGCCGAGCGACACCACAAAATTCTCAAGCTCAGAGAGTGAAAAATCTTTGAGTTTGATTTTTTCCATAAATTCTCCGTTCCGCCGCAATAAAATCGGCTTTTAAAACTCTCGGCAGCCTATTCTTTGACAAACTTCGCGATATAGAATCCGCTGCCTCCGGTTTCGTGTGTCAGCAATGTTTTTTGTGAAACAAGCTTGAAATCCCGGTGTTTGTCTGTAAACCATTCGGTTTGTCTTTCGTTTTCGGCTTTTAATATCGTGCATGTGCTGTATACCATAATTCCGCCGCGCTTGACGTATTTAGCGGCCGCGTCGAGCAACTTGCGCTGTATTTTCACAAGCTCATCAATGTCACTATCTTTGCGAGTCCACCTGATATCTGGTTTTGAATGTATGACCCCGAGCCCCGAGCATGGAGCGTCAAGAAGCACGCGATCGGCTTTGCCGACAAGCTCGCTGTCGGCTACAGAGGCATCGCGCGCCTCCGCTTTAATAATATCGATCCCAAGCCTTTCGGCAGCGGCGTTTATAAGTCCTATCTTATGCTCGTGAACATCAAAGGCGCGTATCTCACCTCGGTTATCTATAAGCTCGGCGATATGAGTTGTTTTTCCGCCCGGCGCGGCACACATATCTATCACGAACATTCCGGGCTTCGGCTCAAGAGCGAGAGCCGCCGACTGCGAGCTTCTGTTCTGGATAGTATAAAGTCCGTTTTTGTATGTATCCGACTTGGAAATATTCAGGCTGCCGTAAACCTTTAAACATCCTTCTATCTCCGGGTCGGGCTCGGCTTCAATGCCGTCCGCTTTAAGCAGCTCGATAAAATTATCGCGCTTTTTAAGTCGGTTTTGCCGAATATACGGCGGATGCGCCTCGTTTGCAGCTGCAAGTATTTTCTCGCAAGTCTCGGTACCGTAATCGGATATGAACCGCTCGACCATCCATTTCGGGAAGGAAAACATAACCGATAAATACTCGGCCTCATCGTCGGCTCGATCGGGATACGCAATATTATTTTTGCCCCTACAGAGGCTACGCAGCACTCCGTTCACAAAACCGCGGGAACGCCCGGCGAATTTACGCGCAAGCTTCACGGATTCGTCACATGCCGCCGAATCGGGAACGCGGTCAAGCTTAATTATCTGAAACGCGCCGATCTCAAGTATTGCTCTGACCTGAGCAGACATTTTCCTTATCTTTATTTTAGAAAATCGAGAAATCACATAATCGAGCAGAAGTCTGTTTTTAAGACAGCCGTAGGTCAGTTCGGTGGCGAATGAACGCTCAAGCTCGCTTACATCGTTTTTCGAAAACACTTCGTTAAGCGCCAGGTTTATATATGTTTTGCCGCGTTCAAACTTGATCAAAGCCAGAAACGCGGCCTCTCTTCCGTTCATATTATCAATCCCGTCTTGAATCACGCGAGATTAGTATCAGGCGCAGCAGTGTCATAAGCGCGCTGAACGCCGCTGCCACATAGGTCATCGCGGCGGCCGACAAAACTTTTTTCGCGCCGCTGAGCTCCTGCGGGCTCAGCATGTTGTACGATTCGAGCGTTTTAAGCGCTCTGCCGCTGGCGTTGAACTCAACCGGAAGCGTGATAAGCTGAAAAACGACCGTCGCGCAGTAAAGCAAAATTCCGATATCAATGATGATCGGCGCGATGCCGCCGAAAGCGGTCAGTATAAATCCGATCAGAATAATCGGCATCGACAGCTTGCTGCATATGTTAACGGCGGGGTATATGCCGTTTCTGACGCGTATCGGTCCGTAACCTGTGGCGTACTGAACAGCGTGTCCGCACTCGTGCGCCGCGACCCCTATAGCGCCGATACTGTTGCTCGCATAAGTCGAGTCGGATAAACTCACAACGTTGGTGCGCGGGTCGAAGTTATCGGTCAGATTTCCCTGAATATGCTGAACGCGCACGTTCCTGAGACCGTTGCGGTCAAGAATTAGACGAGCCGCCTCGGCTCCCGTTAATCCGCGCGTGTTTATAACTTTTGAATATTTATTAAATGTGCTTGACACCCTGGCTTGAGCCCACATAGCCAATATGATCGCAGGTATGAGCAAAATTACCGTAGGGTCAAAATATCCCAAATACATAATTATCCTCCTTCGCTTTTGTTTCTATATCGTCATAATTTAGTTATTTTAATATCTCGCCCGGCTCTATGCTGTGCCCGTTTAAATAGCTTTCGGCGGACATTCGCTTGCCGCCTCTCATCTGAAGCTCCTCAATCAGCACGCTGCCGCCTCGGCACGCTATCTCAGGCATTTTGCCGCGCACACCGAGAACCTCGCCGGGAACGCCGTCGCCGTCGGACGCGGATGCTTTGAAGATTTTCATAATCTCGCCCTTATATTCCGAGTAGGCAATCGGCCATGGGTTGACGCCTCGGATCAGATTTATTATTTCCTCGCTTGTTTTGGTCCAGTCTATATGTCCCGTGGACTTTTCCAGCATCGGCGCGTATGTAGCCGCCTCATCGTCCTGCTTTATTCTGGGAGCGGTACCGTTTTCCAAAACTTCTATGGTCTTGACGATCAGCTTTCCGCCAAGCAGCGCCAGACGGTCAAAAAGCTCTCCCGCAGTCTCGTTCTCGCCTATCTCAACTTCTTCTTTAAGAATAATATCTCCGGTGTCAAGCTCTCTTTCCATATACATTGTGGTGACCCCGGTGGTCTTATCCCCGTTTATGATGCAGCGCTGGATAGGCGCCGCGCCGCGATATTTCGGAAGCAGCGAGCCGTGAACATTTATACAGCCGTACTTCGGATAGTCAAGAATATATCCCGGCAGGATTTTTCCGTATGCGGCCACAACGATTATATCCGGCTCAAGCTCTTTGAGTGTACCCAAAAACGCGTTATTTTTCAGGGTTTCGGGCTGATATACAGGGACTCCGATTTTCTGCGCCGCGATCTTTATATCGGTCGGCTGCATTTTGTGACCCCTGCCCTTCGGCCTGTCGGGCTGTGAAACCGCGGCCGCTATCTCGTGCCCGGCCTCCGCGATCGCCTCAAGTGACGGCACCGCGAAATCCGGCGTTCCCATAAACAATACTCTCATGTATACCTCCGGTATGAATTTTCTGATTTCTGATATTAATATATTATACTACATTCAAATAAATTTATCAAGACAATTATACTATTATTGACAATTTTATTAAAATTGTGGTAGTATAGACCTGAGGTGACACATATGATTGCTATAATTGACTACGGAGCGGGCAATCTGCGTTCCGTTGAGAAGGCCTTGGAGTATCTCGGATTTAAGGCTAAAATCACATCCGCCCCAAAAGAAATATTAAACTCGGACAAAATGATCCTTCCGGGCGTCGGGGCTTTCGGCGTCTGCATGGAATCCATCAAAAAAGCTCGGCTTGATGAATGCATACGCGAGGCGATCGCGCGGAAAAAGCCGTTTTTCGGAATTTGTCTGGGGCTGCAGCTGCTTTTTGACGAGAGCGACGAGTCGCCGGGAGCGGAAGGTCTTTCGGTATTCGGCGGCGGAAACAAAAGGCTCGGCGCGGCCGAGGGTCTCAAGATCCCCCATATGGGCTGGAACTCGATAACGTATGACAAAAGCTGCCCGATATTTGACGGGATCGGCGATGAGCCTTATATGTATTTTGTACATTCCTATCACATCGCGCCGAATGATAAGAGCATAGTTTGCGCGCACACGGAATACGGCACAAAAATTCCCGTAGCGGTGCACAAAAATAATATTTTCGCCACTCAATTCCATCCGGAAAAAAGCGGCGACACGGGACTTATCATTCTTAAAAACTTTGGAAAGCTGTAAAGGAGGTTTACTTTATGCTTGCAAAACGCATTATCCCCTGTCTTGATGTTAAAAACGGAAGGGTTGTAAAGGGAATTAACTTTATAAATCTAATAGACGCCGGAGACCCGGTGGAAGTAGCGAAGGTTTACAACAAAGCGGGCGCGGACGAGCTTGTTTTTCTGGATATAACCGCCACTCACGAGGCGCGCGGCACAGTTATTGAAATGGCCAAAAGAGTCGCCGAAACAGTTTTTATCCCGTTCACCGTCGGCGGCGGGATAAAAACCGTTGACGACTTCAGGGAGCTGCTGCTTCAAGGAGCCGACAAAATCTCGATCAATTCATCGGCGATACGAAATCCGCGGCTCATATCGGACGCCGCCGAAAAATTCGGCAGCCAGTGCGTTGTTGTCGCTATAGACGCGAAACGGCGCGAGGACGAGAACGCTGCCGAGCCTCGCTGGAACGTATATATAAACGGCGGCAGGATAGACACCGGGCTTGACGCGGTTGAGTGGGCAAAGCGCGCCGAATCGCTCGGCGCGGGCGAGATATTGCTGACATCCATGGACTGTGACGGAACAAAAGGCGGATATGACATTGAGCTGACAAGAATGATAGCTGAAAACGTTTCTATTCCGGTTATAGCCTCGGGCGGGGCGGGAACCATGGAGCATTTTAAAGACGCCTTGACCGAAGGAAAAGCGGACGCCGCACTCGCGGCATCCCTCTTCCACTTTCGCGAAATTGAAATAGGTGACCTCAAAGATTATCTCAGATCAGAAAGAGTACCCGTGAGACGGAGCTGATATAATGACATACGACCGGGCAATCAAATATATTCACTCGATACCAAAATTCAGCCGCGTTTTGGGAAATGACCTTTTGCGCGTCCTGCTAAAAAAACTTGGCGACCCGCATAAAAAGCTTAAATTTATTCATGTAGGCGGCACAAACGGCAAGGGCAGCACCGCGACAATGATCTCCGAAATTTTGCAATCGGCGGGATATAAGACGGGTCTGTTCACATCACCCTATCTTGTGCGCTTCAACGAAAGGATCAGACTAAACGGTGAACCGATAGGCAACGTCGAGCTTGCGGAAATTGTGGGTTACATAAAAGAAATATCCGAAAAATACGACGCCGAGGTATCGGAGTTCGCGTTTATTACCGCCGCAGCAATGGTTTATTTTCTCAGAGAAAACTGTGATATCGTCGTGCTTGAGGTCGGGCTGGGCGGCAGACTTGACGCCACCAATGTTATTGAAAAATCCGAGGCGACAGTTATGACCTCTATCGGACTTGACCACTGCCAATATTTGGGCGACACTCTCTACAGTATTTCATGTGAAAAGTTGGGCATAGTAAAACGCGGCTCGCCGCTTGTTTTGTACCCAAAGCAGGACGATATCGTTTTTAAAAACGCCAAAGATACCTGTATTAAGCTTAACTCGGAGTTGATTATTCCGGAATTTCCGACCGAGTATGATAAAAACAACAAGTCATTCAATTATAAAGAAGAAAAATACACTCTCGCCATGGGCGGCGAGTTTCAGGCGCTAAATGCGGTGACCGCTATCGAAACCGCGGTAAAGTTATTGGATATTGGCTATAAAATTAACAAAAATCATATAAAACACGGCTTGTCGAGCGCGAAAATCAGTGGAAGGCTTGAGCGAATAGGAAATGTGCTGATTGACGGCGCACATAATCCGCAGGCGGTCGGAGTGCTGCTTGCCGAGCTCGAAGGTTTGCGAGAACCCATACATTTTATTACCGCTGTCATGGACGATAAGGATCATAGCGAAATAACAGCCTTGATTTCTGAATTTTGCGAAAAACATAATTCCGAAGTCACGGCAACGCAGCTTGATATGCCCCGCTGTCTCGGCTCAAACAAACTCGCGGCCGAGTTTGCGCGCCGCGGGATAGCCGTGAAAACCGCCGAATCACCGACAGCGGCCTTGGGCGCTCTCAAAAATTTTGACGGAACAATATGCGTGTGCGGCTCGCTGTATCTGGCGGGCGAGATAAAAAAGCTTCTCACATAACAAAAGCCGCCCGAAGGCGGCTTTATAAAATTAGTCATTGTCAACTTCCCATGAAAGTATTGTTCCGTCGCTTGCCAAAACTTCCGCGCAATATTCGGTCCTTCCATTGCGAAATTCTATGTCATAAACCTCTCTGCCGTCGTCAAAATCTTTTTTGGCTTCGGTGAATTTCACATCCTCAGCATTGAGGCCGGCTTTTTGAAGCGCTATTTCCTTTGCCTTGTCAAGCGTTATGCCTGTGCTCGGCTGCGCGCCTTGCTGCGTGTTTTGATTATTCTGTGGAGTCGGTTTTGCCGTGGGAGATGTTCCCGTCACAATATTGTCGGCGTCGGTCACTGTGGTCTTTTTGTCGTTTAATTCCACGCGCTTCTGATCCTCATACCAGGTAACTTCCTTGCCCATGATCTCTCCGATGGCGCGGATGGGCAGATAGGTTGAGCCGTTATATAAAATCGGATCAACAACTTCGCCGTTGACATTTTTAAATGTGCGCTCGGTTCCGTCAATAACGACCGTAAAATCGGGTCTGAGCTCAGCTTGAATGTTCTGCACGATCGTCGCCGCGCAGCCTCCGACAGCGACGCATAAAACGCACAACAGAGCGGTGGCGATTATCGAGATTTTTTTGTTCAGCTTTTTCATAATATACATCTCCTATCTATATAGTATTTATTATATTTTAATATAAAATAATTGCAAAAATATAGATAATTTGTGAATATTTTATAAATTATGAAAATTATATCTCGTTTAAAAAGTCAACTTTTCCGCTGTCAATGCTGTATATCGCGCCGATTACCGCCAAGCCGCTTTCATCATCTTCGGACACACTCAAAGCGTCTTTTGTTACGCGGACGCTGCACTCAACATTTAAGCGGCACGCCTTGTTTTCGTCCTTCTCGTCGCGGATAGCGAGGCGTATCTCATCGGTCAAATATTTAACGTATCCGTCAGGCTCGTCATGTATCGCGGCGTGAACAGCTCCGCAATGGGTGTGACCCAAAACTACAACGAGGTTGCAGCCCAAATGTGACACGGCGTAGATCACGCTGCCAAGCTGCGTTCTGTCCATAACGTTTCCCGCGACCCTTATCACAAACAGCTCGCCTATTCCCGCCGAAAAAATGCTCTCGGGTATAACTCTCGAATCCGAGCACGCGATAACAACGGCATATGGCTTTTGTCCCTCCTCACATGTCTTTTGGCGTACGGACGGAGAAATGTCGCCTATGGGCGAGTTTGCGCTTAAATACTCGGCGTTTCCCAGCTTTAATTTTTCAAGCGCCGAGCGCGCCGTGATTTCTGAATTAACATTCATAATAACACTCCCTTTAAAAATTATATAAGCGACGGCTCAACATAAACCGTTCGGTTCTTTTCGTATATCACAAACCCGGGCTTCGCGCCGTTCGGCTTTTTCACGTTTTTGACCCGCGTATAATCGACCGGAACCTGCGCCGACTCCCTCGCCTTGCTGTAATATGCAGCGAGACGGGCGGCCTCCAAAATTGTTTGATCGGGCGCTTCCCCTGTTCCTTCGGTTCGAATCAGCACATGCGAACCGGGTATTTCTTTTGTGTGGAGCCAGATATCGGTAGAATACGACATACGTATCGTCAGCTCGTCGTTTTGCTTGTTGTTGCGTCCGACAAGAATTTCATACCCGTCGCTTGAGGTGAATCTCATAGGTTTTGAGGCCGTGTTTTTCGGTTTTTTCTTTTTGTTTGTCGGGCCGGTAGTCTTAATATATCCCTGCTCCCGAAGCTCCTGCTTTATTTCCGAAAGATCGCGCGGAGTTTCCGCGTTTCGGATGCTTTCGAGCACCGTTTCAAGATACGCGAGCTCTTCTTCCGCCTCCGCGATCTGCTCGGTTGCAAATTTCTCGGTCACCTTTGCTTTGTTGTATCTTTTATAAAACTTTTGCGCGTTCTGAGCCGGCGAAATTGTCGGGTCAAGCGAGATCTTGATCTCATTGTTATCGTCATAAAAATTTTCGACGGTGATGCTGTCCATGCCGTATTTGACCCTGTGCATGTTCGCGGTGAGCAGATCGCCTTTTATTTTATACTTATCTCTGTTTTTGGACTTTTCGAGGTTCTCCCTATGCATAGCCAGCTTTTTCGCGCATCTGTCAATATTGTTGTTGACAAGCTTTAAAATATCGGCGCTTCTTTGGCGCATACTCTCGCGCATAGAGCGGGTGACATAGTATTCGTCGATTGACTCGGATATCGAATCCTTGGGTTTTACGTCGGCAATATCGCCGTACTGCTCAAGCGATACACACGAAAACGACATCGGCTTTCCCGACTGCTTTTCATAGACGACGCAGGGTGTGAACCGAGCGCTCTTCATATCGTCAATAAATGAGCCTATAAAAGTGACAAACTCGGCGTCGTCAACCTCGGATTTTGTTATTTTGGTATGCCCCGCGAACTTATACACAAGCTCGCGCGCCACAAGCGGGCTCATGCCCATAATATGTTCAAGCAGAAACTTGTCGAGCAGAGTGTCCGGGTCTTGACGTGAGAACTCATTCATGAATCCCACAAGCTCAAAATCATCAGGCGTCAGCTTGTTCTGCGGCGGAGGCGCCTCATATATAAAGCCGGGCAGGATCTGCCGCACCTTGCTGACGGTGAAATCCACATGCTTGGCGCTGTCCAATATCTTGTTGCTGTCGTCAATAAAAATTATGTTGCTGTGGCGTCCCATGATCTCGGTAATTATCGACTTTGTCTCAAGATCGCCCAGTTCGCTCAGACACTCGATGTCGATCCTTACAACGCGGTCGCAGCCCGGCTGAGAAACCGCCGTTATTCTGCCTCCGCTCAGGTGTTTGCGCATAAGCATGCACAGCATGGGCGGCGTCATCGGATTTTCTTTTTTTGTGTTTGTCAGATGAACCCTAGCGTTTGACGCGCTCGCCGAAAGCAGCAGACGGTAATTTCCTTCAAATGTCCGCACATTGAGTATAATTTCGTCGCTTTCGGGCTGATATATCTTGTCGATCTTGCCGCCGAGCAGCTTTTGATTGAGTTCATGGACAACGCTTCGCGTCACAAATCCGTCATAGGACATAATTTACACCTCAAAAATATTAATATCTTTTTTCTAAGATAACTCCCCCGAAACGGGGGAGTTAGTAATTTTATTTATTTAAGCAGTTCCGCTTTGTCGGTTCTCTCCCACGGAAGATCGAGATCGTTTCTGCCAAAGTGACCGTAAGCCGCGGTCTGCTTGTAAATCGGACGCCGCAAATCAAGACTTTTTATAATGCCGCTCGGAGTCAGGTCAAACACCTTTAGAATTCTTTCGGCGATCTCGCTGTCGGGAATAACGCCCGTGCCGCGCGTGTCAACGCGCACCGACACCGGTTTGCTGACGCCGATAGCGTAGGCAAGCTGTATCTCGCACGCCTTGGCGAGACCCGCCGCGACAACGTTTTTAGCCACGTATCTGGCGGCGTAGGCGGCGCTTCTGTCTACCTTTGTGGGGTCCTTGCCCGAGAAAGCACCGCCGCCGTGACCGGCGTATCCGCCGTAAGTGTCAACAATTATCTTTCTGCCGGTATGGCCGCTGTCGCCCTGCGGGCCTCCGACCACAAACCTGCCGGTGGGATTTATATATATGGTCGTGTCCTCGTCTTTCAGATCATCGCCTATAACCTCGTCGATGACATATTTTTTTATATCACGCTGCAGCCGCTCCTGAGACACCGCCTCGCTGTGCTGAGTGGAAACCACAACAGCGTCGACACGCTTAAAGCTGCCGTCCTCGTTATACTCTACCGTGACCTGAGCCTTGCCGTCCGGACGAAGATAGTTTAAAATATTTTTTTTGCGCACCTCGGTCAGACGCTTTGTCAGTTTGTGCGCCAGAGATATCGGCAGCGGCATATATTCCTCGGTCTCATCGCAGGCAAAGCCGAACATCATACCCTGGTCGCCCGCGCCCAAGCCTTCTCCGCCGTCGTCCACGCCGCGGGCTATGTCGCCCGACTGCTCGTCTATAGCCAAAAGCACGGCGCAGGTGTCACAGTCAAAGCCATATTTCGCTCTGTCATAACCCACCTCGCGTATCGTCTCACGGGCGATGGTTTTCATATCGACATATGTGGTCGTAGTGATCTCGCCGACTATCAGAACAAGGCCGGTCGTCACGGTCACCTCGACCGCCACTCTCGCCTTCGGATCATTCTCTAAGATCGCGTCTAAGATCGCGTCGGAAATAAGATCGGAAATTTTGTCGGGATGACCTTCTGTCACCGATTCGGATGTAAATAATCTTTTATACATAGCTTAATATCTCCTTTGAAATAACATCAATGTCTTGACCGCCGTCTATAATCACAATATTGTGTCCGCAGTTGTTTTTTAAATCATTAAGAACGGTCATAAAACCGTCTCTTATTCCGCTCAGCTGAGCCGCGCTCTGCTCGTACAGTTCTATATTATCCCGGCCCGAGTCGATCCTTTTCTTGCAGACTTCCGGCTTAACGTCAAGAAATATACACAAGTCGGGCTTGAGCAGTTTTGAGCAGCCCAGATTCATATTCCTGACCCACTCGTAGTTGCACTCGGAATCGGTCCCTTGATAAGCGAGAGACGAGTAATAATATCTGTCGCAAATCACTGTATAGCCCTCGTCAATATATTTTTTTATGCCGAACTCGTGATTTGTCACATGCTCGATCCTGTCAGCCAAAAACAGCGCAGCCTGCAGATGTATATCCTTATCATCGCTTTCAGCTAAAATACGATTCAAGTAAGCGCCCGTCTCATAAGAGGTCGGCTCGTGCGTTATATGCACTTTCTCGCCTCTGCTCTCGAGGTTCTGTCTGAGCAGTTCGATCTGCGACGACTTTCCGCTGCCGTCAAGCCCCTCTATCACAATAAACCTACCCATTGGCTCCACCCTGTCCGTAATACGCGTTTTTTCCGTGCTTGCGGTTATAATGCTTGTCCAGCACATAAGCGGGCATGACGGGAATTTCGGGATTTATAATTTCACACATAAACGCCATCTTCGCGACCTCCTCAAGCACCACCGCGTTATGGACCGCGTTTTTGGCGTCGGTTCCCCAAGAAAACGGCGCGTGGTTCGACACCAGAACTCCGGGGACAGCGTCGGGATCAATTTCTTTATTTTCGAAAGTCTCGGCAATGACTCTGCCTGTGTTCAGCTCGTAAGCCTCTTCAACCTCTGATTTCGTGAGCGGTCTTGTGCAGGGGATCGAGCCGTAGAAGTAATCGGCGTGGGTCGTGCCGTAAGGCGGCAAATCTCTTCCTGCCTGCGCCCATGCCGTGCCGTGAGCAGAGTGAGTGTGCACAACTCCGCCTATATTCGGAAACCGCTTGTAAAGCTCCAGATGGGTCGGCGTGTCGGATGACGGATTCAGCTTACCGTCAACGATATCACCGGTGCTTAAATCAAGCACCACAATATGCTCGGGTTTCAGTTTGTCATACTCAACGCCCGAGGGCTTTATCGCCACAACTCCCGCCTTTCTGTCGATCTCCGAAGCATTGCCCCACGTGAACGTCACAAGTCCGTGCTTCGGGAGCAGCATGTTTGCCTCATATACTCTTTTTTTCAGTTCGTCATACATAATTTATCCTCATTTATACTAACGTGTTTATTCCTTTACCGATTTTTTAATATTTTTTAGACGCTTCATAACATCGTTTGCGCCTCTGCCGAAATAGTCATGAAGCTGTTTGTACTCGGCGTAAAGCTCGTTGTATATCTCAACGTTTTCGGGTATCGGCTTATAATATCTCGTCATTACTCTGCCCATTTTCTTGGCGCAGTCTTTGATGCTGTCATAGCCGCCCGCGGCAGAACCCGCCGCGACCGCTCCGAACATAGCGGAGCCGAGAGCTCCGGCCTGTTTCGATTCGGCGATCTTTATATTCATGTTCATAACATCGGCATAAATCTGCATCATAAACGAATCTTTCTGCGCTATTCCGCCTGCCGCGTACAGTTCGGTGATAGGCACGCCGCTACCGCAGAATGTTTCAACTATCATTCGCGTGCCGTATGCCGTGGCCTCGATAAGCGCGCGGTATATATCTTCGGGTCGCGTCAAAAGCGTCATACCCAGGATCATTCCGGTCAGGTCAACGTCCACGAGCACGCTGCGATTCCCGTTCCACCAATCAAGCGCGACAAGTCCCGTCTCGCCGGGCATTTTCTTTCCGGCCTTGGTTCTCAGCAGCTGATGTATATTCATGTCAAGAGCCTTTGCCTCACGGTAGTAGCTCTCGGGAACCGAGGTTTTAACGAACCAGTCGAAGTGGTCTCCTACGCAGGACTGCCCGGCCTCATACCCTTG
>CANRHV010000035.1 GCA_947630505.1 uncultured Monoglobus sp. | reverse complement strand
TGGAAGCAGCTCTACGGCGAGAGCGAGGGCAAGGACAAGAAGGGCATATTCCCCGCGGGCGCGTCGTTCTCGACCGACCTGCACTCGATGGGTCAGTATATCCAGGACGGCAGACGTCAGCTGTTTGAGACCGTTCTGTATGTAAAGAACTCAAAGACCGACATAGAGATGACGACCGATAAGGACAACGTGGACGGCTTGAACTTCCTGGCCGGCAAGACCATGGACTTCGTTAACAAAAAGGCGTTCGAGGGCACGCTGCTGGCTCACACCGACGGCGGAGTTCCCAATCTCATAGTTGAGCTTGAGGCGCTTGACGAGTACACCTTCGGCCAGCTGGTATACTTCTTTGAGAAGGCCTGCGGCATAAGCGGCTATCTGCTTGGCGTTAACCCGTTCAATCAGCCCGGAGTTGAGAGCTACAAGAAAAACATGTTCGCGCTTCTCGGCAAGCCCGGATACGAGGCCGACAAAGAGGCTCTCGAAGCGAGACTTAAATAGTTTTTCGGATTCTGCAAATTGCGCTTGCATTCTATGAATATATGTGTTAGAATGTGACTATAATCTAATTAAATAACCGGAAAGGGGTAAATCAACATGATAAAAATACATATCGGTCTTAAGGGAAGCGGAAAGACCAAGAGGATAATTCAGGATGTAAACGAGGCCGTAAACACCGAGCACGGCAACGTTGTGTGCATAACCGACGGTAACCGCCTCATGCACGATCTCTCGAGAAAGGCAAGAATGATAGACACCGAGGACTTTAATATCCGCAACTTTGACATGTTCGAGGGCCTTATCTGCGGAATCTTAGCTCAGGATTATGATGTTACGCATATTTTTATCGACAGCATATTCAAAAACGTAAAGAGCGGCACAATGGAGACGCTTGACAAATTTGTCGGCGATCTTGAAAAATTTGAGCAGAAGTTCAACGTGTCGTTCACAATGATGGTAAGCGCCAAGGCTTCCGAAGCGGGCGAGAACGTTAAGAAGTATGCCGTCGAGTAAATTTAAGCGATATATTTGTTGACTTAATTTGTTTTTTGTGGTATTGTATAGAGGTCGTAAAATATACGGCCTCTGTTTTTATGAGAAAACAAAAATTATTTGAAAGGTTTGATGAAATTTGAAGTATAAAAGCACGAGAAACAAAGAGCTCAAGCTGACGTCTGCCGAGGCGATAAAAAAGGGCCTGTCCGACGACGGCGGCCTGTTTGTGCCCGAGCAGTTCCCGAGACTTAAAAAGGCTGATTTTGCCGCTCTCGCTGAAAAAACATATATCGAGAGAGCCAAGTTTATATTAAAGAAATTTTTGACCGACTTTACCGACAAAGAGATCAGCGCCTGCGTTGAGGGAGCCTACGGTACCGGCAGCTTCGGCAGCGACAAGGTGGCGCCGCTTATCAAGATAAACGACAGCGAGTATATATTGGAGCTGTGGCACGGTCCCACCTGCGCGTTTAAGGACATGGCGCTCCAGATACTGCCTTATTTTATGACGACTTCAATGAAAAAGACGGGTGAAAACAAGACGGTAGTGGTGCTGGTAGCCACGTCGGGCGACACCGGAAAGGCCGCTCTAGAGGGCTTTAAAAACGTTGACGGCACAAACATTATCGTGTTCTATCCCAGTGACGGCGTCAGCGACATGCAGAAGCTCCAGATGATAACTCAGGAAGGAAACAACGTTGCCGCATACGGAATACGCGGCAATTTTGACGACGCGCAAAACGGAGTTAAGAAAATATTCACAGACGACAAGATAATAAAAGAGCTTGACGAGGAGGGCTTTGTTTTCTCGTCGGCGAATTCGATCAACTGGGGACGCCTCGTTCCGCAGATCGTGTATTATATCTCGGCGTACTGCGATATGATATCGGGCGGAGAGATCGAAAACGGCGAAAAGATCAACATCTGCGTGCCCACCGGAAACTTCGGCAACATTCTCGCGGCCTACTACGCCAAAAAGATGGGTCTGCCGGTCAATATGTTCATCTGCGCCTCGAACAAAAACGACGTTTTGACCGACTTTATCAGAAGCGGCGAGTATGACAGAAACAGAGAATTTTATCAGAGCATTTCGCCGTCGATGGACATCCTGATATCAAGCAATCTCGAGCGCCTGCTGTTCGATGTGTCGGGCAAGGACGACAAGAAGATATCCGAGCTTATGCAAAAGCTCGCTAAAGACGGAAAATACGCCGTTACAAAAACTATGCACAACAGGATAGGCAAGCAGTTCTGGGCGGGCTGCTGCGACGATTATTTCACAAAGGTTCGCATCTGGAAAACCTTCGCCGAGGACGGCTACACGCCCGACACCCACACGGCTGTGGCGATCGACGTATACAAGCAGTATGTGGAGCAGACCGGAGACATGACAAAAACCGTCATAGCCTCGACCGCGAGCCCGTTCAAGTTCGGCGGCTCGGTGCTCTCGGCGCTGGGAGTTGAGCCGTACGGCAAGAATGATTTTGAGCAGCTCGACCTTTTAAAAGAGAAGAGCGATATGGATATACCAAAGTCTCTCCGCGGCCTCAAGGGCAAGAAGATACGCTTCGGCGAGGTTATTGAGTCGGCCGATATGTACGGCGCGATAAAAAAATCGCTGAACATTGATAAATAAATCGCTATGGCGCGCAAAACAAAAGCTCTCCCCAAATCACGGGAGAGCTTGCGGATAAATTTGAGAGGAATTACTCGCCGCGCTGTTTGAATGTCACGCACTCGGTATCGCAGGAGCTGCAGCAATTATCCGTGCAGCTGACCTCGACGCAGTTCGCGCTGCATACGTCGTCCGAGGTGTGATACTCGCAGTCGCTGACTCTGCATACGATTTTGTTGTTGTGTCCTTCCATGGTTAAAAACCTCCTTGAAATTTTATTTCGGTACGGGTATATTTTAACCAAAAGGCGCGTTTGTATACGAATTAAATATATTTTTAGAATTTGAAACAGAGGTATTAACATGTCGGTATTTGCAATTTCTGACCTGCATTTGCCGCTGGGGATCGACAAACCGATGAACGTGTTCGGCCCGCGGTGGGAAAATTATGTTGACAGACTGAGGGAGAATTGGCAAAATATTGTCGGCGAAAACGACGTTGTCATCATGCCCGGCGACATTTCATGGGCCACATATCTTGAGGATTCGCTCAGAGATTTTGAGTATCTGAGCGCGCTGAACGGCATTAAGATAATCTTGAAGGGCAATCACGATTATTGGTGGACGACCATGAACAAGCTCAATGTCTTTGCTAAAAAAAACGGCTTTGACACAATAAAGTTCGTTCACAACAATTGCTATATATACAAATCGGGCGGCAAAACTCTGGCGATCTGCGGCACAAGAGGCTGGAATATCGCGAAAGAGAACTCGACCGATGAGGACAAGCGCCTGTTCCTCAGAGAAAAGGAGCGCATGATACTGTCCCTTGAGAGCGCAACGTCCGCCAAGCCCGACGAGATAATCGCGGCCATGCACTATCCGCCTGTTGAGAAAAACGGTCTTAACCGCGACTTTATTCAAATTTTCAAGGAGTACGGCGTCAAGACATGTGTCTACGGACATCTTCACGCCGCGGCTCAGGATTTCGCGGTGCAGGGCGACGTCGACGGCGTTAAGCTTATACTTGTCGCCAGCGACTATCTCAAGTTTGTGCCGAAGCTGATTCGCGGATAATCAAATTTACAATAAAACTCCGATATACGCAAGGTAAAATTTGTTAATATTTTTTATAAAAACCCTTGTCTAACGGGAATACCTGTGTTATAATAAAAAAACATGTAAATACAATAAGATTTAGTGAGGTAATTATTGATGGCTAATGTAACGAGAGAGAACAACACTGTGACCTTTGAGTTCTCGGTAACGCCCGAGGAATTTGAAAAAGCGCTTGAGCGGTCATACAGAAAAAACGTAAAAAAGATCAATCTGCCGGGTTTCAGAAAGGGCAAGGCTCCCAGATTTCTGATTGAAAAAACCTACGGCAAGGAAATATTTTATGAGGACGCCGTGAACTTTGTGCTGCCCGACGCGTATGATAAAGCGGTGGACGAAAATGGCGTGTATCCCGTGGCTCAGCCCGAGATAGACATCAAAGAGGATTCGATCGACCCCACAAAGGATATCGTTTTCACGGCCAAGGTCGTTGTGAAGCCCGAATTCGAGCTCGGCAAGTATAAGGGCGTCAAGGCCGAAAAGCCCGAATATCCCGTGACCGACGTTGACGTTGAGGACGAGATCGAGAAAATAAGAGAGAGAAATTCAAGACTCGTCCCCGTTGAGGACAGACCCGTTCAGGCCGACGATATCGCCAATATCGACTTTGACGGCTCGGTCGACGGCGTTCCGTTCGAGGGCGGCAAGGGCGAGAACTTTGACCTGACGATCGGCTCGGGTCAGTTTATTCCCGGCTTTGAGGACCAGCTGCTCGGCAAAAACGTGGGCGACGAGGTCGACGTTAAGGTAACATTCCCCGAGGAGTACCACGCCGAGGAGCTCGCCGGCAAGGACGCGCTCTTTAAAGTAAAGATAAACTCGCTCAAGTTTAAAGAACTGCCCGAGGTTGACGACGACTTCGCGATGGATGTCAGCGAGTTTGACACTCTTGACGAGTACAAGGCCGACATCCGCGAGAAGCTTGAAAAAACCAATGAGGACAAGGCGAAGCACGAGACCGAGCAGAACGTGGTAGACGCGGTTTGCGAGGGCACCGAGATCGACATCCCCGACGAGATGATAAACAGCCAGATCGACAACATGATCAGAGATATGGATATGCAGATGCGCTATCAGGGAATCGACCTTCAGACATACATGAAGTACACGGGTCAGACTATGGACGCAATACGCGCTCAGTATAAGCCCGAGGCCGATAAACGCGTAAAGACCACTCTGGTGCTCGAGAAAGTAGCGGATGTCGAAAAGGTCGAGGTCACGGACGACGACATCAAGGCCGAGTACGAGAACATAAGCAAGGACAACGGCATGAAGGTCGAGGATATTGAGAAATATATTCTCAAAAACGAGATAACCGAGCGTCTCAAGGCGCAGAAAGCTATCGCGCTTCTTGTAGAAAACGCTGATTTTGAATAATCAACACAATTTTTGGCTATTTTACAATAAGGTTGGTTTGAATTATCAAATCAACCTTAACATTTTATAATAAACTGGAGGTAGTATTATGGACAGCAAAATTATCACAAACAGTCTTGTGCCCTACGTTATCGAGCAGACAGGCAGAGGCGAGCGCTCATACGACATTTTTTCGAGACTTTTAAAAGACAGGATCATATTTTTATCCGATGAGGTGAACGACGCGACCGCCAGCCTTGTTGTGGCTCAGCTCTTGTTCCTCGACAGCGAGGACCCCGACAAGGACATCAATCTGTACATCAACAGCCCGGGCGGCTCCGTCACGGCGGGCATGGCTATTTACGACACAATGCAGTACACCAAGGCGGACGTTTCCACGATCTGTGTCGGCATGGCGGCCTCGATGGGCGCGTTCCTGCTCTCGTCGGGCGCGAAGGGCAAGCGTTTCGCTCTGCCCAACAGTGAGATCATGATACATCAGCCCTTGGGCGGTGTTCAGGGCCAGGCGACCGATATGAAAATTCATGTGGACAGAATGATCAAAATAAAAGAAAATCTGAACAGGATTTTAAGCGAGAATACCGGCCAGCCCCTCGACATTGTAAAGAGAGACACCGAGAGAGATAACTTCATGGACGCCGAGGAAGCGCTCAAATATGGCCTTATTGATAATATAGTAACCAAACGCTGATATTTCCGGAGGTAACAAATGGCAGGTAAGAAATCGGAAAACGAGGAAAGATGCGCTTTTTGCGGAAAAGCCGAATCTCAGGTGCGCAAAATGGTTCACGGCCCGGTCGCGAATATCTGCGACGCGTGCGTTGAGCTTTGCATCGATATATTGAACATTGATTTCGGGGAGCCCGACATTGATGACAACGGCATAATAGAGCTCGAAAAGCTCAGCGAGCTGCCCAAGCCGAAGGAACTTCATGCGTTTCTTGACGAGTATATCATCGGGCAGGATGAGGCGAAAAAGGCGCTTTCCGTCGCGATTTACAATCACTATAAAAGAATCGAGCAGGACGCGGGCCGAGCGGTCGATGACGTTGAACTTCAAAAGAGCAACATACTGATGATCGGACCGACCGGCTCGGGCAAGACGTTTCTTGCTCAGACGATGGCTAAGCGGCTTAACGCTCCGTTTGTTATAGCGGACGCCACCTCTTTGACCGAGGCCGGATATGTCGGAGAGGACGTTGAGAATATTCTGCTTAAGCTTATCCAGGCGGCGAATTATGACGTTGAGCTTGCCGAGAAGGGTATTATCTATATCGACGAGGTCGACAAGATATCGCGCAGATCCGAGAATCCGTCCATCACGCGCGACGTGAGCGGTGAGGGCGTGCAGCAGACGCTGCTCAAGATACTTGAGGGAACAGTCGCCAACGTTCCGCCCAACGGCGGACGCAAGCACCCGCAGCAGGATTTTATTCAGATAGACACGACGAATATTCTGTTCATCTGCGGCGGCGCTTTTGAGGGGCTTGACAAAATAATCGAGTCCCGCGTCGCGTCAAAGACACTGGGCTTCGGAGCCAAAGTCGAAAGCAAGAAGGATAGAAACAGGGGCGAAATGCTTAAACAGGTAACGCCCGACGATTTGATAAAGTTCGGCCTGATACCCGAGCTTATCGGCAGGCTGCCGATCGTCACCACGCTTGACACTCTTAATGTTGAGGCGCTCAAGCAGATATTCAGCGAGCCCAAAAACGCGTTGCTTAAGCAGTACAAAGCGCTACTTAAAATGGACGGCGTTGAGCTTGAGTTTGAGGATGACGCGGTGCAGCTGATCGCCGAGAAAGCCGCGGCGCGCGAGACGGGCGCCCGAGGACTCAGGACGGTAGTCGAGGATATTATGCTTGATATCATGTACGAGATACCCTCGGCGGCAGATGCCGAAAAGGTTATAATAACCCGCGAGTGCGTTGAAAAAAAGACCGCTCCGCTGATAGTTTACAGAACGAAATCAAAAACGGCTTAAAATATTTTTGTTACAGAATTGTTGGGGACGGTGCCTCGCGTCCCGTTTGCTCCCCGCAAAGCAGGGGAGCTTTTTATAAGGAGTTGAAAATATGGCGCTTATTACTTGTGAAAACGTGTCTTTAGGTTATGAAGGGTTGACCGTCGCCAAAGACATAAGCTTTTCGATAAATAAGGGCGATTATCTGAGCGTGATCGGCAGAAACGGCAGCGGCAAAAGCACGCTGCTTAAAGCGTTGCTCCGAATCAAAAATCCCGAGCGCGGCAAAGTTGTGTACGGCGACGGTCTCAAGCAGTCCGAGATAGGCTGTTTGGCGCAGCAAACTCCCGTGCAGAAGGACTTTCCCGCCTCGGTTTTCGAGGTTGTCCTGTCGGGTCGCGCTCCCAAAAGAGGTATTATGCCTTTTTACTCAAAAACAGACAAAAAACAAGCTCTTGACAAAATGGAGCTTCTTGGCATAACAAATCTAAAGGAAAGATGCTTCCGCGAGCTCAGCGGCGGTCAGCAGCAGCGCGCGCTGTTGGCGAGAGCCATGTGCGCCGCGGAGAAAATACTGTTTCTTGACGAGCCGGTGACCGGGCTTGACCCCGTTGTCACGACCGAGTTTTTTAATATCATAAACGAGATGCACAAAAACGGCATGACGATAGTCATGGTCTCTCACGACATACACTGCGCGGTCAAATATTCGGGCAGGATAATCCACATGGACGGCGGGATCTTGTTTGACGGCACGGTCGACGAGTATAAAAAATCAAAAATCGGCGCGGAATTTATCGGAGGGCACAAGCATGACTGATTTGTTTGAATACATAAGCGTGATGTTTTCATACACATTTATTCTCCGCGCCCTTATCGCCGGTGCGCTGGTTTCGCTGTGCGCCGCGCTTTTGGGCGTCAGTCTGGTGCTCAAAAAATATTCTATGATAGGCGACGGACTGAGCCATGTGGGATTCGGTGCGATCGCGCTCGCCACGGCTCTTAATTTCGCGCCTATGAAGTTCACAGTTCCCGTCGTTATCGTCGCGGCCGTCCTGCTTCTCAGAGTAAGCGAGAGCAGCAAGATCAAAGGCGACAGCGCGATAGCCATGATCTCGACGGGCGCGCTGGCGGTCGGAATTTTGGCCGCGTCGATGACGACCGGAATGAACACCGACATCAACAGCTATCTGTTCGGCAGCATTCTGGCGATGACAAAGGAGGATGTGGTTTTAAGCGTGATACTCTCGCTTGTTGTTATTATTTTGTTTATCGTGTTTTATAACAAAATATTCGCCGTGACTTTTGATGAAAATTTTGCGGCCGCGACCGGAACAAACGTAAGAGTATATAATATGCTTATTGCGGTACTGACCTCGGTGACGGTGGTGCTCGGAATGAGAATGATGGGCGCACTGCTTATATCAAGCCTTATAATTTTTCCGTCTCTCACAGCCATGCGGGTGTGTAAAAAATTTAAGTCGGTGATCTTAGTCTCGGCAGTCGTGTCGGTTCTGTGTTTTGTTATCGGTTTGATTATATCGTATATCGCATCCACCCCAACGGGAGCCACCGTGGTCGTCCTGAACATAGCGGTGTTCCTGATATTCACCCTGCTCGGCAGGGTATTAAATTAAAAACCATCGGCCGAATGACCGATGGTTTTTGAATTACTTCAAATTCGGACGAATAATTTTGTGCGACGATGTTTTGGGGAACGGCTCGTCTCGATATATTACCGCGTTTATCCGCTTGTACATCGGGATGCCCCTGTTTATTTCCGTGATTTTTCGGTCTGTGCTGAGCTTTGCCTCGTTTTTATCCATGTCGGGGTTAAGATAAATTTCCGCGGTTATAACATCATCGTTTCCGTAAACGACGATCTCCGCCACCTCGGGAAATCCGTCGAACTTGTTCTCAAGCTCCTCGGCGGAAACATTCTCACCGTTTGACAGAATTATCAGATTTTTGGCCCTGCCTGTCATAAACAGGAAGTTGTCGTCATCCAGAGTACCCAGATCGCCTGTTCTCAGCCAGCCGTCCTCGGTGAAGGCCTCGCGGGTGCGCTCCTCGTCCTTGTAATATCCGAGCATCACGCTGGAGCCGCGCACCTGTATCTCGCCGTCTTTGATCCTTGCCTCACAGTTGGGAACCACTTTTCCCAGCGAGTTGGGCTTTGACTCAAATTTTGAGTTAAAGCTGATCCTGGGCGAGCATTCGCTCATGCCGTAGCCTTGGAGCACTTTTATGCCGAATTCGTTAAATCCCGTGACAATGTTGGGATTCAGATACGCGCCGCCGCTGTACAGCGTTCTGAGGCAGCCTCCGAACGCTGCTTTTGCGATGTCGGGCTTTGGTGTATTGGGCTTTTGCTCCGCAGCCGATTGAACGCCCTTGAGCATTGACGCGAATATCATAGGCACGGCCAGCATGATGTGCGGCTTAAACAGCAGCAGGTTACGAGCCACTCTCATGATCGAGTCGTTGACGCACACGCACATTCCGCCGTGCATACCGAGAAGTATATCGCAGGTGAAACAAAACGCGTGATGTATGGGCAGCACGGTCATCATCCGATCACCCGGCTGTTCGCCGGCGTCAATACAGGTCGCGTTGTCGGCGATGTTCCTTTGCGTCAGCATAACGCCCTTGCTCTTTCCCGTGGTTCCCGACGTGTAAAGAATGGCGCACATCTTGTCGCAGTCGATGTCCTTGTTCGGGGCTTTCCCGTCAAAGGTCTTTATAAAATTATACAGCTCGTCTCTCATATTGAGAGTAAGCTTGATTTTAGGACATTTGACCGCGGCGCTCAGCGCCTTTTCCTTATACGCGTCGTCGTATACCAGAACGTTCACGTCCGCTCTTTGCATCATGTCGTCGATGCTCTCCGATTCCTTGTCGAGAGGCACTATAACGTTGCCGCTTATCGCGGTTCCCAAAAAAGTGATAATCCACTCATAGCTCGTTCCGCCGATCACCGCCACATGGACCGGCTTGTCTCCGAACTTTTTCAGCAGCGCGGCGCCGAAAGCGTCACTGTCTCTCCTGGTGCGGTTAAACGACTTGTCAATGATCTCTCTGCCCGATTTGTATCTGAGATAGGGGTTGTCGCCGTATTTTTCGGCGGCGTCGTACACGATATCTTTTATCGAATTAATCCCGTCCAAAACTATCCCTCCAATCAGCCTTGCTTTGACTTAACGTACTCAACAACATCGCCCAGGGTCCGCATCCCCGCGACATCGCTTTCGTTTACCTCGATGTCAAAAGCGTCCTCAAGATCGCCGACCGCGCACATGATGTTGTACGAGTTCATTCCCAGGTCCTCAATGAATTTTGATTCCTCGGTGATCTCGTCGGGCTCCGTCTCGGTGTACTCCAGAATTATCTCTTTGATTTCGTCAAACATATCTATCAACCTTTCTTATATTAAATTATACCGTTTCTATTATTTCGTTGATGGTGCGCTCGTCATCCTCGATCACCTCGAACAATATCTTGCAGAGGTAATAGTAGATGTACTCGAGTTGCTCGGGCGTTGCCGCGTCTTTTTGGTATTCCCAGAAAAAGTCCAGACCGCGTGTCTCGGGGTTGTGCATGACCGTCAGATAATACGGCTGCGCCGCGACTCCGTTTGACAGCCACTTGGCCTCATAGTCTATGTCCTTGAGCATATCGTTGCTCTCGCGGAAAGACATGGGCTGATACGTGAGCGAGACCGAATCGTAGCTCTCGCCGGGCTGATTCCCGAACCGCTTGCAGATCTCGCCGTTAAGCTTTATTGGGTCATAGTTGGCGTGCCTGAAGATTTTGTTCTGCATCTCCTGTATCTTTCTGATCGAGTCGATATACTTCATGCTGTTGCTGAACTTCATTCGGAACGGGAAGAAGTGTATCCTTGTACCGCCGCTCTTTTTCTCAAGCACGGTGCCGCGTCGTGACACGGTCGTTTTTATGCTTATGTCCTCGGCGTATCTGTTGAATTTTGAGAGGTAAGTACGAAGCGCCGAGATCAGCAGACATACCATAGGAACGTTCTTTTGTTTGCAGTATTCCATAAGTTTGTTTGAAGGCTCCTCCTCAAGAGAGAAATTGCATATGTCCGCCACAACTGTCTGAGATGTGACCTTCGCGCTGCGCTTGTCGGGATCGCCAGTTTCCTTGCGGGCGTTATCCAGTCTTGACGGGCCCAGAATATCGGTGAATATAGGCTCGTCCGACAGCACGGTCTCCTCCCAGAACTGCCTGTCGCGCTCCTCGGCTTTGCTGCCCGCGTATTTTAGGTCCTTTTCGAGAGACTGAATATACGAGCGCAGGTCCTTGGGGTACGGCGTGTCATACAGTGCGTTGCAGTATATTTCGATAACGTCGCTTATAAACACTATGATCGACGACGAATCCCACGCCATATGGTCGACCAAAAAGAACACGCCGGTGTAGCCGTTGGGCATTCTCACGTAATAAAGCCTAAACATCTGGGAATCAAAGCGTTCCATTGGTATTGCTGTCAGGCGTTTGAGCTCCGCCTCGGCCTCCTCCTGAGTTTTTCCCCATGCGGCGAAGTCGAGAAACTCGGCCTCGTTCATCGGATCACTCGAGAGGTATTGGCATATATCGCCGTTTTTGTCCTTGCGGAATCTGATATGCGCGGCCTCGTACCTGTCGTATGATTTCAGAAACGCGTCGCGCAAAACCTCAAAATCCATTTCGCCGTTCATAAAAATGCTTGTTCCTATGTTGAGTACCTCGGGGTGTCCCGAACATTGCAGCTGTGTGTAAAAGTGCATTTTTTGAGCCGGAGTTAAGGGATAAGTTTTTGTTTTCTCAGCCAAAATAATCACCTTGCCTTATTAAAATTATAAATTCTTTGTCTTGTCTATGAATTCCGCGACGGCTTTTCTGTAGCTTTCGGTGTCGATATAATAACTCTCAGCGTGTGCCGCGTTTTTTATTATCAACAGCTTTTTGTATTTTGAATTCGACGCGTCATAGATCTCGGGCGCCATATAAGACGGCACAAACGTGTCGTTTTCACCGTGCATAACAAGCAGAGGAAGCGTCGAGCTTTTGACCGCCTCAACCGAACTCGCGTCCTTGTAGCCGTACTTTGCGAAAACGCGGCAGTACAGATTCGATATCTGCAAGAGCGGAAACGACGGCAGATGATACCACTTGTTTAACACATGCTTGAACACGTCGTATGCCGACGTGTAGCCGCAGTCGGCGATGATGCCCTTGACCGAATCGGGGAGTTTAAGCCCGCTCGCCATCAGCACGGTTGCCGCTCCCATGGAAACGCCGTATAAGTATATCTTGCGTTTGCCGCCGAATTTTTCGCTGAGATATTCGGCCCATTTTTTACAGTCATATCTGTCAAGCGCTCCGAAACCGACATATTTTCCGCCGCTTTCGCCGTGGGCCCTGTCGTCTATCAAAGCGACGTCAAAGCCGAGGCCGTTTAAGTATCGCGTTATATGACTGAATTGGCTTCTTGAATCCGAGCGATAGCCGTTAAAGGCCGCTATCAGGCAGCCGTTCGGATTTGCCGCAGGATAGTAAAATCCTGCGAGTTTTATCGCGTCAAAGCTCAAAATGCTCATATTCTCGCACTTGGCCGCGTCCAGCCATTCACGGCTCTCTTTAAGCAAAACCCGGTGTTTGTCCCATGAGCCGCCCGACATTTTGGCCGCCGACGCGCTGCTGCCGCTGCGCGGTATGGTTTTTATAAACAACACTCCCGCCCCTATCATAAAGCCGAGAGCGATCAGAATAATTGCCAAAAAAATATATAACATAATTTCACCACTGCCGAATTATTTAACAGACATAACAATGTTCGATAATAACCGACTATTTACAATATCTGTTAATGTATATTATATTTTATAAGAATTTGTTTGTCAAGCATAAAATAAAAAAGACCCGATCACGGGTCTTTGACAAGATGCTGATATTATCTGATAAAGTTGGTTTTTTCTTTCGGCTCGGGGTCGGGATGGTTTATGCCGCTTTGCTTGGCGGCGTCGATCGCTTTGACGAGCCACGCCATATTTCTGCCGAGCAGCCGCATTGTCTGAACGCCCTCGGCATCCCGCATTACTTCCTCGGGCGTGTTGCCGTGGACCATGTTCCAGTAGTTCGAGCTGACAACCGGCATCTGGTTGATCGTGAAATACTTGCTCATCTGATCGAGAGCCGCCGAAGCGCCGCCTCTGCGGCAGCTTGCAACAACCGCGCCGGGCTTGTATGTAAGCTTGCTTCCCGCCGAGTAGAAAAGTCTGTCGGTGAATGACTTTATAGCACCCGATGACGCCGCGTAGTGCACGGGCGTTCCGATGATTATTCCGTCGGCCTCTGCGCATTTCGCGGCGGTCTCGTTGACCGGGTCGCTGTCGAATTGACATTTGCCGAGCTTCGCGCACGCGCCGCAGCCGATACAGCCGACGATCGGTTTCGCGCCGACCTGAATAATCTCGGTATCAACGCCGTTTTTGTTGAGCTCCTTGGCCGCTATCGAGAGCGCGGTGTATGTGCAGCCCTTCGCGTGGGGACTTCCGTTGATCAATAAAACTTTCATGTATATCTTCCTTTCATTACAATATTTGGACATATTTATTATATACAATACTTTCGGATTAGTCAACCTAAATGTATAATTATGGGAGCAAAGGCAAAAATATATTCGGTGATACAAGTGATCAACGCGTCAATATCCGAAAACAAAAGAATAATAAAAGAAATGTTTGACCCCGAGAACAATATGGACTTTAATCTGCGCGAGTTTAAGATCGGGTTCAAAAACGGGACAGCCGACGGTTTTTTGATATACTACGACGGCATGACGAATCAGAACTACTTAAACCGCGATATTATGCGCTCGCTTTTGACTTGCGATAAGTTTGATGCGTCAGAGCGCGGACGCAGGGCGGTCGTGACCGAAAGGATAATTTCGGTTGCGCCGCTTTCGATAGTTAACGACTACGACGAGGTGGGTCAAAAGGTGTCGTTCGGCGACTGCGCGGTGTTTATTGACGGCTGCGCCTGCTGCTTTTCGGCAGATGTCAAGGGGTGGGACAACAGAGGCGTGGACGCGCCAACGCAGGAGGTCAGCCTCGCGGGGCCGCAGGAGGCGTTCTCCGAGTCGATTATGACAAACATAGCGCTTGTGCGCAAGATACTGCGCTCGCCAAGCACTACCGCCGTCAACATACCGGTCGGCAATAGCAACAAGGTCCCGTGCGCCGTGATGTATCTTCGCGATATAGCAAATCCCGATATTGTGGCGGAGGTTACGCGGCGGCTCAAAGGTATCGACACAGAGTATATTTTCTCGTCAAGCGACGTTGAGATGATGATCGAGGACTCAACATATTTCCCGATGACGCGCACGCTAAAAACAGAGCGTCCCGACAGAGTGGCGGCGATGCTTGCGGACGGAAAAGTGGCGGTCGTGGTGCAGGGCAGCCCGTTCGCTCTGATATTGCCAACCACGACAATGGACCTTATCGAGGCCACCGAGGACAACTATGTCAGGGTCCCCGAGGCGAATCTAATGCGTCTGGTGCGCCTGTTCGGAATGGCCGTGTCGGTGCTGCTGTCCGCGCTGTTTATAGCCGTTATGCTCTATCATCAGGAAGTGCTGCCCACCGATCTGCTGATAGCTATATCAGCCACCCGCGAAAAGGTCCCGTTCCCTTTGATACTTGAGCTCTTGCTTATGGAAGTGTCGTTTGAGCTTATCAAAGAGGCGTCGGTCAGGGTGCCGAATCCGATAGGAAGCACGCTCGGTATAATCGGTGGTCTTATTTTGGGGCAGGCCGCGGTCGAAGCCAGCATAGTCAGTCCGCTTCTGATAATTATCGTCTCGCTGGGAGGCATAGGCTCGTTTTCGACCCCAACGCTGTCGCTGTCGCGATCGCTCAGCGTGCTTAAATTTATATATATTTTCGCCGCGTACTTTTTCGGATTGCCCGGTCTCACGGCCGCGGTCATAGCCACGCTCAGCCTGCTGGCGTCCACCACGACCTTCGGGGTGCCGTTTCTAAGCCGCTACAGGGCGGGCGGGCACAGCTCCGAGTCTGTGCTGGTAAAGCCGATCTGGAAAAAGGAAAAGCGACCGCCCGAGCTGATGCCGCAGGACGAGATCAAGCAGCCCGAGATCAGCCGAAAGTGGAAGTATGACAAAAATAATAAGAGTGGCGATAAGGATTGATATTTATGAGAAGATTTAATTTTAATCTGAGCTGTCTGATACTAAACTGCGTTACGACAAAATTGTTTCTCGATTATTCGGGATTTCTGCTGTATGAAAACGGCAGCGGCGCCGCTCTTACGATGTTTATATCCGCTTTGCTTTTTTTTATCATCGCGTCAGTGATATATCCGCTGCGGAACGCGCTCCTCAAAATTATTGAGCGGCGAGCGGTTAAAAAACCTTTATTCGCTGTTCTGGCGGCGTATTTTATATGCGAGGCGATCTATTATTCATACTCGCTGATAAACGATCTCGGCCGAAGCGAGTATTTAAACACAACCTGGATACTGATACTTATCGTTCTCGCCGCGGCTGTGTTTATCGTAACGCGGGGAGGCAAGGGAGCGCTGTTTAAGCTGCACGGTCTGTGCGTTCCCGTTATTGCCGCGGGCCTGATTTTTATTATCCTAAACGCCCTACCACGCTGTGACGTCTATAACGCGGCTCCTATATTGGGAAACGGAGGAAGAACTGTCGCTTTATCTGCTTTCAGGAATATTTTCGCGTTTTCGGGGATAATTCTGCCCGCGACGTATTTGCTTTTGTTTGACGAAGAGCGAAAATCAAAGCATATTTTAGCAGCGGCGATAGCAGGAGCGGCGCTTTACGCTTTATACTATATCGTTATGTTTTTGTCGATAAACGCGGAATATGCCGCGCTCGGCGGCGCTGACCTGCCGAGCACCATGGCGGGTTTTTCGGGAATGAGCCGCCTCAACATGCGCCTAGACGCGCTTTATATAATTATCAAGACCGCGTCGGCGATACTTTATATATCGGCGCTTTTGATCGCGGTCAAAAAACTGCTCGCGGGCTTAGGATTCCGCGGCAAAAAATTAGGTAAAAGCGCCGCGGCTGTTCTGCTCTGCGCTATAATTATAACCCCGCTCGCGGGCTGCGGAGACGCGCGCGATGTTGAAAACACCGCTTATATCATAGCGGCGGGCGTAGATCCTGCAGATGCCGCCGAGGGCTATAACTTTACGCTCCAGTTTTCAAATCCTCTTAAAAACGGGTCGGACACAAGCGATGAAACGTCGGAAGAGACTGATGATGAAAGCGGCGGCGGTTCCGAAAAAAAGGCTGTCAGCAATATAACTGTCGGAGCGCGAAATATTTTTGAGGCGCTTGAAAAATCAAAGTTATATCTCGGCAAGTCAGCGGTTTTGTCACACATGAAACTTCTGGTGATCTCGAATGACTTGCTGAGCATAGGCCCGACAGAGGCTGAGGAAATATGCAAAAGTTTTTTGAGCGCCGACGAGGTCAGACCCGAGACAAAGCTGTGCGCCGCTGAAAATTCAAGAGAGTATTTGACGTCGGTCGAGCCCGCGATGGAGGAAAGTCCCGCCAGATATTACGAACTTTTATTTTCCGAAAAGTCGGCAGTTGTCAGCTTTGAAACAAATCTGCTGGAGTTTGTGACCGCCTTGGGCGGCTCGGCGCGCATAGCGGAGGTAAACAAAAGCGGACTGAGCGGAGGTCTGCTTTTTCCCGTCGGCGCGCCTCCGATATATCTCGGCGGCGATGAGTGCAGTCTTTTAAACACCGCGCTCGGAAAAACCGACGAGCCGATATTTTTCGAAACGTCGGACAGCGAGCCGTACTATATCCGAGGAAAATGCAGAGCAAAAGCGCGTTCCCGCATTGAAAACGGCTGCATATACGGAAATATAAGTCTGCGCCTTGCCTGTCCGCGGGACGCCTCGGGAAATATATCCCGAAGCGGGAGCGGGCATTTTGAGCAAAGTCTCAGGGAGATCATAAAACGTCTGTACGCCGAAGGCGCAGATGTATTCGAGCTCAGAAAGCGGGCGAAAATGAATTTCCTGACCGAGACGCAATATAATGATTTTATCGGAACATCGCCCGCCGTTTTTATTGAAAATCCCGAAATAAAATTTTACACTATAAATTGACAAAATTTTTAAACTGTGATATACTTTGAGAAATTTATTTTTCGGAGGATCAATATATGAAAAAAGCTATCAGCAGAGATATGGATATAAACGGCAGGCTTGTCGTTCCCAAAGAGATGCGCAGAGAGCTGATGCTGCGCAAGCTTGAGGATCCGGTCAATCTCGACAAGGACACGGGGGCCGTCGAGGTAAACATGTATATGGACGGCGACCGATTGATAATAGAGAGAAAAAATCCCGCCTGCGCCTTTTGCGGCACCGAGGATGACATAGCCGTAAAATACAGAAAAAAATATGTTTGCAAATATTGTCTGCATGAGATAAGCGCCAAAAGATAAAGCAAAAGCTCCGCTTAATCGGCGGAGCTTTTATATATAAAGTATCAGTAATTCTCACAGTTGATCTCAAAATAGCTTTGCGGATGAAGGCATACCGGGCAAAGTTCGGGCGCCTTTGTGCCGACAACGATATGTCCGCAGTTTCTGCACTCCCACACCTTGACCTCGCTTTTTTCAAACACCTGCGCGGTTTCGATATTTTTGAGCAAGGCTCTGTAGCGTTCCTCGTGGTGCTTTTCTATCGCCGCGACCATTCTGAATTTTTTGGCGAGCTCCGGAAAACCTTCCTTATCGGCGGTAACCGCGAATCCCTCGTACATATCGGTCCACTCGTAGTTTTCGCCGTCGGCTGCCGCTTTGAGATTTTCTGGCGTGTTTCCGATACCGTCAAGCTCTTTAAACCACAGCTTGGCGTGCTCTTTCTCATTTTCGGCGGTCTTTAAAAACAGCGCCGCCATCTGCTCGTAGCCCTCTTTTTTGGCTATCGAGGCGAAATAAGTGTACTTGTTGCGCGCCATCGACTCGCCCGCGAACGCCTCATGCAGATTTTTCTCGGTCTGGGTTCCCGCGTATTTTCCCGATTTGGGCGCGTCTGTGATCTCCTCAAGCTTATCGCCCGTCGATTTGCAGAGCGGACAGACGGGCTCGGTTCCCTCGGGAACCTCAAAAATTTCTCCGCATACTTTGCATTTATATTTTTTCATTGATTTTGTCTCCTTTTGTTTGTTTATATCAGTTGTTTTGGTCGGCAGTCCGCCGTGAGCGATGCCTGTGTATTTGGCGGTATCCTCGTCGATCGTGATAAGATCGTCAAGCGACAGATCATGCACGGACTTATGTCCGGTAACTCTCGCGAAGGTTTTAAGCTCCTCAAGCGAGACATTCAGGAAATTTGCCACTCTCTGCGCCGCCGCGTCGACATTGAGCCTCCTGCGCAGCTCGGGGTCCTGAGTGGCGACGCCCACAGGGCAATTTCCGCTGCCGCATATTCTGTACTGCTGACAGGCCGCCGCAATAAGCGCCGCGCTGGCTATTGCCACAGCGTCGGCTCCCATAGCCAGAGCCTTCGCGAAGTCGGACGATACTCTAAGCCCGCCCGTGATAACAAGCGCTATGTCCGAGCCGACCGAGTCAAGATATTTTCTCGCGCGGCTCAGCGCATATATCGTGGGCACGGTCGTCGAATCGCGGAGCAGCAGAGGACTTGAGCCGGTGGCGCCGCCGCGGCCGTCTATCGTGATAAAATCGGGGTTTGCGTACACGCAGTGCTCAAGATCGCGCTCTATTCTGCCCGCGGCTATCTTTATTCCTATCGGTCTGCCGTCCGAGCGCTCGCGCAGCATGTCCACCATTGCTTTTAGATCCTCTTTTGAATTGATCTCGGGAAATTTGCTTGGGCTTTGGATGTCCTCGCCCGTTTTCTTGCCGCGAATATTTGCGACCTCGGGCGTCACCTTTTCTCCGGGAAGGTGGCCGCCCATGCCGGGCTTGGTGCCTTGTCCTATCTTGATCTCGATCGCGTCGGATGTTTTTAGATTCTCATCGGTCACGCTATATTTGTTGGGTATGTACTCAAATATGTACTTGTATGCCGCGGCCTTTTCCTCGGGCAGAATCCCGCCCTCGCCGCTGCACATGGCGGTTTTCGTCGCGGCGGAGCCTTTAGCCAGCGCGATTTTGACCTCTTTTGAGAGCGCGCCGAACGACATGTGGGAAATGTATACCGGACCTTCAAGAACCATCGGGTGCTTTGCGTGCTTGCCGATAACGGTCTTTGTGTCAATATCGTCTCCGTCGCTCATGGGCGGCGGGTTTAGCTGCGCGCCGAGCAATAAGATATCGTCCCACGACGGCAGCGGAAGAAGTGTGCCCATCGCGGCGCTGATGTACTTGCCGCTGACCGCCATTTGGTGTATCTCGTCCATGTAGCGGCTGTCGTTGCCGGCGCGAAAATATGCGGGATCGTAGGCGAGATCGCCCTCAAACGCGGCAGCGGGCGCGGGCTTTGCGTCCTCGGCCAAAACAAAATTTGACGCGGGCTGTTTGCAAACGGGGCAGACCGATATTTCGGATATTGATTTGCCTTCCTTCTCCTCGTCAAAAATCGCGCCGCATACCGCGCATTTGTAGATTGCCATTAAAATTACCTCCTAACTTTATTTATTTTATATTAAATTATATTCAGAATAGAGATCCTATTTGGTATATCAGAAAGGCGATTATATACGCAAATCCTGTCTGATAGGCCAGCGCGAAAGCCGTCCACTTTTTGCTTGACATTTCTCTGGCAATAGCGGCCATTGCCGCGACGCAGGGCGCGCACAGCAGATTGAATATCAGGAACGCGAACGCCGAAACGGGCGTGAAAGCGCTGCTCAGCGCCGCGCTCAGGTCGGTGCCCGAGTACAGCACGGCGAGGGTGCTGACGACGTTTTCTTTAGCGATAAGCCCCGAGAGCACGGCCACCGCGGCTTCGCGGTTCCCAAAACCGAGAGGCACGAAGAACCAAGAGAAACCTTGTCCTATGTATGACAGGATAGACTTTGAGAAATCGTCGGTAAAGCCGAACCTGCCGCCGCTGAAGCCGAGATTTGACAAAAGCCAGATAACAACGGCAGAGAGAAGTATAACGGTGCCCGCCTTTTTCACGAATGACGATACGCGGTTCCACATGCTTTTGAAAACGTTTTTCGGAATAGGCAGATGATAGGGCGGAAGCTCCATAATAAACGGGGTCGAGTCGCCCGAGAACAGCTTGGTTCTTTTGAGTATCAGGCCCGATACTATGATAGCCAGCGCGCCGATCAGATACGAAAGAGGAGCCGCCCACCACGCGCCGCCGAGAAACACGCCCGAAAACAGCGCTATCATTGGCAGCTTCGCGCTGCACGGTATAAAAGTCGTGGTGATTATCGTGAGCCGCCGCTCGGCTGTGTTTTCGATTGTGCGCGATGCCATGATCCCGGGCACGCCGCAGCCGGTTCCGATTATGATAGGAATGAACGACTTGCCCGAAAGCCCGATTTTTCTGAAAATTCCGTCCATTATGAAGGCCACTCGTGACATGTATCCGCAGTCCTCAAGAAACGCCATAAAGATAAACAGCAGCATGATCTGCGGAACAAAGCTTAAAACCGAGCCGACGCCCGCTATGATTCCGTCGATTATAAGCGAGATCAGCGCCTCGTGCGTGCCGATATTAGTCAGAAAAGCGCGAAGCGCCACCGGAACGATTCCCGACTCGCCGAAAATATTGTCTTCGATTATGCCCGAAAACATCGCACCCAGCGAGGTCACCGAGACGTAATACATCAGAAACATAACGACTGCGAAAACGGGCAGAGCGGCGAATCTGTTTGTGAGCACGCTGTCTATCCGCTCTGAGACCTTGTCGCCTATCCTGCGTTTAACATAGCATTGCTTGATGATTGACGAGATTTTCGCGTATCTCTCGGTTATTATTATGCTCTCGCTGTCGTCGGCCATTTTCTTTTCGGTTTTTTTGATTATATTTTCTATTTTGTCGTTTTGCGGAACATCGCCTATAAGCTCGTTGAGCCGCTCGTCGCGCTCAAAGATCTTCACGGCAAAAAAACGTCTCTGAGTCTTGGGCGCGTCGGGAATCAGTTTTTTTATTGCGAGAACCGCCTCCTCGGCGGGAGCCGAAAAGCCGAGAGGCCTAACGTTTGACGGTTTTCCCGCCAGTTCCGCCGCGGCGTCTATCGCGCGTCTGAGACCACCGCCCTTGAGCGCCGACGTCTCAAACACCGGGCATCCGCCCAGAGCCTTTGAAAATTTTTTCAGGTCAATGACATCGCCGCGTTTTTCTATAACGTCCGCCATGTTGATAACCACCACGACCGGTATTCCGAGCTCCAGGATCTGGGTCGTGAGATAGAGATTTCGCTCAATGTTTGTGCCGTCCAGTATGTTTAAAATAACGTCGGGCGGTGATTTTATAAGATAATTGCGCGCCACGACCTCCTCGGGTGTGTAGGGCGAGAGCGAATAGATACCGGGCAAATCGGCGATCGTGATCTCGGGATCATAGATCAGCCGTCCCTCTTTTTTTTCAACGGTGACGCCCGGCCAGTTTCCAACATACTGGTCGGAGCCCGTCAGAGCGTTAAATATCGTGGTTTTTCCGCAGTTGGGATTCCCCGCGAGAGCAATAGTCACAGCCATAATATTTCTCCGTGTAAAAATTTTTTTGAAATTTTGGGAACAAAATCTTGCGTTTTGTCGTCATATAAAACATAAGGACAAAATCCGAAAGGACTGAATTATATGATAACAAAATTTATTAAGATCCCGTTTCCCAAAGCGGCCGTGTTCACGGCCTTTATACTATCTATTATACTGTTTATGCCGGGCTTGTCAAGTATATGCCGCGCGGAAGAATTAAAACCCGCGGAATTATATTTTGAGCCCGTCGGCGGCGGAAAGTTTATATACTGCAACAACACGGAGGGTATATTCAGAGAGTATCTTGCCGACTCGTCAAATCCGAATCCGAGATACACCATGTCAAACCTCGACTTAACGCCAGACAGGTATTACATATATTTGTCGCATATCAATTACACCTACGGCTATGACGAAAGCTATAATCCCTACGGCCTCGGGTTTGACGTCGAGCTTGATCTTGAGATAACCGCGAAAGAGGACTCGGTCCTCAGGATAAACAGAGCCGCGTTTGAGACGCCTAAGGTCAAAAGATATCTCGACGATGGCGGAAACATGAAATACGTTTTTCCCACATGGGGCGCGGAAAATGCTGTCGCAACTATGGCAGACCACGATATTTATATGCTGAATTCCGACGTTGTGTTTAAAAACAGCGGCTATTCGCCCAAAACCGTCAGCATCAAAAAGGGAGAGACGGTTTGGCTCAGCGAGTTTATCGACAACTATTCGGCGTGCGCCATGATACTGCCGCTATTTATGACGGCCGACACCGAGCTGCTTTCCGGAAAAGTCGATATGAACGTTGCGGAGCTCCGCTCAAAGGACGGAAAAATCGGAGACCGCTCTGATTTTAACAGAGATAACGTCGCGTTCGGCTCATATCTCAGAGACAGATGCTTAAAGGGCGTGGCAGACAGTCTGCCCGAGGTCGAGACCGAGCTTGAATACGAGATAGACGACACGACAGCCGACGGAGAGTATCTTCCCGTCAAATTCAAAAACCAGTACACACCCGACGAGGTCGTTTTAAACTCCTGGGTCACGAATTTAAATCCGCAGGATGATATATGGGCAAAGTATACCACCGCCGAATCCGACATGCTGGCGTTTAAGTATTACGACCCGTCAAAGCTTGAATTCTACGGCTCAAACGTGCCTAAAGATAGGCAAAGCGACACATGGATATTTGACACGCGGCACAGCGATACCCGCGAATATGTGTCAGAGTCGGGATTTTCAAAGGAAAATTATATCCCGAATTATGAGCTGTCCCCCGAAAAGGACAATCAAGGTTTCGGCTGCAGCATGGGAAACTACGGCGTCACCACGAGGTATAATCTCAAGATCACAAATAACGGAGAAAAGACGAGATATTTTAACTATGACGCGTCGACTGCGGCCGATATTATCGTCACCATGAAGAATAAGGACGGCAGCCTTTGGCGCGGGCAAGAGCATCCGATCATAGCCAAAGGCGGACACGGCACAAATATTGTGACAGACACCTGCGCCTATGCCGAGCTGCCGCCGCACAGTACGACCGAGTTCACGCTTGAGACGCTGCTCCCGGTAAATTACTTAGGCGGAGTGACAAACGCTTTCAGAATTTCCGACGCAAAGCCAAATATGACATTTTTGACGAGCTACAGAACCATGCTCCCGGATTATGACACCATATACAACAAATATTTTGACGAATACAGCCAAAAGGCGGACGACGCGACTAAGGAACTGCTGTCGGGCAACCTCGATAATTTCGAGGTGACAAAGACCAACAGAGGTTATATGCTGCGTTTTAAAGCGTGGGACGCGAACCCGAATTTTCAGGGAAACTTTAAAACTGTGGGCAGCGACATATATTTCCTGGACAATAATTTTTGTTACACCGGAAAAAGCCACTTTGACGAGTTTCCGCTGAAAGCTGTTGAAAGCGACGGCAAATGCACGGTAACGCTGCAAAGCGGAAAGCGTCTGTTCAGCGTGGACGAAAAAACCTGGCACGAGCCGCTTTGGCCCGCCGATACAGACGAGAGCCTTGATAAAATACTGGTATCATTGAACGGAGAGTTCTTGGAATTTGACGTTGACCCCATATTGGTGAGCGACCGCACGCTTGTTCCGATGCGAAAGATATTTGAGGCGCTCGATCTAAGTGTAAACTGGAATGACTTTACACAGACAGCGACGGCATATGACGAAAGCCGCGTGATTTCGTTCACTTTGGGCAGCGATATAGCCGTTGTAAACGGAAAAGACTTTACACTTGATGCCGCTCCCGAGCTGTGCCGCGACCGCACTATGATACCGCTCAGGTTTTTGAGTGAGACGCTCGGATACAAGGTAAGCTGGGACGATGTCTCAAGATGCGCGTATATTGACGACTACCCGAAACTTCCCGACAGCGGCTCAAAATATTATGTTATATACAGAGAAGGCTATAGAGACGACCGAATCGAGGCGGTCATGTTTGACACGAACGTTTCCGATCCGCGCATTATATGGGACGGAGCGGCAACGATAGAAGGCGATAATTCTCAGATTCTGAACGACAAGAAATATTATCTTGATGAGGAAACAAACAGCTGGGTGCTTTTTGAGGAAAATTTCGGCACTATCAGCAACAACGCCTCGATGATTATAAAAGCCAACCTCCCTACTACCATCCCCCGGTAAACGGGGACATATACTCTTGCCTCCCTCTATAATAAAGAGGGAGGTTTTAAATATTGCCGACCTATCGGGCAAGCCGAAATTTCCGCGTTTTGATCATGTGTTTTTATGAAGTTTTTTTTATTGACAACAACTGTTCTTTATGTTAATATTTATTAATTGCAAATTTAAGTAAAGGACAGGGATAAAAGTGATTAAAATGAAGTTTGAAAAGGCGGCGCCCGAAAGCGTCGGCATCAGCCCGAAAGGCATAGAGGGATTTATAAAAAGGCTTGAAAAAGACGAGCTTGATATGCACAGCATTCTTATTATGCGCGGCGGAAAGCTGGTTTTTGAGGGATATTACGAGCCTTACGGCAAAAACTCGCTCCACCGCATGTTTTCCATAAGCAAGAGCCTGACGGCGATCGCGATCGGAATGATGATATTTGACAGGGATATCGGGCTTGACGACAAGATATGCGATTATTTCCCGGAGTTTATTCCCGAGGAAGGCGCTCATCCGTATCTCCGCGAGACGACGATACGCCACATGCTCACTATGACGACGCCTCACGACGGCACGACCTATGACAAATACAGCGGCAAAGGTTGGGTCAAGAGCTTTTTCACAAAAACTCCGTCGCACAAGCCGGGTACGGTCTTCTCGTATGACACGAGCGCGTCACACGTTTTGGCGGCTCTGGTTGAAAAACGGACAGGAAAGCGCCTTATCGACTATGTGCGCGATAAGGGACTGATGATCTCGGATGAGGCGTATTTTATCCCCGACGGCGAGGGCGTGAGCCAAGGCGGTTCCGGACTGCTGGCGCTTCCATATGACCTGCTTATTATTGCCGACATGCTGATGCACGGCGGCGTCTCGGGCGAAAAGCGGCTTTTGACCGCCGGATACGTGCAGGAGATGACCTCGTTTCAAGTGCCGAACCATGCCAAAGGATATTTCCCCGCCGAGCAGCAGGGCTACGGATATCAGATATGGCGCACACAGCGCGGCGGCTTTATGATGTACGGTCTTGCGGGTCAGCTCGCGGTCTGCTTCCCGGAAAAAGATTTGATTTTTGTTACAACAGCCGATCTGACCGACAGAAAAGGCGGAATCCAGCGCATATTCGACGCGTTTTTCGACGAGGTGTATGACACCTTGGACGGCAAGCTTGAGCCTACGGATTTGCCGGCGCTTGAAAAAAACCTCGCGGTCATGCCGCTTGAAAATAAAGATACATATGATATCGACAAAATATATGAATTTGCCGACAATAAGCCCGGGCTCAAAGCCATGCGCATAGTCGCGAACTCGGACAGCGGCTCGATAAACCTTGAGTTTTCCGACGGTATACAAAGCATCGGATTCGGCTTCGGCGAGCTGAGATTCGGCGGATTTGTAAAATATAACTGCCCTTACGCGGCCTCGGCGGGCTGGTGCGGTGAAAATATACTGATAATAAAAGCCAACCTTATAGGCGAGTGCGCGGGAAAAATATTTATTGAGCTTTCGTTCAGCGGCAGCGAGGTCACGGTGTTTATGAGAAAAACCGAGGAAACGTTGTTTAACGAATTTAACGGATTTGCTCAAAGTAAGTAGCAAATAATTTGAGGTGATCAAATGCGCTTTAAAAAAATGATTTTCATATCGGCGGTCTGTCTGTGTCTGGCTCTCGCGGGATGCGGAAAAACCGCCACCGACAGCGGCGCCCTGACCGAGCGTAATAAAACGCAAACAGCGTCGGAACGCAGCGAAGTTTCCGCTCCTTCCGCTTCGGCGGCTGAGAGCGCCGAAAGCGGAGCCGATCTTCCAAACGGAGTAGTCGCGGTCGTGAACGGCGAGGAGCTGAAGCCCGAGGACTTTGGCTACTATATCTATAACGAGGCGGTCGTTCAAATGTATGCCGCGGACCCCAACGCGGATTTTTCGACATTTGACTGGAGCAGCGGAGCGGGCGGCAAGCCGATATCCGAGAAGGTAACCGAAACAGCCATAGCCGACGCGGTCGCGGACACTGCCTTCAGGCAAAAGGCGCAGGAGGCGGGATATTCGGTTTCGGAGGCCGAAAAGACAGCCTCCGATCTTGTTGACGACGCGATCGAAAGGAGCGGCGAGGACGGATTTAAGAAAACCGCCAACGCGCTGGGAATTAGCGGCGCGGAACAGTATAAAAAAGTATATACTAACATAGCTGTTTTTGACGACGTTGCCGAGGATTTTCAAAAAAATCCGACAAGATATATATCCGACCCGTCGGTTCTCTCCGGCTACGCGGACGACAGAGGGGCGTCGGTGCGCCAGATACTGATACTGAACGATACCTCAAAGGGCGACGCGATGACGATCGCGGCCGAGGTAAATCAAAGAGCGAAAAGCGGCGAGGATTTCACCGCGCTTATGAGCGAGTATAACGAGGATTCACAGAAAGATAAGAATTACGTCTATACCTTTACGCGCGGAGAAATGGTAAGCTCGTTTGAGGACGCGGCGTTTTCGCTCGGCATAGACCAAATAAGCGACATAGTCAAGTCGGATTACGGCTATCACACGATCAAGCGTGTCTGCGGCGCGTACGAGCTCAGGAATTACTGGAAGGCGCAGTCGGATATAAAAATCGCTGAAAACGCGGCCGAGATGCTCAACTTCGACAGCGTGATAAAAATGGCAAAAGAGGCGGCCGAGTCCGCCGAGCAATAAAAAAGTGAGGTAATAATCATGAGTGAGAAAAGCATTGTAAAGTTCGAGATGGAAAAAGGCGGTGAGTTCACGATAGAGCTGTATCCCGAGTACGCGCCCAAGACCGTGGAAAACTTCATTGATCTTGTGACAAACGGATTTTATGACGGTCTGACATTCCACCGCGTGATCGACGGATTTATGGCTCAGGGCGGCTGTCCCAACGGAAACGGCACAGGCGGCAGCGGCGAGAATATTCCCGGAGAGTTCGCGATGAACGGATTTTCTGACAACACTCTCAGCCATACCAGAGGCGTTGTCTCGATGGCGCGCGCTATGAATCCGAATTCGGCCAGCAGTCAGTTTTTCATCTGCTACGATAACGCCGATTTTCTTGACGGCCAATACGCCGCGTTCGGCAAGGTTATCGACGGCATGGACGTTGTCGACGGATTTCTGAGCGTTCGCAGGGTCGGGCCCGAGGGCGGCACACCCACCGAGCCTATTGTTATAAGCCGCGCCTATATCGCGGAGCAGTGAGCCGGATAAGCGTTCCCGAAGCGCTCGGGCGTATTATCACCGCGCTCAATGAGGCGGGATATGAAGCGTATCCGGTTGGCGGCTGCGTGCGCGACAGTCTCATGGGAAAAATTCCGAAGGACTGGGATGCCGCCGTTTCCGCCAAGCCGGAGCAGGTCAAGCGGGCTCTTGATAAATCGGATTACAAAATAATCGACACGGGTATCAAGCACGGCACCGTGACCGTTATAGCGTGCGGCGCGCCATATGAGATCACCACATTCAGGACCGACGGCAGCTATACCGATAACAGGAGGCCCGATTCGGTGGAGTTTGTGTCCGACATAAAAGACGATCTTTCAAGGCGCGATTTTACGATCAACGCCATAGCCTATGACTGCGTATCGGACAGTATAATCGACCCATTTGATGGCAGTCACGATATAGAAGCCGGGATAATCCGCTGCGTCGGCGAGCCGGACAAGCGTTTTACAGAAGACTCCCTGCGCATACTGCGGGGGCTCAGGTTTGCCTCGGTCATCGGTTTTGATATAGAGGAAAGCACGTCCGCTTCAATAAAAAAGCATGCTGAGCTGCTCAAAAATGTTTCATATGAAAGAATTTACGCCGAGCTTAAAATGATAATATGCGGAGAGCATATAGCCCCTGTTTTGAAAGAGTACAGGGATGTTTTCGCGCGTGTTATCCCGGAGATCGAGCCGATGTTTGATTTTCCGCAGCGAAATCCCTATCATTGCTATGACGTGTGGGAGCACACGATACATGCCGTTGAGAATGTTCCGCCCGAATCCGCGCTGCGGTTTGCGGCGCTGTTTCACGACAGCGGAAAGCCCGGGACGCACAGCTCTGAGATTATGCAGGATGGCGAGGTGATCGACCATTTTTATAATCACGGGGCTCTCTCGGGAAGGCTTGCGGAAACGGCGCTCACAAGGCTAAAGGCCGATAACCTCACAAAAGACACGGCGGTATATCTTGCCGCGCATCACGGAGATATGACCGCGCCGACCAAAAAGAGCGTGAGGCGCAGACTGGCAAAGCTCGACGCTGAGTTTAAAGACGGCAAGGCGATATTCGACATGCTTATAAAAATCAAGCTTGCCGATGTTTCGGCGCAGGCGGAGCATGTCAGAAAGAATCGCATAGAAGAGCTTAACAAGACCGCAAGGCTGGCCGAGGAGATCATCGCCGAAAAAGATTGCTTCACACTGAAAGATTTAAGTGTAAACGGCAGAGACATCATGAGCCTCGGATTTTCGGGTCCCGATATCGGTCAGGTCCTCGATGACGTTCTGGATAAAGTAATATCAGAAAAACTGAGCAACGATCGTGAAGCAATAATTGAGTATATAAACAAAAATTATTTGTAAACAACGTAAATTATTATTAATTATACTTGATTTATGTATATTTTTTATATATAATATAATTAATAATTTCATTTGAAGGAGTGATACCTATGGGTAAGAAATACACAATCGGCATTGATTACGGCTCACTGTCGGGCAGAGCCGTTCTTGTTGACGTCGAAAACGGGGTGGAGCTCGCCTCGTCGGTATATGAGTATCCTCATGAGGTAATGTATGAATATCTGCCCGACGGCACCACAAAGCTTGGCGACGACTGGGCGCTTCAGCATCCGCAGGATTATCTTGACGTGCTAAAACACACAGTTCCCGATGTCATCAAACAGTCCGAAGTCGACAAAAACGATATTATCGGCCTCGGCATCGACTTTACCGCCTGCACCGTGCTTCCGGTAAAATCCGACGGAACGCCGCTCTGCTTTATGGATGAGTACAAGTCAAATCCCCACGCCTATGTGAAGCTCTGGAAACATCACGCGGCGCAGAAGTACGCCAATAAATTGAACGAGATCGCAAAAAAATCCGATGAGAATTTCCTCTCAAGATACGGCGGCAAGATCTCATCCGAATGGATGATCCCCAAAGCATGGCAGATCGCCGAGGAAGCCCCCGAGATATACGACGCGATGGATAAGTTCATCGAGGCGGGCGACTGGGTGGTATGGCAGCTCACCGGCCGCGAGACCAGAAACAGCTGCACCGCGGGATACAAGGCGCTCTGGAGCAAGTCTGAGGGATTTCCGCCGAACAGCTTTTTTAAGTCGCTCCATCCGAAACTTGAAAACTTTGTCGATGAAAAAATCGGCTGCGAGATCACGCCGATCGGCTCAAAGGCGGGAGAGATAACTCCAAAGATGGCGAAACTGACCGGCCTCAAAGAAGGCACAGCGGTCGCGGTCGCGAATGTTGACGCGCACGTGGCGCTCCCCGCTGTCGGAGTTACAGAGGCCGGAAAAATGCTTATGATAATAGGAACCTCGACCTGCGATATA